>DATHNM010000537.1:0-6998 GCA_035486095.1 Bryobacteraceae bacterium
CGGAATCGCGGATCGATGCGGTTTTCGATTCGTCCTGGCGCTTCGTGCTCAGATGGTGAACGATGTTCTCCACCATCACCACAGTGCCTTCCACGACCATACCGAAATCCAGCGCGCCCAGCGAGAGCAGATTGGCGGGAATGCCGTTGAGATTCAGGCAAATGGATGCGAACAGCAGAGAGAATGGAATGGTCAGCGCCACGATAAAGGCGCCGCGAATATTCCCCAGAAATATAAACAGGATCAGGGCCACCAATATGATGCCCTCGGTCAGGTTATGCAGCACCGTGTGCGTGGTGTAGTGCACCAGGTTGCTGCGGTCGAGAAACGGAACGATCTTCACGCCCTTCGGCAGGACGTGATTGTTCAATTCGTCCACTTTGTCGTGGATGGAGACCAGCGTCGCGTCGGAGTCCGCGGTTTTGCGCAGCAGAACAATCCCCTCCACCACATCGCCGTTGTCGTCTACCTTGCCGTCCGTCCTGCGGTATGCTTTGCCGATCTGCCCCAGGCGAATCTTCGGGCCTTGCGTCACGGTGGCGATGTCGCCCACGCGAATGGAAGCTCCATTCTGCGACTTCAGCATGGTTTTCTGAATATCAGCGACGGTTTTCATCTGCCCCAGCGCGCGCACGTTGATCTGCTGCAGGCCCGCTTCGACGAAACTGCCGCCGGCGTTTACATTGTTGGCGGCCAGCTGCTGCTCTACTTGCCCCACGGTGAGCCCGTAAGACACCAGCTTGTCCGGGTCTAGCCGCACCTGATATTCGCGCGTGACACCCCCGAAGCTCACCACGTCCACTACGTTGGGAACCGACTTGAACTCCTTCTCAAGCACCCAGTCTTCCAGGGTCTTGAGCTCCATCAAGTCGTATTTCGGATTCGTGCTGTGCAGCGTGTACCAATAAATCTGTCCCACCGGGCTGTAGTCGGTGCCGATCTGCGGCTGCAGATTCTCCGGCAGATTGATCTGCGCCAGACGCTCCAACACCTTTTGGCGGTTCGAATCGTTGGTCGATTGATCGTCGAAGATCAACATGACGCTGGAAAGTCCAAACACTGAAAACGACCGCAAATGTTCCAGGTGCGGAATGCCGTTCATCACGATTTCGATGGGTGTGGTGACCTGCTGTTCCACTTCCTCGGCCGCGCGCCCGGGCCACTGGGTGATGATCTGGACGTAGTTGTTCGCCACGTCCGGATAGGCTTCCACCGGCAGGTTATGGAATGAGATCCCGCCCCAGATCAGCAGCAGGATCGCGACTGCCAGGATCAGGACTCTACTATCTAAGGCAAAATCGACCAGGCGTCGGATCATGCCGCTTGAAGCGCCAACAACAGCATTCTGTACGCTTCAAGCTTAACAGATAAGTAATACTCTCCGGATTGGTGAAAATCTTTCGATTAATGAGATTCCTCGAGCGCGGTCTCCGCTAGCGGGAGTACGTCGCCCTCGCGCGCCACCCACGCGTAGAGCGTCGGCAACAGGAAAATGCTTAGCAGCAATCCCGAAATTAAACCGCCCACGATCACGATGGCGAAGGGCCGCTGCGAATCCGATCCGATGGCGTGCGAGAGCGCGGCCGGCAGCAATCCTAAAGTGGCCACCATGCTGGTGACCATAATGGGCCGCAGCCTCAGGACCGCGCCCTCCACCGCCGCTTCTTCAATGGAGTGCCCGCGCGCGCGCCGCTGGTTGATGTATTCCAGCATGATCACGCCGGTCTGCACCGAGACGCCGAACAGCGCGAGAAATCCGATGCCGGATGAAACACTGAAGTGCGTGTGGGTCAGCAGGAGCGCGAGAATTCCGCCCAGCGGCGTCATCATGACGTTCACAATAATCAGCGCGGCCCACTTCATGGATTGAAACATGGTGTACAGAATCACGAAGATGATCAATACCGTGAGCGGCACGATGATGCCCAGGCGCGCCGCCGCCCGCTTCTCGCTCTCATATTCGCCTTCCCAATTGATGTGATAGCCGCGCTGTAATTGGACCTGCTTGTTTACCTTCTGAATTGCCTCTTCCACGGTGCTTCCCAGGTCGCGCCCGCGCACGCTATACTTCACCGCGACGTAGCGCTGGTTGCCTTCGCGATAAATCTCGGACCCGCCGTCCCGCATCTCGATCTTGCACAGCTGCGCCAGTGAAACGCGCTCCCCGGAAGGCGCCAGCAGGCGGATGTTCGCAATCGCTTCCCGCGTATTCCGGTACGGCGCCTGGTACCGCGCCACCAGATCGTAGCGCTGCTCACCTTCCAGAACTTGCGTCAGCGCGTTGCCGCCCACCGCGGTTTGAATTGCGTCCTCGACATCGGCGACGTTGATCTGATAGCGCGCCGCCTGCCGGCGATCCACCCGCACGTTCAGATTGGGCTGCCCCAGCAGCCGGAATACTCCCAGGTCTTCCACCCCCGGAACGGTGCGCATCACCTTCAGCACTTCGTCTGCTTTATCTTCCAGGGTTTGCAAATCGTCGCCGTAAATTTTCGTCGCAAGCTGGCCTTTCACGCCGCTGACCGCTTCTTCCATGTTGTCGGCGATAGGCTGCGAGAAATTCCAGACGGCGCCGGGAATCTTCTCCAGTTGCTCGTTCATGGATGCGATCAGCGCATCCTTGTTCTGGTGAAATACCGGCCGCCATTGCTCTTTCGGCTTCAGGTCCACGCAGTATTCGGTATTGAAGAAACCTGTGGTATCGGTGCCATCATCTGGACGTCCCACCTGGCTGGTCACAAGGGTCACCTCCGGGAACGCAGCCAGCGTTACGCGCGCCAGGTTGGCCACGCGCACACCCTCGGTTTGTCCGGTGCTGGGCGCCAGGGTTCCGCGCACCCACAGCGCGCCTTCATCAAGGTGCGGAAGAAATTCCGATCCTACGATTCCGCTGGTGGCTAGCGAGCCGGTTGCCACCAGAGCCAGCACCGCTATCGATACCACGGCCCAACGCTCCCGGATGGCCCAGCGCACCGCTTTTCGATATTGAACGGTGAGGATGCGCATCAGCGGGTTGTGCCATTCCCGGGCTCCGTGCCGGAAAAAGAAGCTCGCCAGCACCGGCGACACCACGATCGAGAACAGTAAGGCGCCTAAGAGCGCGAACGCCACCGTCCATGCCATTGGTTTAAACAGCCGCCCCTCCACGCGCTGCAGCGTGAAGATGGGAATGTAAGCCGTGATGATGATGGTGATGGCGTAGAACACCGGCCGCTGCACTTCGTGAGCCGCCGCGCGAATCTGCGCACCCACGGGCAGACGCTGCTCGCTGCCGGATGGCGGCGAGTGCAGGTGCCGCACGATGTTTTCGATCATCACCACTGCGCCATCCACCACCATGCCGAAATCCAGCGCGCCCAGCGAGAGCAGATTGGCTGGAATGTGCCGCAAGCTGAGGCAAATGGATGCGAACAGCAGCGAAAACGGAATGGTGATGGCCACAATCAGGGCCGCGCGCGTGTTGCCCAGAAACAAAAATAGAATGATGACCACCAGGATGATGCCCTCGGTGAGATTGTGCAGCACCGTGTGCGTGGTGAATTCCACCAGTTCGCTGCGATCGATGAACGGAACGATCTTCACTCCGGAGGGCAGAATGACGTCGTTCAGTTCGGCCACCTTGGCGTGAATCGCCTTCAGGGTGGTATCGGAATCCGCGCCCTTGCGCAGCAGCACGATCCCGGAAACTACGTCTTCGTTATCGGCAATCTTTCCGTCTTCGCGGCGAATCGCCCGCCCGAACTGGCCCAGCCGTATCTTGGGCCCCTGCGCCACCGTTGCCACGTCGCTCACATGCAGCGGCGTTCCGTTCTGCGTCTTGATCACCGTGTCGGCAATGTCGCGCACATTGCCCACCATCCCCACTTCCCGCACATCCACCTGTTGCAGCCCCGCTTCGATGAAGCTGCCGCCGGCGTTGGCGTTGTTGTTGGTCAGTTGCTGCTCAACCTGTCCGATGCTGAGCCCATAAGCGATCAGTTTGTCCGGATCGATGCGTACCTGATATTCGCGCGTGGGCCCACCGAAGCTGGCCACATCCACCACGTCCGGCACCAACTTGAAGTTCTTCTCCACCACCCAGTCTTCCAGCGACTTCAACTCCATGACGTCGTATTTCGGATTCCTGCTCTGCAGCGTGAAGAAGTAAATCTGTCCCACCGGGCTCCAGTCGGTTCCCATCTGCGGCGTCACTCCCGCCGGCAGCGACACCTGCGCCAATCGTTCCAGCACGCGCTCGCGATTCCAGGCGTTCTCCGATCCGTCTTCGAAGATCAGCTTCACGTCCGACAAGCCGAACAGCGAAAATGAGCGCAAGTGCACCACGTCGGGAATTCCATTCATCGCAATTTCGAGCGGAATGGTTACCTGCTGTTCGATTTGCTCGGCCGAAATCCCGGGCCATTGCGTGATGACATCCACGTAGTTGTTGGCTACGTCGGGATAGGCTTCCACCGGAAGATTGTGGAAGGAAATGGCGCCCCACGCCAGCAGCAACAGTGCGATGGCCAGCACCACAAAGCGGTTGTTGAGCGCGAAATCGACTACTTTTCGAATCATGCCGGCCGGAGTCCGCGGCGAACCGCATACTAAACTTAGCGCCCGGCCTCAGCGCGGTCCAGTATCGATCGGCAATTTCGCGGGCTATCTTCCAGCCCCTTTTCCTTATTCTTTTGGTAATTCGAGAAGTGACCGCGCGCGCCGCGGTTATTGTTCCACGGTGGATTGCAGCACCAGCGCGTTCGATACTACCTTTTGTCCCGGCTGGATGCCCGAGACGATCTCCTGCAGGCCGCCTGGCAACATCGCTCCGCCTACCACCTCTATACGGCGAAACTGATTGTTGCCCTCTGGCGCATACACCCAGTCGCGATCGTGCAAGTGGAGAATGGCGGTGGCCGGCACCGTGGCGCGCAGTTCCTTTTGCGATCCATGGAACGTCGCGGTCACGAACATCCCAAAGCGCAAGAGGCCTGTATTATCCACCTCCAACCGCACCTTAGCCGTTCGGATACTCGGATCCAGCGCAGGAGCGATGTTGGCGATGCGAGCCTTCAGAACCACCTTGGGATAGGCGGCCAGATGAATGTCGGCGTATTCGCCCACGCGCACGAACGACATGTCGTTCTCATAAACGTCGCAGATAATCCACACTTTCGACAAATCCGAAATGGTGAACAGATTCGGCGAATTGTCGAGCGTCTTCACCCCCGCCGACGCAGTCACCTGCTGATCTGTGATCACACCCGAAACCGGCGCATGAATCTCGATGATGGAACTGGGATTGTCCTTGTCGGCGCCCAGCACCTTTAAGTGCTCGGCCGCGGTTTCAACCGTGATCCGGGCCTTGATCGCGGCGTCCTCCGCCACTTCCTCGTCCTTCTTTGCAATCGCTCCTTTTTCCAGCAGTTCCTTGGATCGATTCAGTTGCGCCTTGGCCAGCGTCTCGTCCGCCATGGCTTGCCGGTAATCGGAAAACGCCTGCGCGATGTCCTGGCTTTGCACCTTCAGCAGCACTTGACCCTTGCTGACGGTATCGCCCAGCCGCGCGTCGATTTCCACAATGCGGCCCGACGCCAGCGAAATCACTGGAATGCTTCGCGACACATCGGCGCTCACACTGCCGGTAGCCTGCAGCTCGGGCGCGGCGTCGTGTTCGCCCGCCGTCGCGATCGGAAACTGTTCCGGATGATCCACGCGGAACAAGCTGCCATCCGATTCCTGCACTATGTCGGCCGGCGGCGGCTCGCCCAGTTTCGGATTGGCCTCCACCTTCTGGCCGCAACCGGAGAGCATCAGGCTGGCGACTAAGCCCGCGACCGCTGAAACTGCAATGGTGCTGTAGCTCTTTAAGCCTCTAGGATTCTTCATGGCCTCAGGCCTTTTCATTGGATAATCTCCTGACCCACCGCCAGATTCATTTGCGCGGCGGCTGTCAGGTAAGCTCCCACCAGGTTCAAGTAATTCAATTCCGTGCTGCGATAATCCTGCTGCGCCTGCAGGAAATCCAGCAGCGAGGATCCACCGCGGGTGTAGGCGAACGACACCGTATCGCGCACCTCCACGGCTTCTTTCAAATAAGTGTCACGATAGGGGCGCAGCAGCGTGAGGTTGCTCTCCATGGTGGCGTACGCCGAATCCACATCGCTGAAAACCTGCGCCGCGGCGGCGTCGCGCAACCTCTCATTGCGGGTGATGTCTTGCTGTGTTCTCAACTTTTCGCCCTGGTTCCGATCGAAAATTCGTAGCGGGATGCTGACGCTCAGCCCGAAGTAAACCGGAATCGGCGGATTGCGCGCAAAATCCATGCCGAACGTGGGATCGGTCGAGCCGTTAGCGAACGCCAGTCGCCGGTCCGTTTCTGCTTTGTCTATGGATTGAACTGCTGCCTTCAAATCGGGCCTGGCATCCACAGCGATCTTCCGAAATTCGTCCAGCGGCGAGACCTGTTCGTTGAAATCAAAAAGGCCCGCAACCTCAAACTGCTCGACCGGTGTTCGATCGTTCAACAGCATCAAGAGCTGGATCTTGGCGGTTCGCAGATTGACCGCGGCGGTCTGCACGTCGGATTCGTATTGAATGCGCTGCAGCTCCAGTCTGTCCAGGTCCACTTGCGCGATGTCGCCGGCCTTGTATCGGTCGCTGCTGACCGATAGCACGTGGTCCCAGTAGGAAAGGTTCTCCCGGGCGAGTGCAAGCACGGCCTTGGCCTGCAATGTCTGCACGAATGCGTTTCTCAAGCTGAAAAGAAGAGTTCTTTCCTGATCCGCTAGCGTGGATATGGCGATATCCGTTGCCTTCCGCGCACTGTCACGCCGCAGCTCTCGTTTATGCTGACGCTCGTGCAGGTAACTGATCGAGGCTGATGGAAACGCGAATGCGAACGGCCGGTATGCGTCTCCGCCTCCGCTGGGCGAAGGCTGCGTGGAGAAGGGATTGATCTGATCGATTAATCCGGTTACATCCGGATTGGGGCGCAAGTACGCCGTGATCTCCTGCGC
>DATHNM010000538.1:0-7518 GCA_035486095.1 Bryobacteraceae bacterium
CCCCTCTGGCGGACCGCGCCTGTTTCATACACCCTATGGGTTTGAGTTTCTGGATGTGCCGGAAGAGAAGCGCATATACATGCTCGAAGTGGGCGGCCCACACACCTGGCGCACAATTTATATGGACGGCCGGCAGCATCCCAAGAACATGGACCCGACGTTCTTCGGCGATTCCATCGGCCATTGGGATGGCGATGCACTGGTGGTGGATACGGTGGGCTTCAACGAGCGCTTTTGGCTGACGCGGGAAGGCATTCCGCACACTGAATTCCTGCACCTGACCGAGCGTTTTAGCCGTACCGACTACAACACCATGAAATACGAAGCCACCATCGACGACCCCGGCGCCTACACCAAGCCGTGGACCGGAGGCTGGCTCATCCGGTGGCAGCCGGATATGGAACTGTATGAGTATGTGTGCCAGGACAACAACAAAGATCCCAAGCACATGTTCGGCGGCGAGCGATAATCGGTTTCATGCAAAAAAACGAATTAAAGCACCTTCTGCTGGAAAACCTCAGGTATTTCGTCGATAAGGCAGCTAAAGGTTCAGGACTGCCACGTCGATGGAAGCCTTCGAGGTTACCTTTTGTGGGATAAGGACGACAGCCGAGACGGTTGCCAGCCTGGCGCAGCCCAGTTGCTGGAGGCCGAAGCCATCCTGCTGGATCTGGCTCGAACGCTCCCCGTTGAAAAGGCGAACCCGCAGCGCGGCACCCGCGCCACGCTCAGCGTGGATGACCGCTACCGCGCCCTGATTGACCAGGTACCGGCCGTGGTGTTTTTCGCTCCGATTGAGGGCGGGCTGGGAGAAGCCTATGTCAGCCCTCAGATTGAAACGATTCTGGGCTTCAACCAGGAGGAATGGCTGGAGAGTCCGATCTTATGGTTCCGGCAACTGCACCCCGACGATAAGGACCGTTGGAGCCACGAGGCAATCCACTTCTTCTTGAAGGGTGAACCACTCCGCTCCACCTACCGGCTTCTGGCGCGGAATGGCAACACGGTCTGGCTGCGCTGCGAAGCCAAGATGGTGCGGGACCAGGACGGGCAGCCCTGGTTCATCCATGGCGTGGGCTTCGACATAACGGAGATGAAGCGCGCGGAGGCATCGCTCGAAAAAGCACACGCGCAGTTGGAATCGCGCGTGGCCGAGCGCACCAAGCAACTAAAGTCGATGAACGCGGAGTTGCAACAGGCCATCACGGCGGCCGAATCCGCCAATCAGGCCAAGAGTAACTTCCTGGCCATGATGAGCCATGAAATTCGGACGCCCATGAACGGGGTGCTGGGAATGACCCAGGTGCTGCTGGATACGCCGCTTTCGCCCGAGCAGCACGAGGCGGCCGTGATTATCAAACAATCCGCGGATTCCCTGCTCACGATCATCAACGATATTCTGGATTTCTCCAAGATCGAATCGGGGAATCTGGAATTGGAGTTCACCCAATTTCAATTGGCCGACGTGGTGAGCGGAGTGATGCGGCTACTGGCGCCACACGCGTGCTCCGCCGGCCTGCAGCTGGTTGCCAAGCCATTTCCGGACTGTACAGTGCTGGGAGATCCCACCCGCCTGCGGCAGGTCCTGATGAATCTGGTGAGCAACGCAGTCAAGTTCACCGAGCACGGCACCATTACAGTGTCCGTGGAAAGGATGAACTGCGAGGCCCTGTGGCGCTTCTCGGTGGAAGACACCGGCATCGGAATCCCAGTCGATAAGCAAGCCACAATTTTTAAGGCCTTCACGCAGGCGGATGGCTCCATATCACGCCGTTTCGGAGGAACCGGGCTGGGCCTGACTATCTCCTCACGCCTGGTGGAAGCCATGGGCGGGCGTATCTGGGTGGAGTCCGAACCGGGCCGTGGGACCACATTCCATTTCACGGTGGCGTTGGAAGTTTCCGGCTTTTTGGCAACGCCGGACAGGGCCGCTTCGAACGAAGCCCGGCCGCCGGAGGAATTCGATGGGCCTCTGCGTATCCTTCTGGTTGAGGACAACGTGGTGAATCAAAAGCTGGCGGTGGCGATGCTCAAGAAGCGCGGCCATCAGGTGACGACGGCGAACAACGGGCGGGAAGGCCTGAACACGGCTTCGCAAGAAGCCTTCGACGTGGTCTTGATGGACGTGCAGATGCCCACCATGAACGGTTTAGAGGCTAGTGCGGCGATTCGCGCGCGCGAGCGGGAGTCTGGAAAGCATTTGCCCATTATCGCGATGACGGCCCATGCACTCAAGGAAGATATCGAAAGCTGCCGGGCCGCCGGCATGGACGGCTACGTTTCCAAACCCTTCCAGGTGGAAACGCTGCTGCACGAGTTGAGCCGCGTACTAAGGGGCGAAAACCAGCAGCACGTTGCCCGGGATGCTGTTGCTCACCCCGACATAGCCCGAGGGCACGAATAACATCCCACCGGCCACCACCGGCCCGGCAGCGCCGATGGATCCGCCTTTGGCCGGCACGCCGTTCACGGTTTCAAAATCGCGCAGTGTGTCGAACTGCCAGACCACTTTGCCGTCGGATGCAGAGAGCGCCCGCATCACGCCGTCGAAGCCTCCCGTGAAGACGATGCCTGGTATGGCGGTTACCGGTCCTTCGTGGCCGGGACGTTTGGGACGCCCGTCGGCCGCAGTGAACGGCGTGAGCCATTTTCGTTCGCCGGTGCGAATATCCACCGCCGCAACGGCACCCTCGCCCAAGCCGAAGTACGCGGTCCTATCGTCGGCTGCGGCGCCCCAGACGATTTTCCCGCCGAATTCCTTGGTGTTGTTCACCAGAGCCGTGCGCCACGCTATGGCGCCCTGACGATCAGGATCGAAGGCCCACACGTTGCCGCTCTTCTGTCCGGCGATCAGCAAGGTGTGTCCGTCCGGCAGATCGTGCAGGATGGGAGGCGAGCCGAAATCCTGATCCGGCCCAAAATCCTTGGGACAGTTTTCAAGCGGCGTGGGACGCATGCAGCCCACCACCCAGGCGTCGTTTTCGGTGGCCTGCACGGACCACAAAATCTTCCCCGTATCGAGATTGAGCGCCATGACGGCGTCGGTATTCTTGGCGGCGGGAGAAGTATAGGCGTCGCCAGTGCCCACGTACAGCGCGCGACGTTTGGGATCGATAGTGGGTGCGCTCCAGATGCCTCCCCCGGCCGGAGCCCAGCGGCTGACACCGTTCTTGTTCTTGGAAACCACTTTCGGGACGTCGCTGATGATCCAGGTTTTCCAAAGCTGCTTGCCCTTGGCCGCGTCCAGCGCCACCACGCTGCCCCGGAAACTGCAGCAGGGATATTGGGCGTCCGAACTGGTCCCCTCTTCCCCGGATGCGACGGGCACGTAGACTCGATCTTCAAAGACCTGCGGTGCGCCGGTAATGTGCGCGGTGGGGTGATCGTCTACCTGCACTTTCCAGAGCAGCGTCCCCTTCTGGGCGTCCAGCGCGTAGACGTTGGCCTTCAGATCGCCGACGTAGGCTATGGACGATGGCTTGGCCGGTTTGATGGAGACAGCGGCGCGGACGCCGGCATCGGCTTGAAATGTCCAATAGAGGCATCCGGTGCTCGCGTCCAATGAATAGACCACGCCGGTATCGCCGCTGACAAAGACGCGGCCGCCCACAACCGAGGGCTCTCCATAGACCTGTTTGGCGCCTGGAAGTCCGAAAGCCCATTTCAGCTTCAGACCTGGGACCTGGGCCGCTGGAATGGCGCCGGTCGCCGATTGGAAACGCGAATTGGATATGTCCGCGCCAAAACCGTTCCAGTTTGATGCGGCCGAAGCCGGGTCCGGGAAGGCCGGATTCGAGGCGCATTGGTTTGACGCGGTCTGAGCTGCCAGCGGAACCAAACTCGCGATCAACAGCAGCGCTGCGGCTACCACGGGTGAAAAACGCATGTGGTTCAGTCTATCGCGAAAACGGGCGGAAGACACTCGAGGCGGTGGGCGCGCTAATTCCCCGCCCCGGGCGCTCCGCAGTTACGCGTGCATTTGGTAGGCATAACGAACTTGTCCTTGATTTTGTCGCGGAAGGCCGGATACATTGTTTCCGCCCCGCCCAGCGACGCTTCCCGGGGGATATGGTAGATCTTGTCCATCTCGTCGACGAAGGGATTCTTGCCCGGAAGATAATGCGGAACGCGGCCAGACTCCACTCCTTCAAATCCGACGATACAGGGCGGACCGGCGACGGCCACCGGTGTGGGCGTGGACATATAGGACCTTGTCAGAATGTACGGTTCGGTTAAGTAGGTGGGATCTTCCATCACCAACGCCAGCGTCAGCATATCTCCGTGGCGAATAAAAGTCGTGGTGATGGTGGCTTGATCGCTGCTGGCTGCGCCATTGCGGCGAATATATCCGGTCTTAATGTGCGTGGTGTAGGCGGTCAACACGTCGCCGTTCCAGGTGCCTGTGGTGAAACCGGTCTGATCGTGCGGAGCATTCTTTGAAGGATGCGGACGACCGTCCATCCAGATGGTCATGGGAGCGCGGGTTTCCCAGCCGCCCAGCACCCACGCGTTGATCTTCCCCGTCAACGGATCGTTCTCGCTCCAGATCTTGAGACTGAAGGGCCCGGCTGCGATGTGCCACTGGGTCTGAAACCAGCAGATGCGCTCGGGCATCGAGATGGTGGATTGCGAAAAACTCAGGGCCTTGGCGCGGCCGGCATCGTTGAAGGGAAGACCCGCCCAGTCGTCGGGGTTGGGACCTGCGCCGCGCTCCAGGTTGTCTTCGTGATTCTTGGAAGTCCAGGATCCCGACAGATCGATCTCCGCCAGCGCGGGGAAAGCCACGCACAGCAATACCGCCAGACCAAGGATTGTTTTATTGCGGGTCACGTATCTTCTCCGGTGCTTTACCATTTGGCTGAACACTCCGAGGGTTTCCACCCGGTATCGTCCGCCAGCTTCTTGAAATGCGAGCTGATGATGAAAGGCTCGCGCAGATACATCGGGTCTGTCACCACAATGGTCACCACCATCAGCACATCGCCGTTGCGTTCCTTTACCAGATCGTAGTATTCAACCAGGTTGGCGTTCTCGCTATAGGGAACGCCGTTCTTGCGCAGGTAGCCGGCTTTCAGATGATTTGTGGTCACCTTCAAGGTCCCATTTACCGGCTGAGGACCAGCGCGCTGTATTTCCCACTGAGCGCGCGAATCACCCTGCAGCGAAGGCCCAGCTTCGCTGTCGCCGCCGGCAGATTTTCCAGCGCCGAAGTGAAAAATGCGGGTCTGCTTGCCCGCGTCGGTATCCATGCGCAAGGTTTGATCGTCCTGCCAGGTGATGTGAAGGTGTTCGGGTACGCGGAGGATGGCGGGCGCTCCATAGGACTTGCACTGGTCGCCGGCAGCTTCGTCCTTGGCCGGGTCCCAGGCATCCGCGATTTTTACGGCCGCCGCCGTCATGGGAACACTTTGGTAGTCGCCTGGCGCCGGCGTCACCATGCGGTAGCGCCAGTCTTCGGTGACGATAGAAACCCAATATCCGGTCAAGTCGATGGGCGCCGCGGCCTTGGCAACTTGTGGCGGTCCGCCCCTTCCGCCGAATGGAGGTTGCGCAAGTATGGGCAGCGCCATGGCAATGGTAAGCCCGAGAAATTTGTTTAAGTGTCGCATGCTTTATTTTTTGACTGTCAGGCTTTTGTAGATGGCCTCGACAAACGCGCTGGTGGATCCTTCCTGCGTGCCATATTGCGTCTCATAAGGCTTGGCGGGTGAAGCGGCTTTGATTTGATCGAGCGACATACCCTGTTTGATCATGTCCGCGATCACGTCGCGAACTACCACCACCATGTCCCGGTAATCCACCACCTCCATCTGTTCACACAGCCGCCCGTGACCGGGAACGATGTAGGTTCCCACGCCCTTGTAGATAAACGGCGTGGGCGCGATGGCCAGGTCGATCAACTTGTTCAGAGCCTCGATCTCGCCCTGGATACTTCCGCCGTTCGCGATGTCGATTACCGGGAAGCGGGTCTTGTCAAGAATGTCTCCCGCCATCACCACGTCCGAACCGCGAAAAAATATGAAGCTGTCCGCGTCGCTGTGCGCCGCCGGCTGGTACAGAACCTCAATCCCCTCGTCATTCATGCGCAAGGTGTATCGCTTCGGGTAAAAAGCTTCGGTGGGCAATGCATCGTTTGGAAAGGGCGATGTTTTTCCAGTGGGAGCGCTCATACGGTCGAGAATACTGTTGTGCGCCAGAATGGCGGCCGCGCCGCCGTTGGTCATAGCATCGGCCAGCGCCGGATTGCCAAGGACATTGGTGAAAATGGTTTTTCCAGCCTTGGCGAGCTTGCCGTTGCCGCCCACGAAGTCCGCCTCGGCGTTAGTATCGATGACGTAGCGAATGGGCAGATCGGTAATTTTACGGAGCGCGGCTAAAACGCGGCCGGATGCATTCTCCGTCCCGGCATTGGCCAACACTACACCGTCGGAGCCGATCTGCACCCCGATGTTGCCGCCTGCTCCAGCGATCATGTAAAAGTTCGGCCGAACCTGCACCACGTCAAGATCGCCGTTTTGCGGCTCCGCGGCCTGGGTTGGGGCTACGCCGGAGCCCACCCATACCACGGCGGCCGCGAGTGTAGCGCATGTTATCCGGTTGCTGAAAATTCGAATCATTGTTGTTTTACTGGAATGCATGTTATCACTACCCGAAGTGGGAACGGCGTATGCAGATCTCGGGATAGCGTAAGGTGTAAGGACGTTGGGTTTTGTCCCAAGGTTATGCGCTTTTGTAGCTGATTTAACCCCACCGGACCGGCGCCGGCTGGAGCCGGCCTGGGAGCCTACCGGCGGGTGCGCTTCAACGCCGGCTTCAAATTCATGGTCCGGATCAGTTTGTGCAGGTAGTTGGGATGCAGGCCCAGAATCTTGGCTGCGGCTTCATGGTCGTGATTCACCTGATCGAAGGCCGTCAGCACCACCTGGCGTTTGGCAGCCTCCACGGCTTCTTCGTACATGCTGGCCGAAACCGCTTCCGGCCGCGCTTCGCGGATGTGTTCGGGCAGATCCTCGGCCAGAACCATATCGGCCGAGCCCAGCACCACCGCGCGTTCGATGGCATTCTCCAGTTCACGCACATTGCCTGGCCAGGAATAGCTTTGCAGATAAGCGCGCGCTTCCGGCGCCAGACCGATAATCTTACGGCCGCACTCGGCGGCGTACTTTTTGGCGAAGTGCTCGGCCAGCGGCAGCGTGTCCTCGGGACGCTCGCGCAAAGCCGGCGCTTTCAGCGAGACGACGTTCAGACGATAAAACAGATCGCGGCGGAAATCGCCCTTTTGAACCGCCTGTTCCAGGTCGCGATTGGTGGCGGCCAGCAACCGGATGTTCAATTGGATGGTCTTGGTTCCACCTACCCGCTCCATTTCGCGTTCCTGCAGCACTCGCAGCAGCTTGGCTTGTAAAAGCGGGGAAAGCTCCCCAATTTCGTCCAGGAACACGGTGCCCCCGTCCGCCACCTCCAGCTTGCCCTTCTTCTGCGTGATCGCACCGGTGAAGGCGCCGCGCTCGTGCCCGA
>DATHNM010000539.1:0-3602 GCA_035486095.1 Bryobacteraceae bacterium
CGCAAAATACATTGCCACCGAATCGTCGAAGACGATGGTCACCATCGAGAGCCCAAGCTTGGAGAGCGAACGAACCTCCTGTTTGTTGGGGAGACCGAGCATGGCGCGTTCAATGGGATAAGTGACCAGCTGTTCCACTTCGCTCGGAGGCAACGATGGCGCGTCGGTGACGATCACCACCTGATTGTTCGTCAGATCCGGAAACGCCTCCACCGGAATGGTGTACAACGCGTAGCCTCCCCCCGCCAGCAGCGCCACAATTCCCAGGAAAGCCAGCCAGCGATATTGCAGTGTGAGATCGATGATGCGATTCAGCATGGCTATTCGCTCTCCAGGGTCGATTTCAAGAGTTGGGATTTGAGGATGAAGCTGCCCCGCACCGCGATAGTGTCACCCGCATTGATCCCTTCCAGAATCGGCGTCTTGCCCGCGGTTGTTTCGCCCACGCGAACGGGACGCGCGCTGAATTTGTCGGGCGCAGTCTGAACGAAGACTACGTCGACGCCGTTTACCTGCTGCACGGCATCGGACGGGATCAGCAACACCGGCTTACCTTCACCGATGGGGAAGTCCGCGTTGGCCAGCATCTCCGGGCGCAGGCGATTGTTCGCATTCGCCAATTCGATTCGAACCTGCATCACTCGCGTGTTGGGATCGAACTCCTGGCCCAGATTTGTCACCCGGCCCGCCATGCGAATCCGGTCTTCGCCCGGTAACGTAACGAATGCGCCTTGCCCTGGCCGCAATTTCGCCAGATCGTCCTGCCGCACCGCCGCGAGCATCCAGACCTTCGACAGATCGCCAATCACGAACGTCACGCTCGACAGCTCAACAGTCTTGCCGGGCGTGATGTTCTTCTCGATGATGTATCCGTCGCCTGGCGCGATGATGGGGACTTCGTCTTCGGTTTCGTCCGCTCGGTTGGCCGGCGGATCGGCCGGCACTTTCAGATCGTCTTCCAGAAGATCACGGCCACGATCCACTTCGATCTCGGCTTTCTTCTGGGCGGATTGCGCGCTAACCAGATCCTGCTGCGCAAGCTCCACTTGTTGTACCGAGCCGGCCTTCAAATCGAGCAGCCTTTGCGCGCGATCGCGATTGCGCTGTGCCTGCGCCACCGCTGCCTTCGTACGATCCAACTCCGACAGCGCCGCGCGATACTGCGCGCGGGAATCCCGCACTTCGTCCGCGTGATAACGGGCCAGGATCTGTCCTTTTCGCACATGGTCGCCCATATTCGCGTAAACCCGCATTACCGAGCCCAGCGTGCGAACTCCCACGCGCCACGTCCTATCGTCCGCCAGCGCGATCCGCCCTTTTACGCGCAGCATTTCGGGCTCTCTTGAGACCGCTGCTACCTGCGTTTCCACCTTCGCCGCGGCTTGCTGGTCGCGCGACAGCACGATTTCTCCTTTGCCACCGCCGGTTTCCTTCGCGGCCGATGGAGTCTCGGTGGAAGCTTTCGGATTGCCGCAGCCGACGATCAAAAGGCCCGATAACATCAGGGCGAGAACAAAAATGGTCTTCACTGATTTACTCCTTCGGCCGCTTCCAGCCGCACCAGGCTTTGCCGGTACTCCACCATCCCGCGCGCCCAAGCCAGCTCCGCATCCAGGCGCGCTCGTTCGGCGTCCAGCAACCGCAGCAGTTCAGTGCCGCCTTCGGCATATGCGGCCGCGGCAATCTTCGAGATGTTCGCGGCATGTTCCCGCAGCGGCTGCAACGCATTGACCAGCTCGGCGCGCCTCATCTGGTACTCTTGCAGCGCTGCCGCGTAATCCACGCGAACCTCCGTCTCCACCGCCGCTACCAGCTGCTGCTGCCGCCGAACCTCGGCGTCCGCAGCGATGCGATTTCCTTGGTTTTTGTCTGTCGTGGGCAGAGTGATGCGCAGCGAGACGATGGCCGTGTTCACGCCGTTCGGCGTATCCGGCAGCTGCGTCCGCTTGTAGCCGTAGGTGACATTCAGATCGGGCCGCGCGTTCACCTCTTGCAGCCTGGCATTCGCGACAGCTTGTTCCAGTGCGGCGCGCGCCGCCTTAATCTCAATCCGCTGCGTCAGTGCTTGCTCAATTCCGCTGGGCGTCTCTTCGGTCGCCGGGGCCAGCGGCTCGGTCAGCTCCAGCTCGCTGAAATCGGTGCGGCCCATCTCTTTGAACAGTTCCCAGCGCGAACGCCCGGTCTCAATCAACGCCAGGTCGGCCGAAATCTTCAGGCGCTCCTGTTCCAACCGCACGCGCAGAAGGTCCTGTTCGGCGATGGCGCCGGCGCTCAATTGGGCGGAATGATAATCCACCACCTTCTGGAAATTGTCGGCGGTGGTCTTCAGTACGTCGTGAATCTCCTGTGATCCGCGCGCCGCCCAGTACGCCAGTTTCACTCGTTGAGCCACCTGCCAGCGCGCCAGTTCGTAATCGGCCTGGCTTCGAACCACGCCCTCGCCCGCCGCCACCACGCGCTGCTTGCGTTTGCCCAGCACGTCGAGCGGCTGATTGATCATGGCCAGCGTATCCACGTCGCGGCCATATGTCATGCCCGGGCGGAGGTTTTCGTTCTGGAACTGAAATTCCGGGTTAGGGAAAAGGCCGGCTTGTTTCTTGAGGCCCTCGGCCGCGGTGACAAGCTCTGCTTCAGCTTTCAGCGATGGGCGCGTTTGCAGTGCTTGAGTGACGGCTTCCTGCAGGCTCAGACGAGCTTGTGCCCGGCACGCGGGGACGCTGCAAATCAGCAAAAAACAGGGAAATAACGCAACAATTACTTTCCTCACACTATTCCTTCCTATGGCTTGAACCAGATCCGAAATCCCGGCGCGAAAACGCGCTCAGTCCGGACACACTTCTACTGGATGGAGGGAAAGCTTAGGAAGGAGGGGCTCTGGGAATGCTGCGATCGGTCAGCGGCGGGTCGTGCCCGCGTTCTTCCACAACATCCACCCATGCAACAACGGCCTGAGGAATAAAAAACGCGGTAGCGGAACGAGCGGGAACAAACAGCGTCAGTGCGACGCCAGGGACCAGTGTAAATGAATCAACGGACCAGACGGCATCATGATCGTCATCGTCGGCATCCACAAGTTGTGGGCCGCTGTGTTGCTCCTGCGCGGGCGCGATGCTGTAGAAATGCGCATGCATCGTCGCCTCATGATCGTGATCAGATCCCGGATGGACATGCTGAAACGGCGCTACGAAAAATGCCAGCAGCAACGCCAGGCAAGTTTGTAGTGCGGTGAGGCAACGCATGCACGTCAATTCTACACGATAGGCTACTGCCAATATTCCCAGTGGCGCGTGGCAACCACGTAACCGCATAAGCACGCATTGGTAACCGCGTGCGCCAGAATGCAATCGCCCAGGCTGCGCGTTCGAATCATCCACCAGTTGTAGGCCACGCCCGCGATCAGGCCGACATCCCAATAGGGGCCGTGCTCGGAGGCAAACAAGACGGCGGTGATCCAGAACGCGCCGGCCTGGTATGCGCCCAACGGGATCTTCTCGAATTGCGGCGAGATCAACCAGCGCATCAGCCAGGCGCGCCAGAACAGTTCTTCCAGGATCGGCACAACGACCACCGCTTGCACAATACGCGGCCATAGGACCAAGGGC
>DATHNM010000540.1:0-4119 GCA_035486095.1 Bryobacteraceae bacterium
AAGGTTGTGGCGGCCACGGTGGCGAGCATGCCCGAGGTCCGCGAATGCAAGTGCGGATCGGCGCTGGCCCACGCATTGATTACCGATCCCCAGGCCGTGCCCGCGGCCACGCGCAAAAAGCTGGAGTTGCTGGTTGGAAAATATCTCAGCTGAGAACTTCGCCGATGAGCAACTGGCGGAAGAGCTTCTCGCGCATTGCCTGCAAGCGCGACCCTGGCCCGAACATCTGCTCGACCAATTAATCGCCAAGGGCGGCGACCGCGCGTTATTCCGCATCGTGGTGGAGCGGCTGGCGGATCTGTTCGAGCCCGGATTGTGCGGGGTTTATGCCGAGCTCTTCGCCGAAGTGATCGCGCGGCGTATTCCCGGCCTCCATGCCCATCATTTGGTGGCGCGCTACCAGCGGATTCGGCGGCCCCGTGTTCTGGATCGCGATCCCGCTTCGATCGAAAATGTTTTTGTACTTTCGCGGGTAACGCTGGGCGCCGATGTGGCGGTGACCAGCATTATTCTGGATGCCGCGAAACAGCGCTTCCCCAATGCGGCCATTTGGTTCACCGGTCCCAAGAAAAGCTGGGAGCTGTTCGCGGCCGATCCGCGCCTGCGGCATCTTCCCATCGCCTATGGACGCGGTGGAACCATCGATGACCGGCTGGCCGTATGGCCGCAATTGCGCGCCGCCGTATCCCTGCCCCGCAGCATCGTCATCGATCCCGATTCCCGCCTCACACAGCTCGGTCTGCTTCCAATCTGCCAGGAAGAAGACTACTATCTTTTCGAAAGCCGGGCTTTCGGAGCAGAGGGCGCGGAGCCGCTCACGCAACTCACGCGGCGCTGGGTTTTGGAAACATTCGGTACCGCCGGCGTTCGGCCGTATCTTTCCACCGGTCTGGACGCGGCTGAATTCGCCTCTACGGTCAGCTTCGGCGTGGGCGAAAACCCATTGAAGCGCGTTTCCGATCCTTTCGAAGCGGAGCTGCTGCAGAGGTTGCCGCGGCCCATCCTGATCGACAAAGGCGCGGGAGGCGAAGAGGCGGAGCGAGTGGAGCGGGCCGTAACCAAAGCCGGCGGAGAGGGCATTGTGATGTGGGACGGCTCATTCGCGGGTTTTGCGGCCCACATTCAGCGCAGCCGCTTGTACGTGGGTTATGACTCGGCGGGCGGGCACGTCGCAGCCGCCTGCGGGATTCCCATGATCGGCATTTTCGCCGGCGCCGTTTCCGAGCGTATGTTCCAGCGCTGGCGCCCCACCGGCGAAAGCAGGGTCGAGATAATTCGCCCGGAACAAACCAGCCCTGACGGCTTGCTCTCTACTTTTGAGGCTTGTCTTCGGAGGGCTTCTCTTTAGTCTGATCTTCGGGAAGCGGATCAGGCGTCTCAAACTTGATGCTGCTCTCGGTCCCAAACTTCCGGTACAGCCGGAACTCGATATCGTTCTTGGTCATCTGACGGTCGCGCTTGGACGTCAGCACCGATTTCAGCGGCAGCATGTATTGTGCGTCCCCAATAGTCTCGAAATCGTAATCGAGCGACGTGGTGATGTCGTGGATGGGAAACGTCACCGGCATGTCGTAGGGTGTCATGACGATCTTCACCACCGTTTTGCTGTCTTCATCGATGTAGACCAAGCCGCGATAGGCGGGAATTATGGCCAGCTTGTCATCCGCCTCCACGTGATAATGCGAAAACTGCTGCTGCACGTCGTAGGCAAACACGTAAGCCTTGCGGCCGCGCAGTTTGCCCCAGTGATCCCAGGAAAAGTCGGTGTGACTTTCCGGCTCGAAGATCTGATCCAGCATGCTGGCGAATTCGCCTTCCGATGTAGTGCCGCCAAATTGCCGCATGTTGCCGTTCGTCACCGGCTGATTATTGTGAAGAATGACTTCGTAATTCTCGGTTCCGTTGTAGCTCAAGCGCGCGGTAATGGTGTCGGCGTGATACCAGTTGTTACCAGCACCGGTGGGGTCTACATCGCGGCGCGTCACCTGAACGCAGATAAAATTCGGCAGCTGCTTGGTGTAGTTCAAGGCGTATTGGCGCGTTTGGTCTATAATTCTTGCCTGCTCCTCGGAATCGGGCGGCGGTGGCGGAATATACACCGGTGGAGGCGGGGGCGGAGGCGCAACCGTCAGGCTGGCGGAAGCTTCGCTCAACTCGCGCAGTGCCAGCATCGTTTTAGGACCGGCGCCCAGGCTTTGCAAATCCTCGATGGTCCGGTCGTCCAGCTTGTCCCGGCGTTTTACGTGCCGCAAATATTCGGCCACTTGCCGGTCGGGTTGCTTCAGCTCCACCGAGGACCGAATGAACATGACCAACTGCGCCACCGTCAGATTCAACTCACCGGCGGCGATGAGGACGGCGGCGGTCACCAAAACAAGCAGGTAACGCATATCATTTACATTGTCTCAGGTTCGGCTGGCCACCAGATTTTCCAGCGCCGCCCGTAATTCCGGGTATTGAAACTGGAAACCGGCGGATTTCGCCACGGTGGGAAGCACCCGTTGGCTGGCCAGCACCATTTCCGACATTTCGCCCAAAACCAGGTTCAACGCGAAGGCCGGAACGGGAAGAATAGCCGGGCGATGCAGCGCGGTAGCCAGCCGCTGCGTGAATTCCTCGTTTGTTACCGGGTGGGGCGCGGTGGCGTTGACGGCGCCCCGGATAGCGGCGAAGTTCAGCGCGAAAAGGATGAGGTTGACCACGTCGTCAATGTGAATCCAGGCCATCCATTGATGGCCGGACGACAGCTTGCCGCCGACGCCCAAGCGGAACAAGGGAAGCAGCTTGGCCAGCGCGCCTCCGGGTCCCAGGACCATGCCGAAGCGCAGGCGAACCACGCGTATGCCCAGCGGCTCGGCCAACTGCGCGGCTTCCTCCCAATCCACCACCACTCGCGCCAGGAAATCGGTTCCCGGCGAGGATGCCTCGGTAAGAATCTGGTCGCCGCGCGAGCCGTAATATCCCACGGCCGAAGCGCACACCAGCACACGCGGACGCTGTGCTTGAGCGGCCAGCGCGGTTACCAGGTTGCGGGTTCCTTCAACGCGGCTGTCGTGGATGCGCTTCTTCGCGGCTTCGGTCCACCTCTGCGACACGGGTTCGCCCGCCAGGTGAACCACGGCATCGCATGCCGGCGGTGTCCCGTCACGCGGTATTGTCAGAGCCACATGCCCGGCCGCAGACAGTTGCTGACGCAGCCGTTTGCCAATCAAACCGCTCGCGCCCGTTATCGCGATGTTCATTACAGACATTCTATGCTGCGGACATAGGCGTCCACATCGGTTTTGCGGCGCATCCCGCCGTACGACATGTAGCGAATCTGTCCGAAGATGGGGCGCTCCACCCAGGGCCGGTCATGCAGGCCGAAGCACCACAGAATGTTGGCGTACGAATTGGGATCGCGGCCGTCCAGAGCATACGCATCGTTCAGGTAGAGCGCGCTGGCGAGCGCCTCCTCGGGGCTCGAGGACCATTCCAGGATTTTCTTGCCCCAGTACATGCGGTAATATCCATGAATTTTCCCAGTGAGCAGCAGCTCCTTCTGCGCGGCGTTCCACAGCTCATCATGCGTCTGGGCGTGCTCGAGCTGATCGCGCGAATAAGTTGGATCGCGTTTATCGCGCGCGTGTTTGGCGAGCGTCTTGCGCGCCCAATCCGGCAGGGAGCCGATAGATTCGGGATGCCCGGTAAAGCGCGCGAAGTTGAAAGCCAGCTCGCGCCGGACAATCAATTCCTCGAGGAATTTGTCGGGCAGCAATTTATGTTCGCGCGCGTATTCTTGGACCGCCAAAGCCACTTGTAGTGAAGATATGTGCCCGAAGTGCAGATAGGGACTCAACCCGGAAGTAGCATTCTCGGACGGCTGGTTGCTTAAGTTCGCGTAGCGATGCAGGCTCTGTTTCAGGAATTGCCGTAAACGCTTCTGAGCGGCCGCGGAACCGCCGGGATATCCATCCGATGGCTTAGTTATCGCGAATTTCTGCCGCTCGCCCTCAAATTTGCGCCGCACTCGCAGCGCGGGCAGGGGCTTCAAGTATTCCGGGAGCATGCGGTGGATCTTCGGGCGAATGGTATAGGCCGCATACTCACGCTTCTCGAAGCGCGACATGGGAACGATGC
>DATHNM010000541.1:0-20680 GCA_035486095.1 Bryobacteraceae bacterium
AGCGACCAGCTGCATGTGGTGGAGCGCTACACCATGATCAATCCGAAAACCATCCAGTACGAAGCCACGCTCGACGACCCCAAGGTCTACACCCGGCCCTGGACCATGAAATTCCCGATTCGCGCGCAAAAAGAGGGAATGGACATCATGGAATTCGAGTGCAACGAGGGCGAACGGGACCTGCAGCACTACGTGAAGTGAAGGATCAAGCAGTTCGTCCTTTGACAGCTCCCAGGGGATGAGGGCTGGCAGCAATCACGCCATAGCTGCCGGGGGCACGCCGGAAAATCAGCGGTGAGTGCAGGGCGATTCGCCAGAAGTTCGGTCTTCCCACGCCAGCCAAAGCACTCAGGCTGCGCAGGCGTTCGACCGGCAGATCGTTGCCGTTTCGCTGGAGTATTCGGCAAACCAGGCGCTCAGCGTCGGATATTAAGCTACCGGCGGGCAGCGGCCCCACTCTTTCCACGCAGCCATTCGCCACGCGACAGAACGGCAGTTGTTCGCAAAACCTGGTCAATTGCGGCCGGGTGAGGGTCGCCCGGTGTTTCGGCGGCAGCCGCCCGATGGCGCGGTGAAGATCGGAGAGAGTTACCGGGCTCGCGTAGCACAAAACCTTCTTCAAACACCGGACCATCGGATTGCGCGGCACCGACGCGAGCCAGAAGGTTTCTTCCCCGGCATCCAGCCAGCGGACATCGCCACCTGCGTTCAAGACCTGCCTGATCAGGAGACGGTGGTTACCGTGCCGCTGAATCCCAGATATGGCGGAGCATAATCCGGAAATATTCTGAACGCCATGTTGCGTGCTGGCTTGCCGAGCAGCCTTTATTATCGATTGGATTACGCCGGCGGCGGCAACGACAAACAGTTTGCCGGCGGCTTCCTCGAGCGTAAACTCCGGGACGCGCGCAAATACCTGGGCGGTCTTCACCAGGGCGGGAATTGCAAACTGATATCTGGTGAATCGCCGCCGCAGTAGTTCATCTTCGATATCGGCGGCCGCCCGGCCGGACGTGCGATTCACTAATGCCAGCGCCTCATCGAGAGTGGTACCGACATCCGCGGAACCAATCTGCCGGATGGCCTGATCGTAGATCTGTCGCGCGCGCTCGCGGGTGATCCCGAATTCGTCCCCGGCATCCTTCAGGCCACATCCGCGCTGGCCGTCCCACCCCAGAACACGGCGCACCAGGCGGCAATCCCGCGTGTTCGGAATCTTGGACTCCAGCACCTGGGTGAGAACATCCTCCAATGGGATGGGCCGGGAGGTGGTGAGCACGCCCGATGTTAGGGCGATCTTTCAGCGCCGTCAATGGATTTGAGCGAATATTGCCGTTCAGGCGGCTTGATACCGTCGTATATTTAGAAATTGGCCCTTTCCGAGCCGATCGCGCGATCGGCTGCCTAGCGGCATCACCAAAAGTGATAGAGCCGATTCGAGGGGCTCTCTCGACCGGGGGCAGCGTTGAACGCTATCCTTTGGATGGCTATCCCATGAAGCGCAGCGAACATAGAATACTGACCACGCACGTCGGAAGTCTGGTGCGTCCCAAGGAGCTCCGTGAACTGGCGCCCCCCGGGCAAGAGCCAAAGGACCTGGCGCAGTACAACACCGTACTTGCCCAGCAGACCTTGGACGTGGTTCGTAAGCAGGCCGAAATTGGAATCGACATCGTTAGCGACGGCGAATATGGAAAGCAAAGCTGGTCCAACTATATTCTGAAGCGCATCAGCGGCTTCGAGATCCGGCCGAATCAGCTGCGTCCGGTGACTTGGCTGGGACGCGACCTGGAACGTTTCTCCGAAGCCATTTTGCAGGAATTTCCCCGGTTTGCGGCCGGGACCATTACCGAGGCTTGTGTCGGACCGATCCGCTATCTGGATCACGCACCCATCGATCGTGCGCTGGCGAATTTCAAAGCGGCTCTGAAGCAGGTGCCCGTTGAAGAAGCGTTCTTTACGGCCGTGGCGCCGGCGAGCACGGCTTACGACGGCGTGAATGAATACTATTTGAACGAGCACGATTACGTCTACGCCATCGCCGACGCGCTTCGCGAGGAGTATCGGGCCATTCATGATGCCGGCCTGCTGTTGCAGGTGGACGATGCGGTGCTGGCCAACATGTACGATCATCTGGTTCAGCAAAGTCCGGAGAAATATCGCGAATGGGCCAATTTGCGGGTGGAGGCTCTGAACCACGCCCTGACGGGAATTCCTGAGGAACGCGTGCGATATCACGTGTGCTTCGGCAGCTGGCACGTGCCGCACGTGGCCGATGCTCCGCTGGAGGAAATTGTCGATTTGATTCTAAAGGTGCGGGCCGGGGCGTATTCCATTGAGGCAGCGAATGTCCGGCACGAACATGAATGGCGCATCTGGGAGAACAAAAAACTGCCGGCGGGAAAAACTTTAATACCCGGTGTAATTACTCACCACACCACTACGGTGGAACATCCCCAGTTAGTGGCCGACCGCATCCAGCGCTACGCCGGCCTGGTGGGACGCGAGAACGTGATTGCGGGCAGCGATTGCGGTTTTGCGCAATCCGAGATAATCCAGCGCGTTCATCCAACGGTGATGTGGGCCAAGTTCGAGAGCCTGGTGGAAGGCGCACGCCTGGCTTCACAGAAGCTGTGGTAATTGAATTTATGCATTTTGACGTTCGCCGCTTGCCGTTGTTTTTGATCCTTTGCGTGGGCCCGGCGCAATTCGCCTTGGCCATCGACAGCCCGGTAGCGGACGCGGCCATGAACGGCGATCGCGCAGCCGTTCAAGCGCTATTACAGAGGAAGGCGGATGTGAATGGGCACCAGGCCGACGGCGCGACGGCGCTGGAATGGGCGGCTTACCGCGACGATCTGCAGCTTGCGGATCTGCTGATCGCAGCCGGCGCGAATCCGAAGATTCCCAATCGTGAAGGCGCGACATCCATGCAACTGGCCTCACTGCGTGGCAGCGCCGGGATGATGGAGAAACTGCTCAACGCCGGGGCGGAAGTAAACGAGCGCGGAGTGAACGGCGAGACGCCGCTGATGTTCGCTGCCCGCAATGGGAGCCTTCAGGCTTTGAATCTTCTCTTGCAGCGCGGCGCCGACGTCAATGCCAAAGAAGCGCTGCGCGGCACCACAGCTCTGATGTGGGCCGTGGAGCAGAAACATACCGACGCGGTAAAACTGCTGATCGAGCATGGCGCCGACGTCAATGTGGCATCCAGCCCGGATTCTAAAGGCGGCACGGCATACCTGGCGCCCACCATCCAGCAGCGGGAACAACAGGAAGAGTTTATCCGCCAGCGGAGGGCGATTGCGGCGAAAGAGGCAGCTAAGGATCCGTCCAAGGACCTGGCAGCTTCCGACGCGGCCGCGGCAGCCGCTGCTTTTGGCGTCGGCGAGAATTCCAAGGGTGGCGGTTTAACCCCGCTGGTGCTGGCGGCCCGGCAGGACTGCATGGAATGCACGCAGATTCTAGTGGCAAATCGCGCCGCGGTAAACCAGACCACTCGCTACGGGTGGACAGCGCTGCTGACGGCGGTTCAAAACAAGCACTACCAGCTGGCGGCGTATCTGATGGAGCATGGCGCCGACCCGAACGTTGCCAACAATGGCGGCTGGACACCGCTGTACATCGCAATCGACAATCGCAATATTGAGGGCGGCGATTATCCGGTGCGCGAGCCGGACATGGACCATCTGGAATTTATCAAGCTGCTCCTCAGCCGCGGTGCTAATGTGAATGCACGAATCTGCGGCGTGGAATCCACCAGCCAGCGATGCAAAGGCGACAGCACCGAAACACGCACCATTTTCACCATGCAGTGGCTGTATGAAGACGGGGCCACCGCGTTCCTGCGGGCCGCGCAATCCGGTGATGTGACGGTAATGAAGTTGCTCCTGGAACACGGAGCAGATCCCAAAATTGCCACTTCGAACGGCGATACGGCGCTGATGGTAGCGGCCGGCATCGGATGGGTGGAAGGTGTGACGTTTGAGTGGTCTGAAGCCGAGAATCTGGAAGCCGTGAAGATGTGCCTGGATCTGGGCATCGATCCAAACATCGCCGATGATGATGGGCGCACGGCGCTGCACGGAGCGGCCCATAAAGGACGCAACGACGTGGTGCGCCTGCTGGTTGAGCATGCCGCTAAGCTGGACGCCCGCGATAAAGGCAGCCGCGACACCTTCACCGGCGCGTTGGAAGGCCACACCTGGATGCCGGTGGATTACTCGCGCGGCTTGGTTCGGGTGGGCGTCCAATCCGCCATCCCTCACCCCGACACCGAAGCGCTTTTGAAAAAGCTCATGGAAGAGCGCGGGATTCCCGTTCCAGCGCCCACTGGCGGCTCAATCTGCATTACCGCGATTTGTAAGGGAAGCTCCGCCCAGTAAGCATTTCCACCTGCCTTTCTAGCTCCAATGCATGCACTGATGTGGCCCGGAAGGCGGGCGTACGCCTGGGCCTTTCCCTTCGGCCAGGGGGCTGGAATGACGCCGCCGCGTTGACACGCAAGGCTATTTGACACCGCCAATACCCAACAGATAGACTTGATCCCGTGCATGCAATCGAATATTAGAATGCATGCAGTGATCAATCGATGAAGCGGCGGAACATGACGAATATCGATCTGAGACTCCTTACGATCGTCAACGAACTCAATAAGACACGCAGTGTCTCCCAGGCGGCGGAAAACCTGGAACTAAGCCAGTCGGCGGTCAGTATGAGCCTGGCCCGGCTGCGGAAGCACTTCAAAGATCCGCTTTTCGTGAGGACGCCGGACGGCATGGAGCCGACGCCCCAGATGACCGAGCTGACCGAACTGCTGGAGAAGGCGGAAGGTCTGCTGGAGACGGCGCTGGTGCACCGGGTGGTTTTTCATCCTTCGACATCGGACCGCTCGTTCCGCCTGGGGGCCACCGACATTACCAGAGTCACCATACTGCCGGCCCTGATGAAACGTTTGCACGCCACCGCCGGGGGTGTCGGGATCGAACTGCAGGACATTTCCGAAGAGACGCCGCGGCTTTTACATGCCGGACGGTTGGATCTGGCGGTAGGATACATGCCCGCTACCGGTTCCGGATTCTGCCAGCAAAGGCTGTTTAAGGATCGGTTCGTTTGTGCGGTTCGGGCGAATCATTCACGAATCGAAAACACTCTTAGCCTGGAGCAATTTGAGAGCGAGCCGCATGTGGTGCTTACCATGCCGGGCAGCGGCATAGAGGTAGTGGAAAAGGCGCTGGAGACCAACCGGATCCACCGCAAGGTGCGCTTGCGCTTGCCGGGCTGCTTCGGGATATCCAGCATGATCACGGGCGCCGATTGCCTGGCCATCGTTCCCGAACAGCTGGGAAAACTGATATCGAGTGCCGGGCGAATTAAGCTTTTGCCGCTGCCGTTCACCCTTCCGCCCTATTATGTGATGCAGCATTGGCACGAGCGTTATACTCACGACCCGGCAAGCAAGTGGCTTCGCTCGGTAATTGCGGAACTTTTCAGGGAAAAAGGCCTGTCGACGGGCGATGCCGATCCGGGCGGCGCCGCGCCGGTTAACGGACGGAATCATTCGGAATGATAGGTTGACTCAACCGGAGACTATCGACTTGAATTACGGTAAGGGGTATCCTTGCATTCGGGGATAAAGTTAGACGCCAGCGGGCAAAACGAAGAAATGCAACGAACCAAGTTACCTTTTCGCGCCGACCAAGTGGGGAGCCTGCTACGGCCGCGCGCCCTGAAGCAAGCGCGCCTGCGCCTGGAACGCGGTGAGATTACCGGCACTGAGCTGAAGAATATTGAAGACCGGGAAATCATGCATCTCATCGCAAAACAGCAGGAAGTGGGCCTGCAGGCAGTTACCGACGGGGAGCTCCGCCGCTGCTACTGGCACTTCGATTTCCTGGAGGGATTGGAAGGCGTGGAAGGTTTTGAAGCCGAGCACGGCATTTCATTCCAAGGCGGAGTGGAAAGCCGCGCCAAGGGTTTGCGTGTCACCGGCCGCATCGATTTTCCGGACACGCATCCGATGCTGGAGCACTTTCGTTTCTTAAAAGATCACACCACGGCGGTGCCGAAGATGACCATCCCGTCGCCGAGCGTTTTGCATTTCCGTGGTGGACGGGCCGCCGTGCCGGAGAATATTTATCCCGACATGGACTGCTTTTTTCGGGATCTGGGTCTGGCTTATAGAAAAGCGGTGCGAGCCTTCGCCGATCTGGGCTGTCGCTATCTCCAGTTGGACGAGGTGAATTTCGCCTATTTGTGCGATCCGGAGCAGCGGGCGATGTTGAAAGCTCGTGGCGACGAGCCGGACCGCCTTCCCACTATCTATGCCGATTTGATCAATTGTGCCATCTCTGACCGGCCGGCGGACATGACCATCACCACTCACCTGTGCCGTGGAAATTACCGGTCGAGTTGGATTGCGCAGGGCGGTTATGAGCCGGTTGCCGAGGTGCTGTTCCATCAACTGGGCGTGGACGCCTACTTTATGGAATACGATACAGACCGGGCCGGCGGCTTCGAGCCCTTGCGGATGTTGCCCAAGGAAAAGACGGCCGTGCTGGGATTGGTTACTTCCAAAGTTGCGGCGCTCGAAAGTAAGGACGATCTTAAGCGCCGCATTGATGAAGCAACCAGGTATGTGAGCCTCGACCAGCTTTGCCTCAGCCCGCAATGCGGCTTCGCCAGCACCGAAGAAGGTAACAATTTGACAGAGTACGATCAATGGGCCAAGCTTGCTCGCATCGTCGAAGTTGCAAACGAAGTCTGGGGGTAAGGCTCGCTGCGCCGCCATCCGGCCCAGGCGCGAATATCGAGCTCTCTGCGAGAACCCGCATTGCCGGAGACGGTGGTTAAACGGGGCGAAGTGGCAGATAAAGATGTCGAGAATGTCCGAGCAACGATGGAACCGGCTGCAGCGTGAATTCCGTCGAGCCGTGTGCGCCGAATATCCCAATCCGGGACGAAAAGGCTGCCCCGGCACGGAGGCTCTGCGAGATCTTGCGGAACTCGCCGTGGTGCGCGAGGACCTTCAAAGAGACGTCCGGTGGAAGCATGCTATCCAATGTGGACCTTGCTACCAGGAGTACATTGCGCTGAAAGACGGTTACATCGTGGATTCGAACAGGCTGCCGCACCAGCAATGGGGCTAGCCTCGAAAAAACCTGGAAGATCAGCTTTGGTGCGAATTGGGCACACCCAATTGGGTTCAACGCGCGGTGAAGGGGCGAACCGATGCCGATAATTCGATTAATTTCGCACCGGCCACGTCGGCCGGAAGCTCCGAATTGCGGAGGGCGTCCTCCAGATTGCGGCGCGCCACGCGCGCGTGTTCCCGAGTGAGGATCTCGGCGCGCATGGCATCGCGATTCAAGATAGCGTCCACGATCCCGCAATGCTGGTCCGCCGAAATCAGGAAAAGCTCCCACAGATCGCTGGAAACGTATTGCCGCTTCAAGAACGCGCTGGGAGAGGCAAACGGCAGCGAGCAGGCCTGCGTGATGGCGCGGCGCAACATGCGGCTGTGTGACAAATCCAGCAAGCCCGAGTGAAAACGCGCGTTCAGGTCAATGTAGAGATTGAAGGTCTCCATCGTCAGTTTCTTGGTGCGCCGCACCAGCGTCAGGATTTCATAGCTGGTGGCCTGCAGCGAGCTGAGCTCGCCGGGGTGTTTAAATCGCTCGGCTGCCAGTCTGGCGGCGGAGCCTTCCAACAAGCCACGCAGTTCGATGGCGTCATAGATGTCCTCGGTGGAGAATCGCTGGACAACAAATCCACGCGTGGGACGGATCTCAAGAAAACCTTCGTGAGCCAAACGTTCCAGAGCCAGGTGCAGCGGAATGCGGGAAACCTTGATTTCAGCGGCCAGCGGCACTTCCCGAATTCGTTCGCCAGGCCGGAAGCGGCCCTGCACCAGCATCTCGCGCAGCGAGAGAACGGCCCGCGCCGTTTGCGACGACGCTTTCGCTTCACTAGCGGGCTTTTTCGGGTTCTGTTTCAATCGTTCCATTCCGCCACCTTTCAATGAGTATAAACATTCAAGGCCATGCATGCATTTCTTGAGCCGGTTGCATGCGTATAAGCTGCCCTTGGACACTGTACAGACAAGCGCATCATATTGACAAGCATTCCCCGGAAATATATACTAAAACCGCTTTTGCCAAATGCATGCATTATCTCAATTGTAAAACCGCCTGGATCACCGGATGCCTTGCCCTCGCGCTGTCGCTGCAGATTTCGGCGCAGGCGCCCAACCCAAACGCCCTGACGGCTCCGGCCGGTTCGCAAGCTTATCCGTCCACCCCCACTGAATCGAAAGCGGGAGCGGCCAAGCCCGCCTGGCCGCCTGCCGGCCCCACGCCTCGCACGGCCGATGGCAAGCCGGACCTTTCCGGCGCTTGGGCGCCGAATGCCATCCGTGAAAACGTCGACTTGATGGCCACCGGAGTCAAGGTTCCTTTTCAACCCTGGGCCGAGAAAGTATACCAGCAACACAAGGACAATATCTCGCGGGACGATCCGGAGGCGCGCTGTCTGCCGCCCGGCGTGCCGCGCATGACCACCACCCCTTATCCGTTCCGGATTGTGCAAACACCCGGGCTCACCATCATCGTGTATGAAGGAGGAGCGCATGTGTGGCGGCAGATCTTCACGGATGGCCGTGGGCATTCCGACGATCCGAATCCCTCCTGGCTCGGAGAATCCATTGGTCATTGGGAAGGCGACACTTTTGTGGTGGACACAATTGGACTAAACGGCAAAACCTGGATCGACGAGGCAGGATTGCCTACCACCGAATCCCTGCACGTCATCGAGCGATTCCGCAGACCCGATCTTGGCCATCTGGAGACTGAAAACACCATCGACGACCCAAAGGCTTACACCAAGCCATGGTCGTTCACCACTCATCCGTCGATGTTGAAGGGTGAATTGATGGAGTATATTTGCCAGGAAAACAACCGGGATGTGGAGCACCTGGTCGGCAAGTAACCATCCGCCAATGTAATTAAGAGCGGGGCCGCGTGCCTTGCCAAGCATGAAGCCAGCTTCGTTTGCGGTTGCCGCCTTGGTCAGCGCCTGGATGGCAAGCGCTCAAGATTTGCCGCCGGGCGTCCTGCTTCTATCCCGCGTCGAAAATCACATCAAAGCGGAATTCCAACACTTGGCCAGCGTCTCTTGTCTGGAGACCGCACAGCGCGAGTTGGGGCAGCCCAAAGGCAAGCTGCGCCCTTTAGATACCGTTCGCCTGGAGGTCATCAGCAACGGTGACCAGGAACTCTTCGCATCTCCCGGAGGCACGAAGTTTTCCGCACAGCAGCCCCTGAGTTTTGCCGGCAGCGGAATGCTTGGCAACGGCCTATTCGGACTGTACCTCAAGAATATTCTGCTCAACGGGAATGCAACCACGCAATATAAAGGTGAAGAGGACTTGGCGGGCAGCAGGCTGGCACGCTACGACTATCAACTAGATCCGACGTTCAGCGGCCAGACGATTGAATTGCCTGAGGGATCTGGCAGTGTTGGTTTGAAGGGTTCGTTTTGGGTAGACCCACGGAATTACGATGTGATGCGGCTGGAACTGAACGCTGACGAGATTCCTCCCAACCTGCCCATTTCCGCTTTGACCACCAGTATTAACTATGGGCGAACCATACTCAACAACCAATTGACGGTGTTGCTACCCGAGATGGCGGAGGTTCACCTGCTGAAAAGGTCGGGCCAGATCAGCCACGATCAGGTGGAGTTCACACATTGCCGGGTCTTCGGGGCGGAGAGTACGATCGACTTCAACGCGTCTGCTGGCGAACCGCAGGCTGGATTCGGAGCTGTTTCACTGGACGATACAGTGCGTCAGCTTTCAGGAGGATTGCAGGTTACCGTGAAGCTGCGCAGCCGCGTCTCAATCGATACGACGGTAGGAACGCTTATTGATGGCGTGGTCGCGGAAGACGTGAAAGATAAGCACGCGGTGGTAATACCAGCTGGTTCCCCGGTGCGTGGACGCATTCGCCGCATGGAGCGCTACGCCGGCCCATTCGCCTATTTCGTGGTCGGAATCGAGTTTACAGAAGTGGAGGTGGGGGGAATCCGTCATATCTTCTACGCCGACCTGGTGAACATTGATCCGGCACCAGGCGTGGGACTAACGCTGTCCACTGGCGATAACGGCGCCGAAGCACCACGGAATCAACTCAGCGCTCCGGGCACCGCGATCACAGTTACCAAAGAACGCATCGTCGTCCACAATCTGCCGGGCGTTGCCACATTTTTCTTTAGGGGCGACACGTTGGATCTGCCACAAAACTTCCGCACTGTTTGGAAGACGCGGACGCTCCAGTGATTTGCCGATCGGGATCGCGCGCCAGGATGATAGTCTTGATCAAACGTATTGACATCGGAATGTGGAAGCTGCGATAGAATCGCCCTGGAGACAAAATGGAATTCAAGACGTGTTTCGGCTTTTTGATCGCGCTCGCGCTACCCATCGCCGCTGCAGCGCAGCAGGCGCCAGCCCAGCCACCCGCGCCGCCGCTGATGGCGTGCGGCATGCACGGGGATATAGAAGTCCTTTGCGGAACACGCTCGCCGGAAGATCTGGAACTTACGCCCGATGGCAAGTACTTAATCGCCACCCAGTTCGTCAATCTGGGACGCACCGGTACCGCGGGCTTCGGGATGTCGCTTTACGATCTGGCGAAGAAAACGTTCTCCAAGATGGCTGTGACGGATGCGCCGGACAAGACATGGGGCGATCCCGCTTGTCCGGGAGCCATTGGCGACGCGCTGGTCTCGCACGGCGAGTCTCTCGCTAAACGGCGCAACGGCACTTGGGCGCTGTACGTGGTGAACCACGGTGGCCGGCAGTCCATCGAGATGTTTGAACTGAAGCCGGCAGCCGGGAGTTGGGCGTTGGTGTGGCACGGCTGCGAAGTTGCCGCTCATGACTACAACGACGTTGCCATTCTTCCGGATGGCGGCTTCGTAGGCACGTATCCAACGGGATTATCCTCGGGCGGCGCCGGAGGGCCGTTCGGCGGCGCGGTGACGGGCTACGTCGCGCGTTGGACGCCGGGCAAGGGCGAATCGGAACTGATGGGCACGCGCATCCGCTATCCGAATGGAGTTGTGGTGAGCGCCGATGGCCGCTTCATGTACCTAAACGAATTTTCCGCCGGCACGGTGTATAAGTACGACCTGAAGAACCAGAAAGTGCTGGGCTCAGTGAAGGTCGACTTCCTGCCCGATAATTTGACGTGGACGAAAGAGGGTCGGCTGCTGGCGGCAGGCGTGAAAGGCGCGCGCGGCGACTGTCCGGCCGGCAGCGGCAGACCTTGTATCCAAGGTTTCGGAGTTGCCGAGATCGATCCCGCGAAAATGCAGGCCCGCGCGATATTTGATTCCGCCGCTCACGATCCGCTGATTGGCGGTGTTTCGGTGGCTTTGGAAGTTGGCGATTCCATTTATCTGGGCGCGTTCCAGGGCGATCGCCTGGTGAAAATTCCATATCCCAAATAGGCGGAATGCGGCGTTACTCTTTCCCTGAGCTCAGGCCGGCCAGGATTTTCATGTACTGCTCGTCATACGGGTTCAAGACATCGCCCCCGGGACAATCGTTGATCTCACCCAGGATGTGCGGGCCCATTTCAGGGGTTTTGAAGACCGGCCATTCGGGCAAGCCCTTGGCATTGGGGTCGCCGGTCTTTGCAAAATTGGTCCAATAGGACGACATCCTGTCGGCCATGGCGCGGTCCTTCTCCGACGCCGCAGCCAAGCGGGGGGAACTGGTATCCGGGATGGTGCGGGGCGCGCCCAGTGTTTCGAACACATATGGAATCTCAGCGGCGTGCGTAGCTTTCAGGTCGCGGACACCGGGCTCCACCGGCGGCTCGTGCGTGAAGAAATACCAATAAGCCCGCTTCCCTATCGCAGTCTGGCGTTCGGCAAACAGGCGCGCGCCCCACATCAGGGTGTCGCGGAACGCCACCCGACCGCCCATGGCCAAATGTTCGTCCTTGTTGGAGCCGACGATCACATCCACGGGGTTCTGTTTGCCTTGTGCGAAGGTGATGGACAGATCTTGCGGCACGATCCAGCCGTCGATAATCATGCCTGATCCGCGCAGAGTCTTCTGCACTTCCTCGGTTGATCGGGCGCGCAGTTCAGCCAACGGCGGGTAGTTCGCCGGAGGCGCATCGGAGGCAGGTGGAGCAGCGCCGGGCGGGCCGCCACGGAACGGACGCGGGGGCTTTTCGGCGCGTGCGAGTGGAACCATGGGACCCATGCCCAGGCCCATCCATTGCCCGCTCTCCGCAATGGCACGCTGGAACAGACCTTTTGCGACAGGAGACCCGACCAAGCCGCCGACCATGGCGGCGCCGGCCGATTCGCCGAAAATCGTCACGTTGTTTGGGTCGCCCCCGAAAGCGCCGATGTTGTGCTGTACCCACTGAAGCGCGGCGATGGTATCCATCAGGGCCTGATTTCCGGATGCGTTCTTGCCCGATTCCTGGGTGAGTTCAGGATGCGAGAAAAATCCGAAAGGTCCCAGCCGGTAATTAAAATTCACCAGCACCACGCCTTTGCGCGCGAGTGCTTCGCCATCGTTGTGCGGGCTGGATCCGGCGCCCTCCGTGTATGCGCCGCCGTAGATCCAGAACATCACCGGCAGCTTCGCGCTGGCGCGGTTGGCCGAGGTCCAGACGTTCAGAAAGAGACAGTCCTCGCTCATCTTGGGCGAATCCGGAAGATCTGTGGCAACGTTGTTCGGAACGCGTTTGGGCGCCGGGTTCTGCACACAAACATTGCCGAACGCATCTGCTTTACGAACGCCCTTCCAAGGTTCGGGCGGTTGCGGAGCTTTCCAGCGCAGATTGCCCACCGGCGGCGCGGCAAACGGAATGCCTTTGAAGGCGCGGACTCCGGAACCGAGCGTGACACCTGAGATTTTGCCGTCGCTGGTTTTGACGGGATCCGAGATCGCGGCCAGCGTTTTCAGCGGGGACACGGCGGCTAGCGCCAGCAGGGCGGCTAGCGCGGCATCAGCCCGCATCAGTGCTGTTCCTTGGCGGCGGCTGCGTCCTTGGCTCGCTCGGCGCGCGAAGTGCTGATCCAATGAGGAATCATGTTGTTATCCTCGGTACAGGCGTACTCCAGAATCTGGAAGCTGTTGTCGAGCTTCAACGGAAAACGCGCGGTCCAGGAATGCGTGAGCACCACGGGATCGTCAACGGTGATCGTGTAAATCAAAAAATCGTTGTTCAGGCGCGTGAACTGCTCCGTCATTTTCATCTGCTCGCTGATGGGAAAACGATTTCCCGGCGGCGATCCCCCTACCCCGGTGTTGGTGGCGGACGCACCCGGCTTGAAGTTCGTGGTTTCCACCACCAGTGTGTTTCCCTCCCAATGCCCGCGCGAAACACCGAGCCATTCCTTAATGGCGGGCGAGACTGGGGGCGCATTGATGGGGATAATACGCGACTCATGAATCATCTCCATGCGCAGAGCCACGTAGCCGGGCGCCTGGACGATCTGCAGTCCATTGTTGTAGCGGAACGGGAACATAGACGCGGGCAGCCCGCGAGTGATGCAGCGATCCCAACTGTCGAAATCGGTATAAGAATCGAATGCCAGCTTTTCGCCGGGAAGGGCCCAACTGCTCTTCATCAGGCTGGAGAGCCGCTGGCCTTCCGGCGTCATTTCAGGCAGCTTGCCATCGGGCGGATCCACGATTAACGAGGTTTGGCGCTGCGGGGTAAACACGTCCATGACGCCGGCCAGAAACGCGCGTCCGGCTTCACCGTCCTTGACGTCCTGCTTGTACCGATCGGGCTGCTTGGCGGCCCTTTCCTGGAGAGCGTCGAACTCCGTCGCGGTGAGAAAAGCCTTGTGCGGATCGCAGGGCGGGCTTCCCGCAGGCGGCCGAGCGCCAAAAGCGGGGACACATCGCTGCAGGGACACGGTGCCGACAAAGGAGATCGGCCAGATTCCTTGCAGGTCCGGATCGCCCCACGGAGTTTTCGGCTGCACCCAGCCGGGCGGAGTGGCGACAAAAAAGTTCGCTTCGCTGGGGGTTGGCCCCGGCTTCACCGGCGGCAACTGGGCCTGGCCGATGGAACCGAACAACATCAGAGCCAGACCACCGCCGCTCAGAATTCGCAATGCTGTGTGTTCAAGTGCGCGCATGGGATCACTCTTTCTAGTTGCGTTCGCGCTGCTATTTCGCATCGGGCGGCGGACCTTCAGGGCCGGAAGAGCCCAGGAAGATCTTCTTTCCGTCCGGAAATGTAATGTCACGCCCATTGGCGCGCGGCGAACCGTCTTTGGCCTGAAAGCCTTCGAAAATGATTTCAGTTCCAACGGGAAGCGCGGCCTTGCTGAAGCCGTGACGGATGAGCGCGTTGGGCGAGCCCCCTTCGATCATCCATTCGGTGGTGGTTCCATCGGCATTCTTTACCGCCACGTGAATCCAGGCGTGGGGATTCACCATCTCGATTTTCACCACGCTGCCGCGCAATTTAACGGGCTTGGTGGCGTCGAATTCGGCTGCGAAGGCGTGGTGGGCAAACAGTGGGAATGTCGCAAACAGCACTCCAAAAGCCGCCAACGTGAGACTGCTGGTCTTTGTCATGGCACCACTGATTATATTGCGTTCGCGCGGCAAATTCACCGCCCGGAAAGTTTATCGGGCACGCTATGGCAGGGCGAAAGTATAGATTGCGTTGTTGCCGGAGGTGGCTCTTAATTCGGGAACTTCCTTCGATAACTCGGGCACTTTCAAATTGTCCCCCGTCATGACACAGATATATTGTTTGCCTTTCGCCGAATAAGTGATGGTACTCACAGAGACGTTGCCGCCTACGATGGTTTCCCATAGCCGCTTTCCATCGCGGGCGTCGAAGGCGCGAAACCGGCGGCTCATGTCGCCGTGAAAGATCAGGCCGCCGGCCGTGGCCAGCATAGCCCCATTGCCGGGAGCGCGCCCCACGTCGAAGCGCAATATTTCGCCGCTCGCCAGATCGATCTTCGCCAGCCCGGTGAGCGCATTGGGGTCTGAACCCGGGCGCGGAATCACCGTCCAGCTTCCCCGCCCCGCCGGTCCATCCAACGTGAGATCCCGGCAGTTATCGATATACGAAACATACAGCGAGTTGGTCTCAGGATCGTAAGCAGTGGGCCAATAGCTGCGCGTGTTCCAGTAGCAGACTACGTGGCGCTCACCAGGTTTCTGAAACACCTGACTCCAGTTAATGGTGGTCTTGCCAGTCTTGACATCGATGTCGGAAATCACAAACCTGGGATCGTCATAGGGGAATGGCGTGGCCCAGATGAATTGACCGGTCGCGCGGTCCAGTTCAAACACGCCGCCGGCTTCACCCACTGTTACAGCCACATCGCGCTCCTGGCCGCGCGCGACGTTGGGATTGATCCACTTCACGTACTTAGGATCGGGATTGATTGGAGTTCTCAATAAAGTGCGTTCGTGTGTGTAGTCCGAGTCCCAGTCGTCGCCGGGCAAATGCTGGTAATACCAGGCCAGCTTTCCAGTCGCCGGATCAAGCGCCACCGTTGAGTTGCTATAAAGATCGGACGGTGCGGTCCGCGAAACGGCGTCCGGATTCCCATCGTGCCGCGACATTCTCTGGTCGGGCATTGGATTTGCGATGCCCCAATAGGTGAGTTTCCGCACCGGATCATAAGTTCCCGGCAATCCCCAGGTGGATGCCTGCCGTTTGTCTACTGCCGCGCCGCCCCAGGATTCATCGCCGGGCTCGCCGGGCGCTGGAGTGGTGTAGAAGCGCCAGACCTCTTTCCCTGTCAGAGCGTCGTGGGCCGCGATGTAACAGTTAGCCCGGTTCCCTGCGCAGGCGCCGCCAGAGATCACTTTCCCTTCCACCACGATGGGACCTGAGGTGTGCCCGCGGCCGTCGGTCTTCGTCTCCCAACGCAGTTCGCCGGTGCGCGCATCCAAGGCAACCACATAACTGTCGGGAGCCGTGTACAGTATGACGTCCTGAAAGATCGCCAGGTTTTTCGTGCGCGCCATGGCCGCCACGCCCGCCGGCACTTTCCGCTTGTACTCCCAAAGCAGATCGCCCGTGGCTGCGTCCAGCGCCTGCACTATTGCCCCGGGCGCCACCAGATACATCACGCCGTCGTGAACCATGGGAATGGTTTCGGTTTGTCCGGACGGCAGCCCCCGGCTCCACGACATTTTAAGCTGGCCGACATTCTGGCGAGTGATTTGCTTGAGCGGACTGAAGCGCTGCGCATCGTAGGTCCGGCTGTACATCAACCAGTCGTCCGGACTAGGATTTTCCAGCATCTGCTGCGTCACCGGCTTGAAGTTTTGCACCTGCCCGAACAGCGGGGCAAGCAGCAAGCCTATGAGGCCAACGCGAGACAATCTCATGGTGTCTCTTCAGAATACGTCGCTTTTGACAGGTTCGCTTCGGGATGGCAGAAATTTGCAAACGGAATGCGAGGTGGCGCGTATTAGGTCGGTAGGAGCAAAAAAAGCTTTCCGGGGAACCAGAGACCCAAAGCTGCGTACTGCAAGAGAGGATTCCAAATGCCACCGACAGGGTTGGAGGATTAGTGCCGGCTGATTTGCGGGATGCACTGCGGCAGCTACGGAAAGAGCCGGGGATCGCAGTGACGGCGGTGATCACGTTAGCACTGGGAATCGGAGCCACCACGGCGATCTTCACGCTGGTGCATCAGATAATGCTGAAGTCCCTGCCGGTGACCAAGCCGGAAGAGCTGTGGAGGATCGGAGACAAGGTCCGTTGTTGTAACTGGGGAGGATATACCCAGGATGACGACGGAGATTTTTCGCTGTTTTCATGGGAGGCCTACCGGAACTTTCGCGCGCAGACGCCCGAGTTCACAGACCTGGCGGCGCTACAGGCCGGTAATGCACCGCTCGGCGTCCGTAGAGCGGGGTCGCGGGCGCAAGCGGATACGCGCAATGGCGAGTATGTGTCCGGCAATTTCTTCAGAACGCTGGGTGTGCGCCCCTGGATTGGCCGGATGATGACCGACGCGGACGACCAGGAGGGTGCGCAGCCGGTGGCCGTGATGAGCTACCGCATCTGGCAGGAGAAGTACGCCTCCGACCCCTCGGCGGTTGGTGCTAGTTACCAGATTAACGGGCATCCGTTCACCGTAATTGGTGTGGCCCCGCCGGGCTTTTATGGGGCGAAGCTGGCGGACTGGGGCATGCCGGATTTCTGGCTGCCGCTGACGACTGAGCTCTTGATCGATGGAGAGACGGCGCGGTTAAAAAGGCCGAATGGCAACTTCCTGGACATTGTCGGAAGGGTGCGCCCGGGAACTGAGCCGAAGCCGCTGGAAGCAAAACTGAAGGTGGAATTACATGCATGGCTGGCGAGTCATGTTCCGGATATGGAACCGGGTGAGAAGCAACTCTGGGGTCAGCAGACCCTGCACCTGATTCCAGGCGGCGCAGGCGTAGCGTCCCTGCGGGATCACTATGAGGACGGATTGAAGTTGCTGTTGATCGCGGCGGCCTGTGTGCTGCTGGTGGCCTGCGCGAATCTGGCGAATCTGATGCTGGTGCGGGGGTTCAAGGATCGCTCACAAACATCCTTGCGCGTGGCGCTGGGCGCGTCGCGAGGGCGGCTGGTGCGCAAAGTCTTGGTGGAATCCATGCTGCTGGCGGTGATTGGAGGAATTTGTGGCATCGGCATTGCATATGCCGGAACAAAGCTCATCCTTCACCTGGCCTTCCCGAGAGGCGGCCTCAATAACTACATCCCGATCGATGCGACACCATCCTGGCCTGTTCTGCTTTTTACACTGGGAATCGCGCTGCTCACTGGAGTACTCTTTGGGATCGCCCCGGCGTGGATCACTTCGCACATCGATCCGGCGGACGCGCTGCGGGCAGCCAGCCGCTCTGTGGGCGCCGGGCGATCATGGGCCCAAAAGTCGCTGGTGATCTCGCAGGTAGTCGTGTCGCTGATATTGCTGTCGGCAGCGGCCCTGCTCAGCCAAAGCCTGCGAAACCTGGAGCACCAGAACTTCGGATTCGAGACGAAGGGCCGATATATCGCTTCCATCAATCCGATGCTGGGCAACTACAAACTGGACCAAATGGAACCGATGTTCCGGCAAATCGACGAAAATCTGCTCCAGATTCCCGGAACGCGGATGGTGGCGCCCGCGCTCTATGCGCCCATGACGGGCGACAGTTGGAACGAAGGTATTCGCATCGAGGGCCGGCCGGAGCCGCCCGCTAAAGAAGACACCGGAGCTTCGTGGGCGCGAGTGATGCCGGGCTTTTTCGAGACGTTAGGCGCGAAGATCCTGATGGGCAGGCCCATTACGGACGCGGACACGGGGGCCACGCGCAAGGTGGCGGTGATCAATCAAGCTTTTGCCAATAGATTCTTCAAGGGCCAGAACCCGATAGGGCAGCACTTCGGAATCGACAAAGTGAAGTATTCCGCGACTTTCGAAATCATCGGAGTCACCAACGACATGCGGTATATGACTTACGAATACAAGAAGCCGGTGCGGCCCATGTTCTGGGTACCGGAAGCACAAACCGTACAGTACGACGACCCGGCGTACAGAAGCGGTGAAATCTGGTCGCATTATCTCTACAACATCGTAATTTGGGCGCCGGGCAACCCATCTGGCATGGAAGAGCGCGTGCGGAAGGCGTTGGCCGCTGTTGATCCGAATTTGGTGCTTTACGAAGTTGACCCATACTCCCAGGTAGTGAGCACGGATTTCCAACAGGAAAATATGATTTCCACACTGACCATGCTCTTCGGCGCCCTTGGTCTGGTGCTGGCTGCCGTGGGGCTGTACGGAGTGCTGGCGTACATGGTGGAGCGGAGGACAAGTGAAATAGGTGTGCGCATGGCGCTGGGCGCGGATCGTGGGCGACTCATGAGGATGGTGCTGGGCGGCGCATTCGGGCAGGTGGGCATCGGCCTTGTGCTGGGCATTCCTGCCGCCATCGGGGCGGGCCGCCTCATGACCACCCAGCTATTCGGCGTAGAGCCGTGGGATCCAGTAATGCTTACGCTCGCCACGTTGCTGCTTGGCCTGGCAGCTTTGCTGGCATCGGTGATTCCCGCCTGGCGCGCGGCAAGTGTTGAACCGATGACGGCGCTACGGACCGAGTAAGCCAAATTTTAGTTCGCTGCCCCTATGCGGGCCGTGGCGCATTCTTCGGCGACCTTTAGAAAATTCAGAACCTTGGCATTACCCACGATGTATGGATTCGCACCGCCGGGCGCGCCTTTGGCTAGCAGCGGCAGGTTGATTTTGGACCGGTCCCAATCGGTGTGATTGGCCAGGATAATATCCGCGCCCGCCTGCCTCACAATGCCGCTGAAGCGCTGGGCCGATTCGATGTACTTCTGAATGGATTCTCTGTTTGTGTTGAGTCCCACGCCGCCCCACAGAGCCGCAAGGTGTGGCGTCCCATGGTCCTTCACCGGAAACAGAGTAGAGATGGTGCCCGGCGTATGTCCGGGCGTGATGTAGAGCGTCAGCGTGGTATCGCCGAGCGTGAGTTTCTGGCCGTCGGTGGCTTCCATGTCGCGCTTCGGTTTCGTGCCGACGGTTCTTTTGTCCAGCACATCCCAATCCGCGGGAGACATGATGACTCGCGTGCCGTAATGATCCTGCAGGAATCTCGCCCCACCATCGTGATCGGGGTGAGCATGGCTGACCACGGCGTATTTGATATTGGCCGGGTTTAAGCCCAGCTTCTTCATTCCACCAGCCACTTCCTCCTCCACTGAATAATCAAAGATGGTGTCCAGAACGATGATGCCTTCCGACGTCGTGATAGCCCACACTGCGTACTCCGACTGGCCGAAAAAGTAGAGGTTGTCAAATACCTTCACCGGTTCGGCGTACCACGTGGAGCGGTCCGGCGGGCCGGGCACCCTCGGCGGAACTGCGCGCTGCGCTCCAGCGCCCGCCGCCGGGCGTGGGCCTCCAGGACCGGGCCCATTACACTGAAACTGGAACAGGTTCTGAAAATCATCGCCCGCCGCGGCTTTCGCGGCCGCAATATGCGCATCATCTTGAGCCGCCAGAGTGGCGACGGCCAACAGCAAGCCAAATACAAGCCTCATAAACCTCCTGGTGGTGTGGCGCACGCACTCGCACCCAAGACTACATGATATGTTCAGACGATGAAAGAGATTTTGGTTTTGGGTGTGATCGGCATTGGGCTTATGCTCTGCCCGGCGGCCGCGCAATCCGGCAAAACGTGGACGCCGCCCAAAACACCGTGGGGCGAGCCTGACTTGCAGGGCATCTGGCCCCTGAACCATTTGATCGCCACGCCATTCCAACGGCCGGAAAAATACGGCGACCGACGTTTAATGACGGATGAGGAATACGCCGCCGCGCAAAAGGGCGCAAAGGCCCGCAACGACCGGTTCGAATCGGGAGCGATACCACAGGCCGATTCCGGCACGCAGGTGCTGCGGCTAACGTCTTTGATGAGCGAGCCGCCGAATGGGCGCTTCCCCGCGCTGACGCCAAAAGGCAAAGACCTATACGCCACGATGCACGGCAGCTACAAGCCGGGCCAAACCGTATTCGATAGCCCCGACGATTTCGATAGCTGGGACCGCTGCATCACGCGCGGTATGCCCGTTTCCATGGAACCGCGCAATTACAATAACGGCAT
>DATHNM010000542.1:0-2536 GCA_035486095.1 Bryobacteraceae bacterium
CTCCGCAATCCAAAGATGATCGGAGATCTTCTGCGGTCGCAAGTATTTGGATGGCGGCGCCGAATTCGTGAGCGCGCCAGCGAGTGTTATTGAATTACCAGGAACCCGGTTTCCACGCGGTCATCGGCGATGCGGTTCCACATCACCCTGGCTTTACCCCCGGCCACGGCGTGCTGGAACGCGACCACCTGGCCGGTGTGGAGCGCGGCATACTCGTGTACGGCGCGGAATCCGCTCTTGCTGTAATCCAGCAGGCGGCCAACGATTTCCTGCGGCGAGGGATCGTCAAACGAAAGTGTGAGGGCACCTTGGCCGCGATAACGGCGTTCGGTGCGGCGATCGGCGGCTGACATTGGAATCAGGCTGGCAGTTGCGCTTAGGAAGCGTAGGACTGCCGCACAGCCTCCCTTCCGTAAAGTTTCAGCTTGCGGCTCAGCGTGCGCCGCGAGATGCCGAGCAGCTCCGCGGCTTTCTGCTGATGGCCGTTGGTTTGGGCCAGCACCCGAAGGATGGTGCTCTTTTCCATGCCGTCCAGATTTTCGGACGAGAGCGCGATGGGCCCTGATGGGACCGAGAGTACGGTGGTGGGAAGCGGGGCCGGTGTACGGCGGGGAGCGAGCAGCAGATCTTCCGCGCCAATCTCGGTGGAGCGGGCCAGCACCGCCGCTTTGGTGACCACATTGCGCAGCTCGCGCACGTTGCCCGGCCAGCGATGCGCCATCAATATCTGGAGCGCTTCACCGGTGAAAGTGAGCCGGGAGTTGGTCTGCTTCAGGAAATGCTCGGCCAGCGGGACGATGTCTTCGGTACGCTCCCGCAGCGGCGGTACGCGCAGGCAAATCTGGCCTAGCCGGTGGTACAGATCACCCCGGAAGCTACCCGTATCGACCATCTGTTCCAGGTCCTGATTGGTGGCCGCCACGATGCGTACATCCACGGTTACTTTCCGTGTGCCTCCCAACCGGTAGTATGCCACGCCATCCAGCACACGCAGCAGCTTCACTTGCATGCGAGGCTCCAATTCCCCAACCTCGTCCAGAAAGAGCGTCCCGTGATGCGCCAGCTCGAAAAGGCCGGGCTTCGGCGAGTCCGCGCCGCTGAAGGCGCCCTTCTCATAACCGAACAGCTCGCTTTCCACCAGATGTTCCGGCAGCGCGGCGCAACTGACGTCTACCCAAGGCTTTGCGCAGCGCAGGGAATAGTGATGTACAGCGCGCGCAATCAGCTCTTTACCAGAGCCGCTTTCGCCTGTAATAAGAACGGCTGCATTGCTTTGCGCGATTCGTTCGGCCAGTTCGATGAGCTGCAGCATCCCCGGGCTGGAGATGATCGCCGGCATGCCTAAATAAGTCTTGGCCTGGGGGGATAGAGGCACTATTTTGCATTTCGGCTCTTTTGGTCGATTCCAATATGGTACTCCCGTTCTGGAACGCATCGGACAAATCACTCATAAGCTGTCCGAAAAATACCGCGTGAAAGCGGACAGAATGTCTCAAAGTGGCCTTTTCGGCTGCGACATTTTGGCTTTCGCGCCTATCGGTCTGCGCCCCTTTCGCCGATGTATCAACTGGATAGGGACGTTAGCTTTTGGCAGGGGATCTGCAACCTTAGTCCCGCCCATGCCAGCGTCGACGAACAGGAACAGAATGCCCTCAATTGCCAAGATCTACGTTTCGGCGATCGTAGTGATCGGCGCGGCGGTTATGGTGGTGGAGCTGGCGCGTTGGGAATCGCAGGATTTGTTCCGTTTTTTCTGCTACCTGGCCCTGGCCATCTTCGCGTCACGCCTGAAAGTGGCCCTTCCCGGCATAAGCGGCGCGCTGAGCGTGTTGTTCATGTTCATTCTGTTCGCCATCGTGGAGCTATCGCTGCCAGAGGCTCTGGTTATCGGCTGCTCGGCGATTCTGATGCAGTGCCTGTGGAATTACCGGCAGCGGCCTAAGTGGCATCAGGTGCTTTTCAATCTGGGCAGCATGGCAATCACGGTGTTAACGGCGGGCGCGGTTTATCACTCCTCCGTGTTGATCCGTGGGCACCTGGAACCGGCGCTGCGCCTGATGGTTACGGCCACGGCATTCTTTGTCATGAACACGTTTCCGGTGGCGGGCGCCATCGCGCTTACCGAGCGCCGGTCTTTGCGGCGCGTGTGGCGCGAATGCTACATCTGGTCGTTCCCCTATTACTTGCTGGGAGCGGTGATCGCAGGCGCGGCAAGCGCCGTCAATCGCCATTTCGGCTGGCAGACCGCGCTGCTGGCCATCCCCGTGGTGTACCTGATTTACCGGTCTTATTACCTCTATCTGGGACGGATGGAAGACGAGAAGAAGCACGCCGAAGAGATGGCTGCGCTGCATCTGCGAACCATCGAAGCCCTGGCGCTGGCCATTGAAGCCAAGGATCACACCACCCACGATCATCTGCAGCGGGTGCAGATTTACGCCGTTGAGGTGGGCAAGGAATTGTGCCTGGACGAATCGCAGCTGGAGGCGCTGCGGGCGGCCGCGGTGTTGCACGACATCGGAAAGCTGGCGGTGCC
>DATHNM010000543.1:0-35284 GCA_035486095.1 Bryobacteraceae bacterium
TGACCGTAGCAATCGTCGTCATTGCGATCGCCGCGGGGCTGTATCAACTCTTGGCCGTTATCGCGTTGCTGTTCCGCCATCCCAAATCCATCATCCCCAACCCCCACCCCCCATCCGTTTCCATTCTGAAACCGGTTTACGGGAAAGATGCGGGCTTCTACCAGGCCATTCGCACACACGCTCTGCAGAAGTATCCGGAGTTCGAAATTCTATTTGGCATCCGGAGACCGGACGATCCGGCGCGCGCGGAGGTGGAACGATTGATCGGCGAGTTCCCCGCCCTGCCCATCCGCCTGGTTTTGTGCACCACTTCGGCTCCCAATCTAAAAGTTGGATCGCTGATCGATTTGGCTCGCGAGGCGCGCCATGCCCTGCTGATCGTCAATGACAGCGACATCAGCGTCCCGCCCGGTTATATCGGTAATGTGACGGCGCCTCTTTCCGACGCCGGCGTGGGACTGGTGACCTGTCTCTATCGGGCCGAAGCGCACGACTGGCCCAGCCGCTTCGAAGGACTCGCCATCGCCACCGACTTCGCGCCCAGCACGCTGGTGGCAAGATTATTCGGCGTTTCCGAATTCGGACTCGGCTCAACGCTTGCGTTCCGCCGATCGGACCTCGATCGCATCGGTGGATTTCAGGCCATCGCCGATTACCTGGCGGACGATTATCAACTCGGCCACCAATTGCATGCGCTGGGCCTGCGCAACATAATCTCCGAGGTTGTCGTCAGCACGCGGATGTCGTCCGGATCGTGGCTCGGCGCGTGGCGCCACCAGGTCCGCTGGGCCAGGACGATTCGCTTAGCCGGCGGCGCGGGATACGCCGGCTTGCCGATTACCTACGCCAGCCTGTGGGTGGTGATAGCGGCGCTTTTTGGACACTGGGAGATCGCATTGGCGCTGCTTGGCGTCCGGCTCGGCATGGCGATTGCGTCCGGATGGTGGCTGCTGGAAAGCGCCGACGTTTGGAAATATTGCTACGCGATTCCGCTGCGCGATCTGTGCGGCGTCGCGGTGTGGGCCGCGGGCCTGGTTGGCCGCACGGTGGTGTGGCGCGATCAGCGGCTGAGGTTGGATGCCCAGGGAAGAATTATTTCGAAGGCCAGCACGCCCTTGCTATAATGGACATCGCGCGCCCGTAGCTCAGTTGGATAGAGCGTCTGGCTACGAACCAGAAGGTCGCATGTTCGAGTCATGCCGGGCGCACCACAGAATCCCTATAAAATCAACGGGCTCTACGCCCCGCCGCATTCCCCCTCCGTTTTCTCCCCGTTTCCCTGAGACACACTTTACCGTTGCACCGGTCTAACCTGCCGGGAGTGTTCAAATGATTTCTAAAATTACCTTCGCAACAGCCTTATTGGCTGCGTCCTGCTTCGGGGCGACGTGGACCGGGAAAATCTCCGACGGCGCGTGCGGGGCAAGCCACGCGAAGATGCGGGCGGCCCATACCGATCTGACCTCAGACAAGGACTGCACACTGGCGTGCATCAAAAATGGCAGCAAGTACGTTCTGGTGAGCAAGGGCAAGGTCTTCCAGATTGACAACCAGAATCTGGACGATCTTCAAAAATATGCCGGCCAGAACGTCACGCTTACCGGGAAGCTCACAGGCGACTCGATTGAGGTCTCCAGTATCGTCGCGAAGTAACGGACTACGGCGAAACACTTAAGACAAGAAACGTTTTCGTAATAAGAACGGTACAGGCGCTCTATCGACTGCCCAAAATTGGGCGCTTCTAATGGGTTCATGACTCGATGCCAGCTTTTCGTTTCACTCGCACTGTTGGGAGGCACTACAGCTTGGGCGGCCGATCCGGTTCCTCTGGATGTGAAGACCGGCGAATGGGAATCTACCGTGACGACTCAGGCCACCGGCATGCCGCAGGCCGCGCATGGGCAGATGCCATCGATTCCGCCCGAGCAGCTGGCCAAAATTCCGGCTGAGCAGCGTGCCAAGATCGAAGCCGCCATGAAGCAGGCCGGGGCCATGGCCAGTGGCAAACCGATGACCACCACATCCAAAGATTGCATCCGGAAAGAGGATCTGGCAAGGATGATCCCGAACGCTAATAAGGATCAGTCCTGCAAGGTGACCCTGGTCAGTTCTTCGGGTACCAAACAGGAACTCAAGATGGACTGCGCGTCGAATCTAGGCAAACAAACAGGCACCATTGTTGTCGAAGCCCTGAGCCCGGAATCCACCAGGTTTAACCTTCAGCTGGCCACCAACCAGGACGGCCACGCGATGAACATGACTATCAACGGAACCTCCAGATGGCTGGGCGCTGCGTGCACGGACGCCCAATAGGCGGACATTGTCGCCTGCATGGCGGATAATGGTTCGGGGTGGATATTCCATGCGGCGAATTCTTATAGCAGGTGTCATCATGGCGGCGTTAGCATTGAGCGCCGCCGCTCAGGACTGGTATCAACAGCGTGAAGAGCGCTTCCGCGGCGAGCAATGGCGACCGCATATCTTCATGCACGTGCGATCCGATCTGGAGCACGTTTGGAGCGGCCAGGCCGCCGATAGAGAACGCAAGCGCCTGGTGAGGACCCAGGAAGAGTTAACGAAAATGCAGGCCGATCTGGATCAAGGCCGGTTTGATAATGGCATTCTGAACGACGTAATCGATTCCATCCGGAAGTCATCGAACGACGAACGGCTGGCGCCTCGCGATCGCGCCATATTAGCCGACGATCTGGTTCGCCTTAAGGACTACCAAATCCATCACAATCAATGGCACTAAGACCCGCGTCGCCAGAGCTCCCGGCTTGTAAATAGGGTACCGGTACCTGGGACGAAAAAGAGATAATTCAGCCGAACGATAGCGTAGTATACTTCAATCGTTCGATGAGCTCGTTAACGCCTGTCAGGAGGCTATTCAATGCGCTTCGCTGGATTTGTGGTCGTTGCTCTTAGCAGTTTGACGTCTCTGGTGGCTTCTCCAATCGGGACTTACACTTTCACCGGAACCGCTTCTGGAACTATCGCCGGCGTCGCCTTTTCCGATGCCACGCTCACCGTGACGGCCAGCGGAGATGTGAGCGGCGTGGCATTCACGTCGCCGTCGTACTTCCTCGACTTCGCGGCCGGAACGGCTTCCTTCGATATCAGCGGCATCGGCAGCGGGACTTTTAGCGACGTAACCGACGTCTTCGATAACACCGGCGGCTTGGCGGGCTTCGGCGATCAAGGGGCCAGCAAGTGCTGCGACATTATTCAGACCTACGATGCTGCGATCGGGAGCACCGCCTTCCTCACCTATAACCTGCAGTCCTCTATCGGCCCGCTTGGCCCGGAGGCGTCAGACCCATCCACCGGAGACTGGGTCGGCCTGAATACATCGCTCGGCAGCTTCACCGTGACATCCTACGAGGGCGTCATTTTTCAAGCGACGGTGGGCACCGTGCCGGAGCCTGCCACCCTCCCTCTGCTGGGAATTGGTTTAGTGGGAATGATACTTGTCATGAGGAAGCGGTTGGCCTAACCAATCAGCTTCTCGCGTTACTTCGAAATCTTGTCCAGACAAATATCTTCCTCCAACCTCTGATCAGGGTGGAAAGATAGATTGCTGCCGGATGTCCAGGGCTTCGTATAAGCGCCCAGATCGTCGATCACAACGTCGTATTTCATGGTCGACGTACCAGTCCGCGTGAATTTTTCGGTCACGTGCAGGCGTTCGGTGTGCGGATGGCCGGCGTCGTCCAGCCACGTCCGGTCGTTGAAACCGACGGAGTCCACCATCAAGGTGTCGCCTTCCCAATGGCCTATGGAATGTCCCAGCCAATCGGGATTCGGATCTTTCGGATGCGCCCGCCCATCCATCCACACCTGGCGGAAGACGTGCGCGCCGCCTTCGTACAAAAACAAGATTCGCGTGGGAGTTTGCACGATTTCGAAAGGCCGCGCCATGAGCATGATACGCGGCACTCCGGGTGGCAGGCAGCGCACATCCAATTCGTTCTGGGGCAGGGTTTGGTTAGCTTGAAATTTTGCCCTGGCCCAGCCCTGGAAGGGAACGTTCCCGTTCACCGCCAGATCTACCACGTGATCGGGCAGCCACACGCCATCGCCGCTTAGATCGGGATGGCCGTCCGCCAGACGCGGCACCTGTCCATGCGCCTGCATGACAACCAGCGCGGCAAGAAGAAAGCAATATTTCATTTCCCGATCATGTGTATCGAGCTTTTTTCGTCTTCCTGACAGATGGATTCCATCAACTCCATCCCGGGCCGCCAGCGAATGGTGTTACTGGCCGTCCAAGGTTTCGAATACGCCCCTGGATCGTCCACAGTCACTTCGTACTTCAACGTCATGGAATCGGTGCGCGTATAACGTTCGGTCAGGTGCAACTGGTCGGAATTGGCGTGTCCGGCCTGATCCAGCCAAGCCAATCCGTTGAATCCGGTTACGTCCACCACCAGCGTGTCGCCCTCATAGTGACCCACCGCGTCTCCCAGCCAGGTGGGCTTGAGATTCTTGGGATGCTTGTTTCCGGTTGGATCGATAGTAACGATGCGCCACAAATAATTGTCGCCTTCAAAGACGAACACAACCTGATTGCGTGTCTGGATCATTTGAAATGGATAAGGGTCGAACATGAACCGGGGGACGCCCACTGGCAAGCAGCGGGCCTCCGGATCGTCCTTGGAGCGGTTTTCCACGCGCTCGTTATACGTTTTCAGGGTCCCGGGAAGAAACGGAATATCGACATGCCTGTCGGCGCTTTTCACACCCTTCCACGTTGTCTCGGCGATGTTGCCGTTGAAGCCGGGGAACCATGCGCCGTTGCCGCCAAAGTCGGGCCGGCCGTCGGGTAAGTGCGGCGCGGGTCCGGCCGCTACTTGGGGTGCTTTGTCCTGCTCGGCACCGAAGCCGGGAAGGAATGGTCCCGGATCCTTCGCCAGCGGCGGCTGTTGGGCGTAAAGGGGAGCCAGCGCCAGGCACACAACACCGGCGCAGAAATACAGCTTCATTTTTTCGCGGCTCAGAACTATCGATCCACCTTGGTCGATTGCCCCTTCTTCTCCAGGTCGCGCGCGCCGCTGAGCGCATCCAGCATCATGTAATTTCCCTCGTGGCAGGCGTACTCATAAATCTTGTAGTTCGGATCCTGCTTGTAGGGCATGTGAAGCTTCCAGGGCCTGGTCCAGGTCTTGGGATCGTTCACCGTCAGATCGTAGCTCAGGTCGTTCGGCGAGGTGCGGGTAAAGCGCTCGGTCAGCACCGCCGCATCGGTAAATAAACCGCCGCCTATACCGGGCTGGGGTTTCAGATTGGTGGTTTCCACAACCAGCGTATTGCCTTCCCAATGCCCGCGCGAGTCGCCCATGTAGGTGACGATATCCTTGCCGACATGCGGACGGCCATCCAATGGAATCACGCGCGTCTCATGGATCATTTCATTGCGGATTACCACGACGCCCGGCGCCTGCAGGATTTCATTGCCAAAGTTATAAAGCGTCGGGAGCATGCTGCTCACCATGCCGCGCGTGATGCAGCGGCTGTAAATGTCGAAGTCTTCCCAGGAATCAACTTTGTCGGGAAAGTGGCTGCCAGGTCCCAGGCCGCCGCGCAAGGCCGTAACCGCCGCCTGCCCTTCCGGAGTCAAGGGGGGAACTCTGCCGTTGGGGGGATCCACCACCAGCGAAGCCTGACGCACGGGCTTCCCGCGCTCCACCCAATAGGAAGGAGGATTGATGGTGACGTCTCCGCCCTTAGCGGTTTCTTCGCCATCTTCGGCGGCCTGCTTTTTTGCCTGGTTTTCCCGCTGGGACAATTCCTCATCGGTCAGCTCGGCTCTTTCGCCCAGGTTGGCGGGCCGCTGCATGGGAATGTTGGCGGTGGCCGGCCATTGTCCTTGCAGATCCGGATCGCCCCAGGGGGTCTTGGCTGGAGTCCAATTGCTCTTCGACGATGCCGCCTTGGCTGCGGGAGCAGCTGGTTTGGCCGCCACAGTTTGCGCCGCCGCCGGCAAAGTCGCCAACGCCGCCCCTAAAAGAGACGCGAAAACTCGGTATTTCATGCGAGAACTCCTTTCGCTGACTGCTCCGGGACTGCCGCTTGCAATTACTTTTGATCCGGCGGAAGATCCGGGTTCGATCCGCCGACAAACAACTTCTTGCCGTCCTTGAAGGTCACGCTGCTGCCATTGGCTTTGTTCTGCCCGTTCTTGGCCTGATATCCCTGAATCTCGAGCTCGGTGCCCACTTCGAGCGAGCGCTTGGTGAATCCTCTGCGCAGCATGATGTTCGGACTGCCGCATTCGACCATCCAATTGGTTACGCTGCCGTCCGGATTCTTCACGTCCACGTGAATCCAGGAGTGCGGGTTAATCCATTCCATCTCGGTGACCGTTCCAACCAGGTGCACCGGCTTGCCCTTGTCGAACTCCGCCTGAAACGCGTGATGCGCCCACGCCGGCGCTACCGCCAGCAGCAGGCCCGCGACCGCAGCCACCAACGCTAACCTCGTTCGCATTCGGATACCTTCCTGTTATGAAATTCTACTAGAGTTTCCACTATTCGGTTTTCTTCTGTTCGTCCGCGCGCGCTCCGCTGAGAATGTCGCCCATGGCGATGTTGCCCTCGTGACAGGCGTATTCCAGCAGCTGATAGCGATCGTCGCGCTTTAAGGGGATCAGGAGAGTCCAGGGCCTGGTCCAGGTCTTGGGATCGTCGATAGTGGCCTGATAGTTCAACGTGTTGGCGTCCACACGGGTCAGCCGCTCGGTGAGTTTCAAGTCGGCGCTGTGGTGGCCGGGGTCGCCCGGATAGCCCGCGCCGTTAGAACCGATGGCGTCCTTGTCGGTGAAGTTGGTGGTCTCAATCACCAGCGTGTTGCCTTCCCAATGGCCGCGCGAATCGCCCATGTATTGGCGGATAGTGGAGCTCACGTGCGGGCGTCCATCGAGCGGAATAACACGCGCTTCGTGGATCATTTCATTGCGAATGATCACCACTCCCGGCGCCTGCAGAATTTCGTTTCCATTGTTATAGACCACTGGAATAATGGATCCCAGCACGCCGCGCGTGATGCAGCGATAGTAAATGTTCAGATCGTCATAGGAATTGGCCTCACCGCGCCATTCCCCGGGAAATCCCTTGCCTCCGCGCGCCTCCTTGCGAAGCTTCTGCTCCTCCGGCGTCAAGGGAGGCAATCTTCCATTCGGCGGATCGACAATCAGCGATGTCTGGCGCGTGGGCTTGCCCCGCTCCACCCAATACGAAGGCGGGCCGATTCCTACACTGTCGCTGGCGGCGGTGGACTGGCTGTCGGCTTGCGCCTGCTTTTTTGCCTGGGCTTCTTTCTGCGCAAATTCGGCGTCGCTGAGAGTGGCCCTGGTTCCCAGGCTTTCCGGTCTTTGCAACGGAACACCCATGTTGCCCGGCCACATACCCTGCAGATCGGGATCTCCCCAGGGCGTTTTGGGCACCTGGCCTGAGAGTCCCGGCAGCAGGGCGCCAATGGTGAAAAGGAGAAAAAGGAACCGTGCGCTCATATCAATAGACCCGCTACTTCTTCTTGAATTGTCCGTACAGCAGTTCTTCGGCGAATTCCACGCATTTGAATTCTAATAACTGCGCGTTCTTTTCCACCCTGCGATAAAGCGGCATGCTGATCTTCCAGGGGCGCGTGAACACAGTGGGATCTTCGATGGTGGCTTCGTAGTTCAGATGATACGGGTCCACGCGGGTGAAACGCTCCACCACGTGTAATTGTTTGCCGCCGAAATCGCCCGCGCGGTCGAACCACGCCAGCCCGTTCAAGCCCGTCACGTCCACCACCAGGGTGTCCCCTTCCCAATGCCCGTTGTTGGTGCCCATCCAGGTATCGGAGCCGGCCTCTTCCGGTTTGCCCATATTGACCAGACGATTCGCGCTGGCGAACTCGTAGACGAACATGATGCCGCGGGGCGTCTGCACGATTTGAAATGGAAAGGGCATATAATTGGCGCGCGGAATACCAGGCATATAGCATTTGGCTTCCGGATCATTCACGCGGCGGTTGGCAAAATTCGCCTTCTTCTTTTCCAGGGCCTCCGGTTTGTAGGGGATAGTTCCACCCTCCACCACGCTTTCTCCGGCCGGTTCGGAACCGATGGCGCCCGTTTGCCACATGGGACCCGGCTGCGGAGAATGATCCTCCAGATCCCAGTTCGCGGTGTTGAGAGCCTCATAGATACCGCTCAAATCGGCATGGCCATCCGGCGCACGCGGCGGCCGATAGGTTTGCGCCGCCGCCGATACCGTAAGCAGCGCGGCTGCGATAGTCAAGTGAACAAGGTTGCGCATATTACCGGTATCGATGCTACGTGAGGAGCGTAGTGCAGGTCAAGGGCTCGCGCAATTGTCCGAGATCCCATGATTATCCTGCACAATTCCGGTAACCAACGCGTTGGGAGACGTCGTCTTGACTCTAATGTGGACACATCAATGTTCTGCCCGCTGACAAAAGCAATTGACGCGTCCCGGTTGCCGTGCGTATGATACCGCTATTGACCGTTAGCCGGATTCAATCAAACTGAGCCGCGCCTGTCGCCGCTTTTCGCTTCAGAGTAGCCACGCTGGTGGTGGCGTCTGCTGCTAAGCCGTGCCTGCCGCGGCTTTCGTGTTTTTCAGCATCCAAAAACAAACCAGAGGAGAAGAGCGTGTTACCAAGCACAGGCTTTGTTATGACTGCCGACGGCGTTCGGTTGTCCTTTCAGAAATTCGGGACCAGCCCGGACACAGTGATTATCCCGAACGCAGTTCACATGATTGAGAGCTTCAAACATCTCGCCACCCAGCGCACCGTCATCTTCTTTGACCTGCGCAATCGCGGCGGCTCGGATTCCGTCAGTGACAGCTCCAAGCTGGCACATGGCATCCATCACGACGTCGACGATCTGGAAGCAGTGCGCCGGCATTTCGAGGTGGAGAAAGTCGACTTGATCGGACACTCATACCTGGGGCTGATGGTGATCCTCTATGCACTGAAATATCCCGAGCGCGTCCGCCGCCTGGTGCAAATCGGACCTGCTCAACCGCATGCCGCCACGCAATATCCCGCCCACTTCACGGGCGCGGATGAAACGTTGGCAGCTTTCGCCGGCAAAGTTGCGGAACTGCGCAGCACGCCCCCGTCGCCAGATCCGGTGGAGGCGTGCAGGAAGTTTTGGGCGCTGGTCCGCGTGTTGATGGTTTACAATCCGTCGGACGCCGGCAAGATTAACTGGACGCCCTGTGATTATCCGAGCGAGCTGGGCTTCATGAAACACTTCGCCGAAAACATTCTTCCTTCGATCCACCGGCTGCGTCTCACGGAGCAGCAAATATCCCAGCTAAAATTGCCGGTGCTTGTTATCCATGGCAACAAAGACCGGCAGGCACCCTACGGCGGCGGCAGGGAGTGGGCGTCCATTTTGCCGAATGCACGGCTGATTACTGTGGAAGACGCGGCGCACGTTCCCTGGATTGAGGCGCCGGAAAAAGTCTTCGGCTCAATCGAAACCTTCCTGAATGGCGAGTGGCCAGAGGAGGCGGGCTACTGCACATAAATGCGGGTTGGGCCTTCAACCTTCAGGCCGGGCGCTTCGGTCCGCAGCTTCACGGATTGAACGCCCTTTCCGCTCAAGTCTTCAATGGTCGCGCGATACTGATTCTCCAGGCGATCGTGCAAATCGAAAAGAAACGGCGAAATACTCACTGGATCACTGAAATCCTGGAAGTAGGCGTGGCCTCCGGTTTCCTGGCTTACGTCGATCAGGCGCGATTGCGCGAAGTCAGTTGCCCAGGTGCCCCGTCCATACAAGCCCGCGCCACGGAGGTAAATGGAATAGACCAGCGCGCCTTCTTTCAAAGAATCCTGTATAGCGGACTCGACGTAGGGATCTTCCGTATCCACGGCTCCGTCATACCGATCCACGCCATCCGTCAGCATCAGCACCACGCGGCGTCCGGCGGCCTCTTGTGAGGGCCAATGTTTCATCAGATCCGAAAGAGCAAAATAAGGGCTGCCATTCCCGCCGGGAATCGACATCGGCAGGCGTAAAGCACTCGCCGCTTTATCGTGATCCGCTGTGAAGGGTTGCGCAATAGCGGACGTACCGTTGTGCATGTAACCGACGGCCACTTGCGTCGCGGCAGGCAGCGATCGAATAAACGTTTTCAACTGGGGAAGCTGGGTTCCGAGACTGGATGACCGCGTAGAATCGTCCAGCAGTACGAACAGCTGCATGTCTGCCAGACTGCCCTGCAGCCTTTCAAAACGAGCCACTGGCACGCGAGTGTTACCCTGCAAAACCTTCAGGTCGCCGGCTTGCACGGCCGGAGGCTGGCCACTTCCCTTAGCGGGACGCGCGGTAATCACCAATTCGGCGGAAACCCCTGCGCTATTGGGGATGGTAGCCGAAAAGCCTATATTCGCAGCCGCCAGCGCCACCGCAATCGCACCCACTGCATTTCGCATTCGCATGTTGGCCGCCCCTACAGAGTTGGATGCGGTCATAATGGTTTCGGTTGCCGCTGTTCTTTCGTCCTGCTGTCACATCTATGTATCGTGTATGATTACTTTCCGATACGTCTCATTCAATTCTGAACTGATGGGAAGGGCACGTTCGTGATTTATCTCAGACGCATTTTTGTTGCAGCCAGCATGATTACGGTGACAATGGGCATCGGCTTCGGCCAATCGCAGCCTGCCGTCCCGCCCACGCCATTACCTGCGGTGCTTCGCGATTACGCGGCGGTAACCGCCGACCGCCTTCGAAATCCCGAGGATGGCAATTGGCTGGCCATCCGCCGCACTTACGATGGTTGGGGCTACAGCCCGCTGGACCAGATCAATACGGACAACGTGAAGAACCTGCGCCCGGTCTGGATTTTCTCTACCGGCGAACCCAAGGTCCACGAATCCGCGCCGCTGGTCAACAATGGCGTGATGTTCATCTCCACACCCAACAACCAGGTGATCGCCATAGACGTTCGCACCGGGAACCTGCTGTGGAGATACAAAAAGACCCGGCCCAGCGGCGCCGTGGTGGCGCACGATACCAGTCGCGGCGTGGCCCTCTATGGCGATAAAGTTTACTTCGCAGCCGGCGAAGCCGTTCTCATTGCGCTGGACGCCCGCACCGGCAAGGAAGTTTGGACCGCCGACGTGGCCGACAGCAGGGCGGCGTATTACATCACGCTGGCTCCGCTGATTGCCGATGGCAAGGTGATGGTGGGCGCTTCTGGCGGCGAGTTCGGTATCCGCGGCTTTGTGGCGGCCTACGATCCTGAGACCGGCAAACAGCAATGGCGGACTTACACCATACCCGCGCCCGGAGAGCCCGGAAGCGAGACTTGGCCGAAAGGAAACCAGTGGAAGACCGGCGGCGGTTCGGTCTGGGTGACCGGCAACTACGACCCCGCAACGAATCTTGCTTACTGGGGAGTGGGCAACGGCGGCCCCTGGATAGGCGACAAACGGCCCGGCGATAATTTGTATGTTTCGTCGACCATTGCTCTGGACGTTGCCAGCGGCGCGATCAAGGGCTATTTTCAATACAATCCCAACGATTCCTGGGATTGGGACGAAGTTTCACCGCCGATCCTGGTGGATTTCCAGCGCGCAGGACGCACCTTTAAAGGATTGATCGATGTCGCGCGCGACGGGTATCTATGGTTCCTCGACCGCGGCGATTCCACTAACGGCGGACGCATCAAATTCATCGAGGGCACGCCTTACGTTTATCAGAACGTGTTCCGCAGCATCAATCCGGAGACCGGGCGTCCCGATGTAGATCCGGCGCACAAACCCGGCACCGGCCGGCAGGCGGACTATTGCCCGGAACTGCATGGCGGCAAGAACTGGCCGCCCATCGCGTTCAGCCCGAAAACACGGATGATTTACATTCCCGCCAATAACAATATGTGCGGTTCATCGGAAGGCACCGAAGTAAAATATGTGCCGGGCAGCAGGTACAACGGAGTGAACATCGCGCCGATGAGCGTACGCCCGGGCGCCGATCACTTCGGCGAGGTGCAGGCCTGGAACGTCGACACGGGCAAACAGGTATGGAAGCACGACTATGCCACCAGCCCGAACTGGGGCTCCATGTTGGTAACGGCCGGCAATGTCGTCTTTAGCGGTGGAACCAACGATCGTAAGATTCATGCTTTCGACGCCACCACCGGCCAGCTTCTCTGGGAATCTCCCACTAATTCGGGCATCCTGGCGCCGCCCACTTCTTTCACCGTGGATGGCAAACAATACATCGCCGTACATGCGGGTTGGGGCGGCGATTCACGCGGGGTGCAAGCGAACCTGAACCGCGTGTTTCCGGGCGAATATCCAGAGGTGCCCGAAGGCGGCGCGGTATGGGTCTACGCGTTGCCATAAGACTTCCTACCTGTCGGTTGCCGTGTAGTCCAGATAGATGTTGCCGATATTAGGAATCGATGACGATTGCTCTAGCGTCATCAGGATTGAAGTGGATGGGAAGCTCCATAGAACGCTTTTCAGCAGGCGGAAGTTTTCTCCTCGCTTCACTTCCTCTTTGGCCGGTTGGCCGTATTTTTCGATGAGCTGGGTTTTGAGGGTTTCAAAGTCCTGTGGTCCGGCGGATGGCGCCGAAGTTGGAAGTCCGAAATACGACCAAAGCCTCACTAAGGTAATCCTGTCCGTGCCGTGCCTGGCGCCCACCTGAACACCCATCTCAACGCCGCCCATCTTCACCGCTCTAAGCTTTAACAGCGTCCAATCGTCATCGGCCTCCGGCTGCGTGTCCACGCTATAGACGGAACGGGCTTCGGCGATCGTCATACCCCAAGCAATTTTGTCCCAGCCAACAACGTCGGGCGGCTTGGATTGCCCATACAAAGCGATCGCAAACACCACCCATGCGGCGAACGGAGCTGCCGTTTTCATCATCGTTTCTGATGCGGATTCTAGCACCTCTGCAGGCGCTCTTTGCTATCATTCCCTCGCTACCGGCATGAAGCTTCTGGTTCTTGCTGCTCTGTCATCGACGCTTGCGATGGGCACCAACGTCATTGCTGAATGGAGCCCCACCTTGGTCACGATTGGCGTGGACGGCAAGGGCACCTACCACGCCAACGGGAAAGACACGGCTGTCGCTTCTTGCAAAGCCCTCCGAAACGGCAACACGCTTTACGTGGCCGCCGGAGACATTCCCCCGAGCCTCAAAGCGAGTGTCCTGTCCATCCGGGATGAATCCGAAGCGGTTGTTCATGCCAGCAACGATGCGATTGCAGGCAGCCTGCAATCCCTAACGATCCGGAAAACGCACTATCCGCCTTATCGCCCGGGCGCCGAGGTTCTGGCCCTTTACGCGGCGCGCTTCGATCTGAAGAAGGTCACTTTTCGCATCACTCGCTTTGTAATAGGGCAATACGGAATCGTTCGCGCCGAGCCGCACGACCTGCCGGGCAGTAGCGTGCTCTGTGCCTGCCCCAAGGACCATCCCGTGCCGTTGCCGCGCGATTGGGCGAATCTCGATCCAGTCAAAATGATTCGAGACGCCTTCGCTACCTTGTTCCAATATCCGGACGCCACCAGCGGCCCGCCCCTGACGATAGTGAAAGTCACGCCCGCCGGCGTTGAATGGCTGGAACCCGGCAACTGCCTGGCGGACGGCGGCAATGCCTGGGACACCACGCCGCCACAATAGGCTTGCATCGCTTGCTATCCTAGAGGTGACGGACTTTCCTCCGCACCCTCACCCGTGAAAATTGGCTTTGTAAGTCTCGGATGCCCTAAGAACCTCGTGGATACGGAGGTGATGATGGGCCAGCTGGCTGAGCGCGGCCACGAACTAACGCACGAGCCAAGCGACGCCGAGGTGCTGGTGGTGAACACCTGCAGCTTCATCGATCCGGCCAAGCAGGAATCCATCGACACGATTCTGGAGATGGCCGAGTACAAGAAATCTGGCCGCGCCCGGAAACTCATTGTGGCGGGGTGCATGGTGGAGCGCTATCGCGATCAGATTCGCGATCAACTTCCGGAAGTGGACGCACTGGTTGGAACCAACGAGCTCTCGAAGATTGTGGCGCTGTGCGAGGGATTTGAGCCGGATTCCACGCCATTGGAACCTTATCTCTATCACGATCTGACGCCGCGCGTTTTGTCCACGGCCAGCCACTTCGCCTACATTAAAATTGCCGAAGGTTGCGATCATCCGTGTTCGTTCTGCGTGATCCCACAGTACCGCGGCAAGTTTCGGAGCCGGCGGTTTGAATCGGTGATTACAGAGGCTACGCGGATGTTCGCGAGCGGAGTGCGCGAGATCAATCTGATTGGACAGGACACCACGTCCTATGGCGAGGACCTGGGCATCAAGGACGGCTTATCCAATTTGATGGCGCGGCTGGCGCGGATTGAGACGGAGCGCGAGAAATGGATCCGGTTTCTGTACTGTTATCCCAACCGGATCACGCAAAAATTGCTGGATACCATCGCCGAACATCCGGCGTTGGTGAAATACATCGACATGCCGCTGCAGCATGCCAGCTCCAACGTGCTGAAGCGCATGAAGCGGGGATCACATGGCGATTTCTTCCTGAAGCTGCTGGAGCGCATTCGCGCCACTATTCCAGGCGTCGCAATCCGGACCAGCATGATCGTCGGTTTTCCCGGCGAGAGCGAGGCTGATTTTGAGATCCTGTGCGATTTCGTGAAGGCCGCCCAACTCGACCGGCTGGGCGTGTTCTCCTACTCCGATGAAGATTCCAGCGTGAGCTATGGTCTGGACGCCAAGGTGGATGGACGGACCATCCACAATCGCAAGCAGAAGTTAATGGCCTTGCAGCGCCGCATTTCGAAAGCCCGCAATAAAAAAATGGTGGGCCGCGAAGTGGATGTGCTGATCGAAGGGCCGTCGGCCGATACCGATTTGTTGTGGCAGGCGCGCATGTCCACGCAGGCGCCCGAAATTGACGGCTGCTGTTATGTGAACGATTTTGCCGGCGCCCCGCCCCGGCGCGGCGAAATTCGCCGCATGCGCATCACCGAGGCGCATGATTACGATTTGATCGGCGCTTTGGACGTGGAGTCCGAGGAAGCCGTGCCGGTTGCGGCGGTAAACGCTTTTCCAATCCTTGCTACTGTGCGATGAAGTGTCCTATCTGCAAAAAAGAAGTCTCTCCTGACGATCCGTTCTTCCCCTTCTGCAGCGAACGCTGCAAGATCATCGATCTCGGCAATTGGGCCAGCGAGAAGTATGTGATCTCCACTCCGGTTCAGCCCGAGGACCTGGAGAACGAAATCCGAAGGCCGGCCGAAGACGATGACTCCTAGTCCGCCCCGGCGGAGTTCCGGCGCCTTTCTGATCGCCACCTGGTTCGGGTGCGGATACGCGCCCAAAGCTCCGGGGACCGCGGGGTCGCTCGCGGGCCTGCTGATTGCAATCGCGCTGCACTACGCCGGATTCGGACGCGGCATGCTGCTCCTGCTAACCGCGATTCTGCTGGTGCCCGGAATCTGGTCGGCCAGCGTGGTGGCTAGAGAATTGAATAAAACAGATCCGCAGATTGTTGTCGTGGACGAAGTCATCGGCCAGTGGATCACGCTGGCTGGCGCGGCGGCTTTCAACTGGAGAACATACCTGGCGGCGTTCGTCTTGTTCCGGCTGCTCGACATGTGGAAGCCGGCGCCGGCGCGCCAACTCGAAAGTTGGCCGGGTGGCTTGGGCATCGTCGCCGACGATGTGATGGCGGGACTTTACGGTGCGCTTGCTATATTCGTATTAGATCGTTTGCAACTCTTTACTTATGGCATCTAAGAAGGACTCGAATGGCCGGCCGCAGATTTCCACGGTGACCCCGGAGGCGGCCATCCCGGGTGGCGAATTTCAAATCCGCGGCGCAGGCCTGGCAAAATCCGAACGGCCGCGCGTCACCATCGGGGACATGGAGGCGCCCATCGTTATCGGTTCTGATTCCTGCGTGATCGTGCGCGTGCCCGAAGGAGCGTCGGCCGGCGAACTGGTGGTTGCCAACGGAGCCCTCAGCAGCCAGGCCTGGACCTGCGACATCGGAATCCAGATCGCCGAGAATCTTTATCCGGTGGGCAATCCGGCGGTGGATTCGTTCGGCAACATCTATGTCACCTTCAGTGGTTCGCGCGGGCAGAAGACACCCGTGTCGGTGTACAAGATCGATCTGAACTACAACTCCAAGCCTTTCGCCAGCGAGATCATGAATGCCACCGGCCTGGCTTTCGACAAAGCCGGAACACTGTACATCTCCAGCCGCTACGATGGCGTCATCTATCAGGCCACTTCGGCCGGCAATGTGTCGGTCTATGTGGAGGGCATGGGCGTAGCCACGGGCATCGCGTTCGATCCGGACGAAAACCTGTACGTGGGCGATCGGAGCGGCACCGTGTTCAAGATCAGCCGTTCGCGCCAGATTTACGTTTTCGCCACGCTCGAGCCCTCTATCGCCGCATATCATTTCGCATTTGGGAACGATGGCTACCTGTACGTCGCCGGACCCACCACATCCAGCTTCGATTCGGTGAATCGCATTTCACCGGCAGGTGAAGTGGAAACTTATTATCGCGGAGTAGGCCGTCCGCAGGGCCTGGCCTTCGATGCCGACGGGCGCTTGTATGTGGCGGCCTCGCTGGGCGGCCGGCGCGGGCTGGTGCGCTTCGATCACGATCGCAATCCGGAATTGTTTCTTTCCGGGCCTGGAATTGTCGGCCTGGCATTCACCCCTTCTCGCGCGCTGGCGGTGTGCACCAACAACGCGTTGTATCGCGTGGATGTTGGCATCGCCGGCAGGCCCCTTCCTTACTGATGCCGAGGTCTTTCTAAATGGCGGATGCCGAGATCATCGCCGTCGGCTCGGAATTGTTGACGCCGCAGAGGCTGGACACCAACTCGCTGTACCTCACCGATCAGCTCAACGCCCTGGGTGTGGAAGTGGTGCGCAAGACCGTGGTCGGCGATGAGCGCGAGCGGCTCACCGACAGCATCCTGGGCGCGGCGGCGCGCTCGGCAATCGTGGTGCTCACTGGTGGCTTGGGGCCTACGGAAGACGATTTGACGCGTGAGGCGGTGGCCGGCGCATTAGGCCGCACGCTGGTTTTTCAACAGGATATTTGCGATCGCATTGAGGCGCGGCTGCGCTACTTCGGCCGCAAGATGGCGGAGATCAACCGGCGGCAGGCTTACGTCATTGAAGGCGCGGAGGTGTTGCCGAACGAGCGCGGCACCGCGCCTGGACAGTGGATCGCCAATAACGGCGTGGTCTTCCTGCTGCTGCCCGGCCCGCCCATGGAAATGAAGCCCATGTTCGAAGGGCAATGTCTGCCCCGGTTGGAAAAGCTGCTGCCCCCGCAGGTGATTCGGATGCGCTGGCTGCGTGTGGTGGGGATGGGCGAATCCGACCTGGATCAGTTGATTTCGCCGGTGTATAAGCGCTATTCCAATCTTGCGACCACAATTCTGGCCGTATCGGGCGAGATTCACGTGCACCTGCGGGCACGCTGCGCGACCGCGCAAGAGGCCGAGGCACTGGTGGCGCAGGCTAGCGCCGAGATTGAACCGCTGCTGGGCGATCGTGTTTATTCCTGCAATGGCGATTCGCTCGAAAAAGTGATTGGCGATCTGCTGCGCGCCCGGCATGCGTCCCTGAGCGTGGCCGAAAGCGCCACCAGCGGACTTTTGGGCGGAAGGATCACTGCGGTGCCTTCGGCGTCGGATTATTTCCGAGGCGGGTTCATCACTTACTCCGATCAGATGAAAATTCGCCTGCTGCACGTGCCGCAGGAACTGATCGCGGAGCACAGCGCGGTGAGCGAGCCGGTGGCGAAGGCCATGGCGGAAGGCGCACGCGCTGGAACCGGGTCTGACTACGCGCTCTCCATCACCGGCTACGCGGGGCCGGATGGCGAAAAGGTGGGTCTGGTGTTCATCGGCCTGGCATCGCCCGATGGCACCGAAGTGCGGCGCATACAATGGCCGGCCGATCGCGAGCGGGTACGGGCGTTTTCCACCAACATCGCGCTGGACATGCTGCGGCGCAAGCTTCTGCAAGCGTGAGGCTGCTATGCCCTTCGAAGTCCTCGAATCCGAAGCCGGGAGCGTTCTGAACACAACCACCGGATTCATTGCCCAGGCTGGATTCACGCATTCCCTCACTCCTGCGCGAAATTGCACGTTTGGCTGCACGTATTGCTACGTCCCCACCATGCGGATTTATGGCGGCCTGAAGCCAGACGATTGGCAGCATTGGGGACAGTTCACTACGTTCAAGAGCAATGCGCCACAGTTGCTGCGGCGACAGTTGCGTGAAGATCAGGTGATTTATTGCTCGCCCCTGGTGGATCCTTATCAGCCCGCCGAAGAGACGGAGCTGATGATGCCGCGTATTCTTGATCAGCTATTGACCATGCCGCCGAAAGTATTCGTAATTCAGACGCGTGGGCCGCTGATCGTCCGCGATCTTGCGCGGCTGGTGGAGTTATCCAGGCGTACCAGGCTGCGCGTGAGTTTTTCCATCACAACTAATCGCGAGGCGGTAAGGAAGTTGTATGAGCCGCATTGCGCAACCATCGATTGCCGTCTGAAGGCGATCCGGGAATTGCGCGCGGCTGGAATTACAACCTTCGCGACGCTGGCCCCGATACTGCCGTGCGATCCCGAAGAGCTGGCCGGTATCGCGCTCGAAACCACGGATCAAGACATCATCGGCGATGCGCTGCACGTTCGATCGGTGAAGCCGCGCGGAGCAACCACGCGCGAAGCGGCATTTGGGATCAGCGCCAAGCATGGATTCTCGGCGTGGCTGGAGCCCGGGTTTCAGCGCCAGGCGATGGAGCGCATCGGGACTCTCGTAATGCGATCCGGACGAAGATTCGCCACCGGGACGGAGGGGTTTGGATGGCTGACACAATAGCGACACATTCTGTTTTGGAGCGTCTGGGCATTGCATCTGATCTGTCCGGCGCAGGCATCCCTTCCTTCAACCCGGCCGATGGCAGCGAACTGGGCCGCGTCCGCATGGCCTCCGCTGAAGACTACGAGCGTACGGTTGCCGCCGGCAGCGAGGTGTTTAAGCGCTGGCGCATGTTCCCTGCCCCGAAGCGTGGGCAGATCGTGCGCGAGATCGGCGACGAATTGCGCCGTTTCAAAGACGATCTGGGCACCTTGGTCACCCTCGAAATGGGCAAGATTGTAGCCGAAGGCAAGGGCGAAGTTCAGGAAATGATCGACATCGCCGATTTCGCGGTCGGTCTTTCGCGGCAGCTTTATGGCCTTACCATTGCCAGCGAACGTCCCGAGCATCGCATGCTCGAGCAATGGCAGCCGCTGGGCCTGGTGGGCGTGATCTCGGCTTTTAATTTTCCGGTTGCGGTGTGGTCCTGGAACGCGTTACTCGCGGCAGTGTGCGGGGATTGCGTCATTTGGAAGCCGTCGCTCAAAACGCCCTTGACCGCGATAGCCGTGCAGAACATCTGCGATCGCGTGCTCTCGCGCCACGGATGGTCCGGCGTCTTCCAACTCATCATTGGAGAAGACGGGGTCATCGGCCAGCGCTTGCTCGAAGATCGCCGCGTTCCGCTGATCAGCGCCACCGGTTCCACCCGCATGGGCCGCATTGTCGCGGAAACAGTGGCCCGGCGCCTGGGGCGAACGTTGCTCGAATTGGGCGGGAACAACGGCCTCATTGTGATGAACGATGCCAATCTCGATCTGGCGCTGCGCGGCGCGCTTTTTGGCGCGGTGGGCACCGCCGGCCAGCGCTGCACCAGCATCCGCCGCCTGTTTCTGCAGGGCGGTATCGCGGAGGAAATGACGCGCAGGCTGCAATCTTCCTATGCCCACATTCGCATCGGAGATCCGCTGGACGAAAAGACACTGATGGGGCCGTTGATTGACCGGCAGGCGGTGGAAGCGATGCGATCCGCGTTGGCGCGCATCCAGGCCGAGGGTGGAGAGATCATTTACGGCGGTGAGGAGATAGGCGGCTGCTTCGTCAAACCGGCGCTGGTGAAGGCGCGCGCCAATATGCCCATCGTGCAGGAAGAAGTGTTTGCGCCGATTCTTTACCTGATTGAGTTTGACACCCTGGACGAAGTAATCGAATGGCACAATGCGGTTCCGCAAGGCCTCTCGTCAGCCATGTTCACGAACAGCCTTATCTCGGCCGAAACATTCCTGAGCGCGCGTGGCAGTGATTGCGGCATCGCAAATATCAATATCGGCACCAGCGGCGCGGAGATTGGCGGCGCATTCGGAGGCGAGAAAGACACCGGAGGGGGACGCGAATCCGGCAGTGACGCATGGAAGGCCTACATGCGACGTCAGACCGTGACCATCAACTGGTCCCAAGACCTGCCACTGGCCCAAGGCATCGAATTCGAGATTTAGGCCGCGTTCGCTACCATAGAGACTGTGATTCGTAATCCTGCGTTGCTGCTGGCCCTGGCCTGCCTCCTCAGTGCGCAGACCACGCTTGAAAACGCGGGCAAGCCGATGCGCGTGGCCTATGAATGCACGGGGGCCGATACGCAAGCGGCAGGCTTGGGGTGTTCGGAAGAAGATCCCTGCCCGGTTTACCTTGAACTTTCAAACGTTGAGGCGATGGGTGGCAAGATCTTTGTCACCGGAAACCTGCACACGCCCATGGCGACGCTGTACTCCATCCTGCTGGCCTCCGAAGACGACGGCAAGACGTGGATTGAGCCGCACCCGCGCCTGCGCGCCTCGGGCCTGGATCAGATTCAGTTCCTGGATTCGCAAAGCGGCTGGATCTCAGGCGCCAACTTACAGGGCGCGCCCCGCGATCCGTTTTTATTGATCACCACCGACGGCGGCAAGACCTGGCGCGAACGCCCCATCTTTGAGGAAGGCCGCGTCGCCGCTATCGAAAGCTTTCGGTTCGACTCTCCGGTAAACGGAAGCCTGAGGATTGACGCAACCCTGGACAACGGCAAGCACGAGGAGTACGTCACGGCGAACGGAGGCGAGAGCTGGGAAGTTCGCGAGGCCCCTGCCGAAAAGGAAGTGAAAGAGAAGGCGCCCGGCTGGCGCGTCAGAACCGACGCGGGCTCGCACAGCTACCTCATTGAAAAGTCCGAGAACAATCGCTGGCAAAAGGTGGCCAGTTTCCTGGTCAACATGGCGAGTTGTAAAGAATGAAGACGGATCCAATTGAATTGGAGCTGTTCCGGCACCTGCTGGTTTCTATCGCCGAAGAGATGGGCGCGGTGCTGCGCAAGACATCTTTTTCAGCCAATATCAAGGAACGCCGCGATTATTCGTGTGCGGTATACGACGCCGGCGGCGAAACCGTGGCAATGGGCGATCACATGCCCGTGCACCTGGGCGCGATGCCGCTGTCGGTGCAACACGCCACCCAGGCGTTTAATCTGAAGCCGGGTGACGTGGCGATCCTGAACGATCCTTTCCGGGGAGGTACCCACCTTCCCGATATCACCGCGGTCTCCGGTGTGTTTCTGAAGGGCACCCGCAGGCCCGCGTTCTATGTGGCCAATCGCGCGCACCATTCCGACGTGGGAGGCATGAGCCCCGGCTCAATGCCGCTGGCGCGCGAGATTTATCAGGAAGGCATCCGGATTCCCCCCGTGCTGCTGGTGCGCGGCGGCCGCATGGATCGCGAACTGCTGGATTTGATTCTGGCTAACGTGCGAACTCCCGTGGAACGCGAGGGCGACTTGCTGGCTCAATGCATGGCCATCAAACGCGGCGAGCAGCGCCTGCTGGAATTGACGGCGAAGTACGGGCTGCCCACGTTGCGCCGCAATATGACAGCGCTGAAGGATTACAGCGAGCATATGATCCGATCTGCAATCCGTCGGCTGCCGGCGGGCGCCTACAGCGCCGAAGATTATCTGGATAATGACGGCGTTACGGATCGGCCGGTGAAGATCGCCGCCCGGGTATCCATTCATGGCGATGGCGCCACCATCGACTTCAGCGGTTCAGATCCGCAAGTGGAAGGTTCGGTGAACGCTAATTATGCCGTCGCGGTTTCAGCCACCACTTATGTTTTTCGCTGCCTGGTGCGTGAGGATATTCCATACACCGCGGGCGTGATGCGGCCGCTCAAAGTGATCGCTCCCAGTGGCTTGGTGGTGAGCGCGCAGCCGCCGGCCGCAATGGCGGCGGGGAATGTGGAAACGTCGCAGCGGATTACCGACGTGATTCTGCGTGCGCTGGCCAAGGCAGTTCCCCATCTGATCCCAGCCGCGAGTTCGGGAACCATGAATAATTTGACCTTCGGCGGATGGGATCGCTTGCGCGGCCGGGCCTTCGCTTACTACGAAACCATTGCCGGCGGCATGGGCGCCTCGGCCGTGTCGGATGGCGCAAGCGCCACCCATACGCACATGACCAACAGCTGGAACACACCGGTGGAAGCCTTCGAACACCTGTATCCCTTGCGCATACGGAGTTATGGAATTCGCTCGGGTTCAGGCGGACGCGGCAAACATCGCGGCGGCGATGGAATTGTTCGTGAGTATGAATTTCTGGCGCGAGCGGATGTGACCATCCTGTCGGATAGGCGCGAGCGCGGACCTTATGGACTTGCTGGGGGGAACCCTGGCGCGCGCGGCAGAAACTCAATTCTCCGCGGCAAGCATAACATTGCGATCCCCGGCAAAGCGCGGTTTGAGGTGGAAGCTGGAGATGTGCTGCGCATCGAATCCCCAGGGGGTGGCGGATATGGAGGCAGTGGAGGATATGGAAGCCGGGGCCGAAACAGCAAGCCGAAGTGACGGCCTGCGGAGCGTTGCCATGCGCCAGACCTGGCGCCGGCTCACCTTCCTGCATTGGCCCTACGCTCCCCAACTGATTCGCCGCTTCATTCCCGCCGGGCTCGAACTGGACACATACGATGGCGCCGCGTGGGTGGGACTGGTCCCGTTTGAGATATACGGCACGCCGGGCATCCCGCATTTTCCCGAAACAAATCTGCGCACCTATGTAATTGGGCCCGATGGCAGCCGCGCCGTCTGGTTCTTTTCCCTGGAGGCGGCGCGGCTGGCTGCGGTGATCGGCGCACGCGTCGGATATCATTTGCCCTACTTTTGGGCGCGCATGCGGATCACCTCCGAAAGCGGCGCCATTCGCTACCGCAGCCGGCGGCATTGGCCGCACCAGTCCAGCGCGATGACGGACATAGTCATACAGCCCGGCGAACCCTACAAATCGGACCAACTCACCGAACGCGATCATTTCCTGACAGCCCGTTATCGCCTTTACGCCACTTCGTTGCGAGGGCTGCGCTATGCGCAGATCGAACATCCGCCCTGGCCGCTTGCGCGCGCTACTGTTGTAGAACTGCGCCAGACTCTTTTCGATCACGCCGGCCTTCAAGCGCATCAGGGACCGCCGATAGCACATTACTCCGCCGAGCTGGCCGTCAAGATCGGCCGCCTGATCTGAACTGAAGCGATCTACACTGAAGTTTCATGGCCAAGTTCAAGTCAGCTGGCAGCAAGAAGACCTCGGAGAAAGTAAAATCGGCGCGGGCCGCCGTTCCGTGCCTGGTGATCGTGGCGTTAGGGATCGCGCTCATGTGTCTGCTATTCTATTTTTCCCTGCAATCCGGCCTACCCCAATGAGAACAGACAAACGCCGTCCGGACCAGATGCGTCCGGTACGAATCACTACAAACTACCTGATGACCGCGGAGGGCTCGGCCCTGATTGAAGTGGGACACACGCATGTGCTGTGCGCCGCCAGCGTGGAAGAAACCGTGCCGCAGTTTCTGCGCGGCAGCGGGCGCGGTTGGGTGACGGCGGAATATTCCATGTTGCCGCGCGCCACCGCCACGCGAACGCCGCGTGAGGTGGTCAAGGGACGTCAGTCGGGACGCACGCTCGAGATCCAGCGTCTGATCGGCCGTTCCTTACGATCGGTGGTGGATACAGCCGCACTCGGAGACCGCACCGTGGTTGTGGATTGCGACGTGCTTCAAGCCGACGGCGGCACGCGCACCGCATCCATCACCGGCGCTTATGTCGCCCTGGTGCAGGCGCTCCAGAAACTGGTGAAATACGGCACGCTGAAATCGCTTCCCATAACGCAGCCCGTGGCCGCGACCAGCGTAGGGATTCTGCGAGGCGAACCGCTCCTGGATTTGTGTTACGAGGAGGATTCCTCGGCCGAAGTGGACATGAACCTGGTGATGACCGGCTCTGGCCGCTTTGTCGAGCTGCAAGCCACGGCCGAAAAGACGCCTTTCGACGACGCACAACTGGAGCAGATGGTAACGTTGGCGCGGCGCGGCATCGGGGAACTGTTCGAAATCCAGAAGGCGGCGCTTTCGGTTTGAAGCTGTACTGCGCCACCACCAACCGCGGCAAGCTGCGCGAGTTTCAAATGGCGCTGCCGGATTCCATTCAGGTGGAACCGCTGGCGGCTCTGGAATCGATTGTGCCTCCCGAAGAAACCGGTGTCACCTTCGAAGAGAACGCCGTTCAAAAGGCGCTGTACTATTCCAAATATTGCGCTGGACATTTGTTCGTGGATGATTCGGGCCTGGAAGTGGATGCGCTGGGCGGAGCGCCTGGGGTTTACTCGGCGCGCTTTGCCGGCCCCCAGGCCACGGATGCGGACAACAATCAGCTGCTGCTCAATCGAATGCGCAGCGTCACCAATCGCAACGCAAGATTTGTGTGCGTGGTGGCGCTGGCGCAATCCGGGCGTTTAGTGCGCACCTTTCGCGGCGAGGTAGAAGGCCGGTTACTCCAATCGCCCCAGGGAAGCAACGGATTCGGATACGATCCTTTGTTCTTTTATCCGCCGTTTGCGTGCAGTTTTGGAGAAGCGCCACTGGACCGAAAGATGGAAGTGAGCCATCGCGCCAAAGCGCTTCGCAAGATGCAGGCGTATCTGGAAGAAAACGACCCCGCCGTGGCGAGTTAACCTAAATCAGGAGGAAACAACCATGACTGTGAACGATCCGCTGCTGGCGCCAGTGGAAGCCGACGAACACCGCGAGATTGGCGGCGTGCAAGTGGATGTAGCGCGCACTGGCGCCTGCCGCGTGAAGCGCTTAATCTATCCGCCGGGATTCCATTGGGCCAAGGATCTGAGCGGATTAATGGGCAGTAAATATTGTATGCACGCGCACGTGGGGTTCATGGCGCACGGGCAAATCAATGTGCGTTTCGCGGACGGCTGCGTGGTGGAATATAAAGCCCCGAAGTTTGTTCAAGTGGAGCCCGAACATGAAGGCTGGGTAGTGGGCGACGAGCCGGCCGTGCTGATCGAATTCGACTTCGAAGGCGATACCTTAAACCATTTGGGCGTGCCGCACGTGCATACACATGCCGGATGACCGTATCAGGTAATGATCGTGGAATCTTTGCTCGATAGAGAGCCCTGGCTGCGGGGACCGGTGGCCGGCGTCCATCCGCTGGTGGCGCCGACGTTACACGCGTACGCGCAGGCCCGCGAAGATGTGGAGCGATGGACGCACGGCCTGAGCGATGACGAAATCTGGTCACGGCCGCATGGTCTGGCGCCGGTAGGATTTCATCTTCGCCATATCGCGGGGAGCGTCGAGCGTCTGACCGCTTACATTCGCGGCGAACAGCTCACGCCCGGCCAATTGGAGGCAATCCGTCACGAGATGGACCCAGGGCCATCACGATCAACGCTGCTGGATGAGGCTACCGCAGCGCTTTCCAAATCGGAACAAGTGATTCGGAATTTGGATCCGTCGCTGCTCGCGGAGCCGCGAAGCGTAGGGCGAAAGCAATTTCCAACCACCGTGATTGGATTAGTTGTCCACTTAGCGGAGCATACCCAACGCCACGTTGGGGAGTTAATCATTACTGCAAAGCTATCCAAATTGCACCAAGGCTATCCAAAAGGATAGCGGCTGGACGTACTAGCCCAAAGTCCAGTTGAAGTAACAGCCCGAAAACGATTAGACTTCAGACTTGTACATTCCTGAAGCGGACTTCGAGCAGTTGATCCGCACACTTTCGGAGGCACGGTCGCGCGCTACCGAACTAGCCGCCTCCATCGGCGCGCGCCTGGGAACTGAACACCGCTTAGCAAAGCTGGCTTATGCAGCGTCTTTGAAAGTCGAGAATATGCTGCGCGAAGTGCGATTCTCCGCGACGCAAAACCCGGACACTGGCGGCGGCTTGGCGGAATTGCAGGACGCCTTGCAGACCGAAACGCAGCCAGTAACCCCGACGCCGATAAATTCGTCTGTAGGCATGCCCACGGGGGTGCAAACCATGTCCTCTTTTGCCGCACAAGCTGGACTGGAGTCCGAACACTGGGTCTCCCTGTTCGTGGAAGATCTTACTTCGCAGCTTCGAGCCTCGGGCGGAATAACATTTGAAGTCGCCGAGCGTTTGCTGCAACAACGGAAAGACGATTTCCTGCGGGATTTTCTGGTCGCCCGCCGGATGTATCGCACTTATCCGCATCTGTTTCCGGAGAGTCACGGCCAGATGGGCCGCGCCGAAGGCCACACGATCTCGCAATAAGGTATGTGAAATGATCATCGATGCCAGGGAACTGAACGAATTAACACGCCGGGCCACGCAGTTGATGTCGGAAACAGCCGACGTGCCCAGAGTGCTGCGGAACCGGCTGGGTGCGGAACACCATCTGGCGCAAGCCGCCGAAGCCATGCAGGGCAGCATCGAAGATTTCGTGCGTGAGCTGCGTTGTTTTGATATCTCCGCTCAGCCCATTGTGGCTGATATATTTGAGGAATCTTGACTGGAAGAAGAGAGCGGGGACTCGCGCGCCGGGGCCGGCGGCAATCTGAACGCGCCGCGCAATCAGCGCCCGAACAACGGGCTTCGTAGTATTGTGACGCTGTTGGCAGTAACCACCACATTGGGAGGTTTTCTATGGCTAATCAAGTTTTGGACGAGGAAAAGACCCTGGCGCGATTACAAACCCTGATGCGCTCGGAACATTGGCTCGCTACGTATGTGAGCGATCTATTAAGCGCGCACGATTTATCCGCGGGCATCGATTTTCGAACAGCCGAGCAGCTTCTGGCCGCGGAAAAGGAACAGTTCGAAAAAGACCTGGCCATCGCGCGGCGCATGCTGCGGGTTTATGGCAAACAGGTGATGGCGGAGAATATGTCGCAGACCGCCTACGCGCCCAACGGATAGCTGCAACCCGGCGGCGCCCGGTTAGTGCAGCACTGTGATAGGAACCCACGCGTCGGTGTTTTCCCAAAGCACCGACAGCGTTCCCTTGTTTGCTGGAGCGCTTCCTCCGGCGGATTGCACTTCAATCTTGAACGTCTCCACCGGCGACGGCAGCGTCTTCAGGTTCATCTTCACGCGCCCAAAATCCTGGGACTCGTCATAGTTCAAGTGAAACTGCCCGGTCTGTTTGTTGATAATCAGCATCCATTGTTTTTCGTTCGGCAGCGTCCAGATGCTGTAGCTTCCCTTGGGCAGCTTCATTCCATTGATGTCCAGGTTGGCTTCGGTGGTGATCTTGGTGGCCCAGTTCGCCCCGGTGCACCATACTTCATCGTAAGGCACCAGGTTGCCCATGATCTTGCGGCCGTGCATGGATGGCGCATAGTAGTCGATGGTGATGTGGTTTCCATCGATCACCGCCGAAGTGCTGACCGGAGGGCTGGTGTAACGCTGGGCGGACGCACTGGCGGCGCACGAAAGAGCCGCGAATCCGGTAACAAGTGACAAACTCAATCGGGTCATGCGATGCTCCACGCCTATGTTAGCGGATTAAACCCGCCCGAATGAACCCGCCGGGACTGTTTTCACGTCCTATAATGGTTTCACCGCCCATGAAGAAGTTGTACCTTGTCGTCGCTCTTTGCGCCCTGACGCTCCTGCTCTCCGGCCAATCCAAGGAACAGGCCAAAACCAACGACAAGGGCGCGCCGCCCGATTCAGCCGACAAGAACCGCATCACCCTGGATGTTTCGCGCGTCAACATGCTATACACGGTGTCGGATAAAAAAGGCCGCTTCGTCACCGATCTCACCAAGGACGATTTTGAGGTCTTTGAAACCAAGAAGCCGCAAACCATTATCGAGTTCGCCGCCGAGACCGATCTGCCTCTGCGCCTGGCCATCCTGATCGACACCAGCAACAGCATTCGCGATCGCTTCCATTTCCAGCAGGAAGCGGCCACCGCCTTCATCGATGGCACGGTCCGGCCCGAGCACGACAAAGCCATGATTGTGAGTTTCGATACCGCCGCCGAGTTGGTGGCGGATCTGACAGACAACATCGGCGAGTTGGAGAAGGCCGTCGCCAATCTGCGGCCGGGTGGGGGGACATCGCTCTACGACGCGATTTTCTTCGCTTGCCGCGACAAGCTGATGGAAGACCAGCCGCTCTACAAATTCCGCCGCGCTATGGTCATCCTGAGCGATGGCGAGGATAATCAAAGCCGGTACACGCGCGATCAGGCGCTTGAAATGGCGCAAAAAGCCGACGTTACCGTCTACACCATCTCCACCAACATAACGCGCATCGAAACCGATGGCGACAAAGTCTTGCGCTACTTCTCCAACGAAACCGGCGGCCAGGCCTTCTTCCCCTTCAAGGCGTCGGATTTAAGCCAGTCCTTCGAAAATATCGCCAATGAGCTGCGGCACCAGTACAACATTTTCTATCGCCCGGAACCATTCAAAGCCGATGGCCTCTATCACACAGTGGAGATTCGCGTGAAAGGGCACAAGGATTTGATCGTCCGGGCCCGCAAAGGATACTACGCGCCGAAGTTGTGAGCCATCGACGCCTGGTTGCCCTCGTTTACATCAGCCATTCTGAAAGGGCTGGGCTGTTATACTAGTCTTTCTCCCCCGGCGAAAGGCTTTCCTCTAAGGATCATCACGCATGGACGAAAAAGAACGCACACGCACCCTCGGACTCACCCTCGGCCAGATCGAAAAGCAATTCGGCAAAGGTTCCATTGTGCGGTTAGGATCGAAGGAAGCGATCGTGCAGGTGGCTGCCATCTCATCGGGCTCCATCTCGCTCGACAACGCACTCGGCGTCGGAGGATTCCCGCGCGGCCGCATCGTCGAAATCTTCGGTCCGGAGTCGTCCGGTAAAACCACGGTCGCGCTGCAGGTGGTGGCCGAAGCGCAGAAGGTCGGCGGGATGGCGGCCTTTATCGACGTAGAGCACGCGCTCGATCCCATTTACGCCCGCAAACTCGGCGTGGATGTCGACAACCTGCTGGTCTCCCAGCCCGACTATGCCGAGCAGGCGCTCGAAATCACCAGCGCGCTGATCATCTCCGGATCCATCGACGTGCTGGTGGTGGATTCGGTGGCAGCTCTGGTTCCCAAAGCCGAACTCGACGGCGAGATGGGCGACAGCCATATGGGGGTGCAGGCGCGCCTGATGTCGCAGGCCATGCGCAAGCTCACCGGCAGCGTATCAAAATCGAATACCTGCCTGATCTTCATCAACCAGATTCGCGAAAAGATCGGTGTGATGTTCGGCAATCCGGAAACCACTAGCGGCGGCCGCGCGCTGAAGTTCTATTCGTCGGTGCGTGCCGACATCCGCCGCATTGCCGCCATAAAAGAAGGCGATATCGTGGTGGGCAATCGCACCAAGGTGAAGATCGTCAAGAACAAGGTGGCCGCGCCCTTCCGTGAAGCCGAGTTCGACATCATTTATGGGGAAGGCATCTCGCGCGAAGGCGACTTGATCGATCTGGGCGTGGCGCAAAACATCGTGGAAAAAAGCGGTTCCTGGTATAGCTACAAAGGCGAGCGTATCGGACAGGGCCGCGAGAATGCGCGCCAGTTCCTGAAGGACAATCCCGACATTCGCCAGACCATCGATGCCGAACTGCGCAAGGCTTTGGGACTGACGCAGAAAGAGGCGGATGCCACGGCGCCCACCGTGCCGGCGCCTGTTGAAGCCTCCAAACCCGCCACCGCCGGTGCCGCCCGCTCACGCTGACGTCTTTACGCCCGCGCTTGGTTAAGCCAGCGCGGCCTTGCAGTAGTCAAAGCATTTTTGCACTTCGGCCACTGTGTCCATCCCCGGCTTGCCGTATTCATATTCGATCATCGCCGGGATGGGATATTTCCTGGTCTTCAAGACTTCCAGCACGCCTTTGACATTGGTGTCGCCTTGTCCCAACGGCATGTTCGGGCCGTGATCCTTCTTCCTATCCTTGATGTGCAGCGTGATGATGCGGTCGTGATGCTCTTCGAGAAAACTCACCGGATCGAAGCCGGCGGCGGTGAAATGACCGATGTCGAGATTGATGCCGGTATATTTCGAACGGCCCGCCAACGCCTGTTTCCAATCGTCGGGCGTCGAAAATTCATTGGGCTTCATGCTGTCGTGATCGTGATACCCGACGTAGATTCTATATTGCTCGGCATACTTATCCACCCGCGGCGAAATATCCACATTCGCCGATGCCGTGATACGAGTGACGCCCAATGCCTTCGCCATGAGGAAACCTTGCTCGATCTGCCGATCGGTAAATTCATCGCGAAAGCTGTAGTTGAAGGCGTACAGATCGATGCCCGCATCCCCGAACTTCTTGCCAATGCCCCGGATCTCGTCCATGGGCGGATTGTCGCGCCAGGCTTGAATCTGGGAGCGGTCCTTGGGCAGGATCTGGTTATCCCACAATTCGGCATAGCCCAGGCCAATCTGCTTCATCGCAGCGATGCAATCGTCGAGCGAAGGAAGCGTGCGGAAGCTGTAGGTTTGAGCACCAATCATTACGCCACTGACTTTTGAATCGATGGCGCCCAGGGCTGGGAGTGCAACAGAAGCGGCTGCGAACTTGGCGAAATCTCGTCGCGTCATGAGGACGATGATATCAATTGCGCCCGCGCCACTGAATCGGCGATGGCATCGGCAATCTGCTTTCCATGAAAACGGCCGTTTTCAATGAAGATTTCATTGGTATGCATGCCGGCGACGATAACGCCCGCCAGGAAAATCCCGGGCCGGTCGCTTTCGAAGGTGCCGGAGTTGATGCGCGGCTTCTGCGATGCCGGATCCAGGCGGATACCCAGCGAAGCCAGGAATTCCAAATCCGGGCGATAACCAGTCATGGCAAAAACAAAATCGTTCTTGAGCGTCTGAGGGCCTTCCGGAGTCTGGATCTCAACCGACTTGGGATGAATCGCAATCAGATGCGAATGAAAGTAAGCCTGCACCTCACCGCTTTTGATGCGGTTCTCGATATTGGGTTTAATCCAATACTTCACCCGGTCAGAAATTCCGGCGCCACGGTGGATCAGCGAGACTCGCGCACCGGTCCAAAACAACTCCAGCGCCGCGATGGCCGCCGAGTTCTTTGCCCCCACCACCAACACGTCGTGATTGTAGTAAGGATGCGGTTCCTTGTAATAGTGGATTACTTTGTCCAGCTCTTCGCCCGGGACGTTGAGCATGTTGGGAACGTCATAATAGCCGGTGGCGAGAACGATCTTGCGCGCGCGATACTCGGTCTTGCTGGTACGGATGTGAAAGTCGCCGTCGCAGCCGTCGATAGCCAGCACCCGCTCGTATTGATGAATATTGAGGCCATAGTATTCGGCCACCCGGCGATAGTATTTCAGGGCCTCCGTGCGGCCCGGCTTTTCGTTGAGCGAAGTCATCGGCAAGCCGCCGATTTCCAGCAGCTCCGGCGTGGTGAAGAACACCATGTGCGTGGGATAGTTGTACAGCGAATTGACCACGCAGCCCTTTTCGATGAGAACGGTCTTCAGGCCGCGCTGCTTCAGTTCGATGCCGCAAGCCAAGCCGGTGGGCCCGGCGCCAACCACCACGACGTCGAATTGCTCCACGGGTTAGAGCATCCCTTCGACGGTTTTATACGCCGAGTCCAGCGCGCCGGCCAGCGCCGCCGGATCTTTACCGCCGGCTTCGGCCATGTCCGGACGGCCGCCGCCTTTTCCGCCCACGGCCTGCGCCACCGAACCCGCAATCTTGCCTGCATGTACTTTGGATGTGAGGTCCTTGGTAACACCCACGACAATTGCGACATTCGAATCCTGGGTGGAACCCAGAATCACAACGGCAGACTTCCACTTGACGCGCAAGGAATCCACCATGGTCCGTAGCTGTTCTCGATCCATGCCGGCCACCTGCGCGGCCAACACCTTGGCACCCTTGATTTCGCGCACGCCACTTTCCAGACCCGCCACTTCGGAGCGCGCCAGCCGCTCTTTCATTTGTTCGATCTGACGTTCCAGCGCGCGTTTCTGTTCGGACAATTGTTCCTGGGCCTGCCGGGAAGCCGCGGCCTCTTCCTGGAACTTGCTCAGAATCGCTTCGCCCGTGATGGCCTCAATGCGTCGCACGCCGGCCGAGATGCTGGCTTCATACGTTACCACGCATAGCCCGATGTCGCCTGTGCGCTGGACGTGCGTGCCGCCGCACAATTCCCGGCTGAAGCCGGGGATGTTGACCACGCGTACCCGATCGCCGTACTTCTCGCCGAACAGCGCCATGGCGCCCGTGCTGAGCGCCTGGTCCAGATCCATCACGTCAGTGTGAACTTCGATATTTCTCAGGATCTCTTCATTCACCAGCCTTTGAATTTCCGCCAGCTCTTCGGGATCGGTGTGAGCATAATGCGTAAAATCGAAGCGCAGGCGATTGGGATCCACTATGCTTCCGGCCTGCTTGACGTGCGGCCCCAGCACTTTGCGCAGCGCGGCATGCAAAAGATGCGTGGCCGTGTGGTTGCGCATGGTGGAATGGCGGAGGCCCGCGTCGACGCGGCCAACCACCTCGTCCCCTTCTTTTAGGGGACCCACCAGTTCCACGCGGTGCACCACTGCGCCCGGCGCCGGTTTATAGGTGTTGCGAACCAAGGCAACCGTATCGCCGGTGGAAGGCGAAACCAGGACGCCGGTGTCGCCCACCTGGCCGCCGGCTTCGGCATAAAATGGCGTACGGTCGAACACCAGTTCGGTGTTGCCATTCTGTTCGATTACGCGCAGAATCTTGAGTGGCGAATCCAGCGTCTCGCGGCCGATAAATTCGGTGGGCGGCAGTTCCTTGTAGACCGGGGCGACCTGCGCTTTATCGGCTCCGCGCCAACTGGCCCGGGCGCGCGTCCGCTGCTTCTCCATTTCGGCGTGGAACCCCGCCTGGTCGATACTCAGGCCGCGCTCGCGAGCCATCTCCTCTTGCTCGTCCAGCGCCAGCCCGAACGTATCGTAAAGCTTGAACGAAGCCGGCCCTGGCAAAACGCCGCCCGCCGCCGACCTGGCTTCATCGATGAAGACCTTTTCGGCCACCTGGAACGTGGTCGCATAGCGATGCTCTTCGTCTTTCACCACCCGGGCGACGCGTTGGATGCTATCCAGCATCTCGGGATAACCAGGCTTCATCAGATCGGCCACGAAGCCCGTGAGTTCGTATAAATAAGGCTCTTCGCGCCCGATCATGCGGGCATTTCGAATGGCCCGGCGCATGATTTTGCGCAGCACATAACCGCGCCCTTCATTGGACGGCGTTACGCCATCGTGAACCAGAAAGGCCGCCGCGCGAACATGGTCGGCATTGATGCGCAAAGCGACATCGGTGCGAGGATCGTCGCCGTATGCCACGCCGAACATTTCCGCCGCGCGATGAATGATGGGGCGCAGAAGATCCGTATCGTAATTCGAAATCTTGCCTTGTAAGACGCAAGAAACGCGCTCCAGTCCCATGCCGGTGTCGATGGAAGGCCGGGGCAGCGGCGTCATCACACCGTCGGCCGCGCGATCGAATTGCATGAAGACCAGATTCCAGATTTCGACGAAGCGCTCGCCCGGATTGTGCGGAAACTCACCCGGTCCGGCTTCGGGTCCGAAATCGTAGTAGATTTCTGAACACGGGCCGCACGGGCCCGTTTCGCCCATTTGCCAAAAATTGTCCGCTTCATCCAAGCGAAAGATGCGGGATTTCGGGACTCCAGCCACTTCCTGCCACAGCCGCTCGGCGTCGTCATCTTCGCGAAAGACACTGATGTACAGCTTGTCTTTGGGGATCGAAAAATCGCGTGTCAGCAGCTCCCAGGCAAAGGCAATCGCTTCCCTCTTGAAATAGTCGCCGAACGAAAAATTGCCCAGCATCTCAAAGAAGGTATGATGGCGGCGCGTGTAGCCGACATTATCCAGATCGTTGTGCTTGCCGCCCGCGCGCACGCACTTTTGCGACGAGGCGGCGCGCGAATAATCGCGCTTCTCGATCCCGGTGAAAACGTCCTTGAACTGGTTCATGCCCGCGTTGGTGAAAAGCAACGTCGGGTCGTTGGCCGGGACCAGCGACGAACTGCGAACAACGCGATGGTTATTGGCCGCGAAGAAGTTGAGAAACGTCTCGCGGATCTCATTCCCTGTCATGTATCTCTATTGTGACAGGTGGGGCGTGGGTTTCGCCTGCCGGCAGGACCTAGCACCCGATGGCGCGCGAACGCACTGTTATGCCATGCATCTGGCACCGTTCCTGAAACAACTCCCTCGCGAACCGGTATAGTTCCTCGTCAAAATGATTGGCGGCGCGCAAGGCTTCCACTTCGTCCGGTTTCATCAGCGCCCGTCTGGACACGTCCTCAGCTGGAGCTGCATTTTCCATAAATGCTTCCGTGGGAACTTCCAGGTTGAAGGTTCTGCATAGCAGTTCAAGGCTCGCCTGGTAGTGTTCCGTAAGACCGAAAAACCCCATGGATTTCAAACGGTCCATGGCCCGCTGCAGCCCCGCCGCGTCACACGGACGGCTTTCCGCTGTCCCAACCACGGCCTTAGCTTCGTCAATCGAGATGGCCTTGGTTTTGATTCCATGTATGAGGCATGGAAAATCATAATCCACTCCCAGCATGCGTGTTTGCATGTTCGAACCATGAAAGGCAAACGATTTGTCCGTGGCGAATTGTAGGGGAGAAGTAATCCCCGCCGCCATGAATTCCTCGTAGAGCGGGTGTGTCGGATGCCGCAAAACGAACTCGTATGACGAAATCGTTCGCTGCACCGAATCGCGGAGCAGCGTCATCGAGTACGCTGGCTTGTCTAACATAGCCAGCAAGGGATAAAAGAAGTGGCCTGCCACAAGCTCCGCACCTCGGATAACATCCGGCGCATCAAGAAGTGCCTCGCTGTTCGGCACGTTAACCAGCGGCACCTGAAACAGATGCGTCTGCATGTGTCTTATTAGAGTCATTCCTCCCGTCTTAGGAAGGTGCAAGAAGGCAATGGTCTTGTAGTCAGTGCGGCGCAAATGAATCATGACGAGCGAAACACTCGCCCATACAGCGAATCACGGCGAGCACCAAAGCTCCGGATTGTAGCACGGCGAGAGC
>DATHNM010000544.1:0-10852 GCA_035486095.1 Bryobacteraceae bacterium
GGGCATCCAGACCGGTACTGTCACCATTAATGACCGGGAAGGCAACATCTACGTGCAGCGCAACTTCGATTTCGATGGGGCGAATCTGTCGACATCCACCAGCTTCAGCACGGATGCGCGAGCGAAAGCCTCCATCAAGGATGTCGGCTTTAAGAGCAAGGCGAAGTGGGACGGCGATGTTCTAAAAGTAATGACCATGCAGGATGGCGTCAATATCGTGGAACGCTACAGCCTACGCGACGAGGGTACGATGGTACTCCAAGTCGAACGAACCGGCCATCAGCCGGAGACGCTTTATTTCCAGCGGCAATAACGGACTTTTCAAATGTCGTAATACATCGCGAACTCGTACGGGTGCGGCCGCAAGCGGATCGCATCCGCCTCATTGCGGCGTTTGTAATTAATGAAAGTCTCAATCAGTTCTTCCGTGAACACATCGCCTTTCAGCAGGAACGAGTGATCGTCTTCCAAACATCCCAGCGCCTCTTCCAGTGAGGACGGCATAGAGGGGACTTTCTTCATCTCTTCGGGCGACAGATCGTAGATATCTTTATCCAACGGTTCGCCGGGATCGGCTTTGGTTAGAATTCCGTCAATCCCAGCCATCAGCATCGCGGCAAAAGCCATGTATGGATTCGATGATGGATCCGGCGGCCGAAACTCCACGCGCTTGGCTTTCGGGCTGGCCGAGTACATGGGAATGCGAACCGCAGCCGAGCGGTTGCGCCGCGAATACGCCAGGTTTACCGGGGCTTCATAACCCGGCACCAGCCGCTTATAGCTGTTGGTGGTTGGCGCAATGATGGCCGAGAGCGCCCGCGCGTGTTTCAGCAATCCAGCAATGTAGTGCAGCGCCATCTGGCTCAAGCCTGCATACCCGTCGCCAGCAAATTGCGGCTTGCCGTCCTTCCATAAACTTTGGTGCGTATGCATCCCGCTGCCGTTGTCGCCGAACAATGGCTTTGGCATGAACGTTACCGACTTGCCGTATTGATACGCGCAGTTGCGGATCACGTATTTGTACAGCATCATGTTGTCGGCCGATTTAATCAGCGTGTCGAAGCGCTGATCGATCTCGCACTGCCCGCCGGTGGCCACTTCGTGATGATGGCACTCAATGTTGATCCCGCACTTGATCATCGTCTCCACCATCTCGGCCCGCAGGTCCTGATAGTGATCGGTAGGCGGAACTGGAAAATAGCCTTCCTTGTAACGTGGACGATAGCCCAGGTTGGCGCCCTCGCGCCCCGAATTCCAGCGGCCTTCCTCGGCATCGATAAAGTAGTAGCCCGAATGCTGGTTCTGATCGAACCGCACGTTATCGAAAATAAAGAACTCAGCCTCCGCCCCAAAATACGCCGTGTCAGCCAGGCCGCTGTTCTTCAAATAGCTCTCGGCCTTGCGGGCGATCCAGCGCGGATCGCGCTCATAGTGCTGCCGTGTGATGGGATCGATGACATCGCTGGTCATCACCAGCGTTCGAGTTTCACCAAACGGATCGATGAACGCGGTGCTCGCGTCCGGAATGAGCAGCATGTCGCTCTCATTGATGGCCGCCCAACCGCGGATGCTGGATCCATCGATGCCGAACCCCTCTTCAAACGAATCCTGGGTCAACTGGGTGATGGGATAGGAGACGTGCTGCTGCAAACCTGGCAGATCCGTGAAGCGCAAATCCACTTGGCGTACTTCTTTGCTTTTCGCAAACTCCAAAACTTCCTGCGGATTCATCTGTCCTCCATTGGTTAAGTCTTGCGACGAAAGGATAGCATACCGCTTCTGTCTTACCGGTTGACAATCGGACGCCTCCAAAGCAACCATCGTTCGAGGAATCATGGGCGACGATTTTGGCGACGGCGGCGGTTTTGGAGATTTTGGGGACGGCGACGACGGGGGAGCTGACGATCAGGATCAGGACGATCAAGATCAGGGCGACGATCAGGACGGCGATCCCGATGGTGACCAGCCGCCCGATGACGGCGATCCAAACGGCGGTGGGGACAACAATGACGACCTGGACGACATGTTTGCGTCCAGCGACGATCTGCCGCCGGTGGACGACGATGTTTTCGGCAGCGCGTCGGACTTCCCGAATGCCGATGCGGCGGACTTTCAGGACGATACCGGCGATTGGTCCGCGACAGACTATCAACAATCCGCCCAAAACCTTTTCGGCGATCATCCCTTCTTCGGCGACACGCTAGTCCAGCAGAAAACCGACGAAGGTTTTCAGCCCTACGAAGACGCACGCTTCGATCAGAACTTCGATCAGATTGCCCCTGGCACGTCGGACACCGTCCAGCTATTTGAGCGGGAGGGCAAGCTGTTCGCATTCGGCGTAGTGACGCAGACCGTGCTGGAACTGCTGATGGCGCGCTATACGGGCATCGATTGGAACAATCTGGAAGTGGCTGTGCCGCAGAAAGGCGATGCCGTGCCGCCGCAGCCGCTGCCGCCGGCATTTGCAAATGTCGCCGAGCAGCCGGCCGTCGACCTGCGCAAGTATGTTACGCCGGTGGGCGATCAGGGTCAGACCGGCCGTTGCTCGGCATTTGCCTGGACCCACGCGGCTGAAATGTCGCGCAATATTCTGAATCAGGAGTCGCCTCGCTTGTCGCCTAATTTCACTATGCTCGAATTCCAGCGGATGCAGGGCGATGCTCGCGATTACGAATACGCCTACGAAGGCGGCGACGGCACCGTCAGCGGTCCAGACCCCGGGCAAGTACTCGTTCAGTATGGGACCTGCCGTCAGGAATTGTGGCCGGACGATCGCCCCAGCCCGGTAAAGCGCGAGGAACAGCTGGAAGCCGACGCGCAGCAATACCGGCTGGACGCCGCGCCGCTGCCCATTGCGATCGATGACGTAAAGAAAGTTCTGAGCGCTGGCTGCCCGGTGCATGTCTCCATGAACACCGGCTCAGCTTTCTCAGACGTCGGGCGAGATGGAGTGTTCAACGCCGCCGAAGCTGCATCGGGCAGACATGGCCGGCACGCCATGTTAATCGTCGGCTATGTTGGAAATTTCTTTACGCTGAAAAATTCGTGGGGAACCGGATGGGGCGACCAGGGCTTCTGCTATATCCCGAAAAACGTCCTGGCCGCCTCAGATCCGGAGTTTGTTGCCGTGCTGCTGCAAAATCCCGCGCGTCAACAGGCAACCTAGCGATCCCAATCGGCGTGGTGGTCGCGATAGTCCCGCATGCGGCTCAAATCGTCGCTCAGGATGTCGCGATCTCGCGGCGCCATCCGGTTATCGCTTACAACGCGCGATAACACGCCAATCACCTGGTCTAAATCGCGTTCATCATAGACGTGGCTGGCCAGCTTGCTTTGCAACTGGTTCAGTTCGTCCACCGTCCTGTCTAGACGATACTGGTCTCCACCTCCGGGCCAGGTCGTGGCCTCGACGTGCTGCACGTCCTGCCGCACATCCTCAAACAAACGGCCCCGCCAGCGTTCGTCGTGAAAACGGGCGTCGCGGTCGCTGTGATAGGAATCGTCATCGCGCGGGCGATCCTGCGCGGTGGCGGTGAATGAAAATACGAGCAACCCAGCGCCCGCCAAGCTATTTAACAGAATGCTTCTTTTTTTCATTGCGACATCCTCCTCGCCTGTACGACTGCGGCCAGCGGAAAGATGCTTCGTTCTGACGGTTACCCAACCGTGACGAGGTCTACGATTTGCGCTCGATACGCATACCGTAAAACGAGCGGTACACAAAGAACAGCGCGATCAACAGAAACACCGCCGCCAAAACGTCGGTGAATACGGCGCTTTGGTCGTGGGTGAGCGATACGGCCAGCTCCACCGCCAGCAATCCGAACAGCGTGGTGAATTTGATAATCGGGTTCAACGCCACTGAAGACGTATCCTTGAACGGATCGCCCACCGTGTCGCCCACCACCGTGGCATCGTGCAGCGGAGTTCCCTTCTGCTTCAGCTCAGTCTCCACAATCTTCTTCGCGTTATCCCAGGCGCCGCCCGCATTCGCCATGAAAATGGCTTGATACAGGCCGAACAGCGCGATAGAGATCAGATAGCCGATAAAGAAGTACGGTTCCACGAACGCAAACGCCAGCGTTGCGAAGAACACCGTCAGGAAGATGTTGAACATGCCTTTCTGCGCATACTGCGTACAAATCTCCACTACCTTTTTGCTGTCTGACACAGAAGCTTTGTCGGTGCTTTCCAGGTTGATGTTCGCTTTGATAAATTCCACCGCGCGATAAGCGCCAGTGGTCACCGCTTGCATGGACGCACCGGTGAACCAATAAATCACCGCACCGCCCGTGATCAGGCCCAGCAGGAACGGGGCATGCAGAATCGACAGGTTTGCCAGCAACTCGGGCTGCAATTTGTTGGTCAGCGCCACGATGATCGAAAAAATCATGGTGGTAGCGCCCACCACGGCCGTACCAATCAGCACTGGCTTCGCAGTGGCCTTAAATGTATTGCCGGCGCCGTCGTTCTCTTCCAGATTCTCTTTCCCCCGGTCAAAATCGGGCTTGAATCCGAAATCTTTCTGGATCTCGCTGGAGATATTGGGAATATTCTCGATAGTGGAAAGCTCGAAAACAGATTGTGCGTTGTCGGTCACCGGGCCGTAGGAATCCACCGCGATGGTAACCGGGCCCATGCCCAGGAATCCGAACGCCACCAAGCCGAACGCGAACACGGCCGGCGCCAGCATCAGGGCTCCAAATCCGAAGCCGCTGATCCAGGCGCCAGTGGCCATCAACGCCAGCATGGCTAGTCCCAGCCAGAACGCGCTGAAGTTTCCGGCCACCAAGCCGGACAAAATGTTCAGCGACGCGCCGCCCTCTTCGGACGAAATCACCACTTCACGCACGTGCCGCGAATGAACGGAGGTGAAGGCTTTGACCAGTTCGGGGATGATGGCGCCCGCCAGCGTACCGCAAGTGATCACGGAGGAAAGCTTCCACCACAGCGTGGTGTCGCCACCCAGATTGGGAATAATCTGACTGGAGACCAGATAGGTGGCGGCGATGGAAATGGCCGATGTCAGCCACACCAGCGAGGTGAGCGGCGCTTCAAAATTCATTTTCGCGACGTTGCGATATTTCCCTTTGGCAACTGCGTCGTTGATGAAGTATGAGACGGCGGAGGAAACCACCATCATCACGCGCATCACAAAGAGCCAAACCAGCAGCTGCACTTGAACCAGCGGGTCTTTCACCGCCAGCAGGATGAAAGTGATCAACGCGACACCCGTCACGCCATAGGTTTCAAAACCATCGGCGCTGGGCCCAACCGAATCGCCCGCATTGTCGCCAGTGCAATCCGCGATGACGCCGGGATTGCGCGCGTCGTCTTCCTTGATCTTGAAAACGATTTTCATCAGGTCCGCGCCGATGTCGGCGATCTTGGTGAAGATGCCGCCCGCTACGCGCAAGGCCGCGGCGCCCAATGACTCGCCAATCGCAAATCCGATAAAGCAGGCGCCTGCGTAATCTCCGGGGATGAAAAGCAGAATGAACAACATCAGAACCAGCTCGATACTGATGAGCATCATTCCGATGCTCATGCCGGCCTTGAGCGGAATGGAATTGCAGGGCCACGCTTTGCCGGTCAGACTGGCGAACGCGGTGCGCGAGTTGGCGAATGTATTCACACGAATGCCGAACCAGGCAACGCCGTAGCTGCCGGCGATGCCGATCAGGCTGAATAACAAGATGATGGGAAGCGTCACCGCCACCGATTTGCCCGGCACCGGCGCCAGCCAGCCAAAATAGGCGCTGATGATCACCGCAATAAATATCCAAAGAACCAGTAGAAACTTGCCTTGCGTGATCAAGTACGTTTTGCAGGTCTCATAAATCAATTCGGAGATCTCAAGCATCGAGCGATGCACCGGCAGATTGCGGAGTTGCGTGAACGTGGCCAGGCCGAACAGGAGTCCGAGCGCGCAGACCACCAACCCCCACATCAACAACGTACGGCCGCTGGTGCCGCCCAGAAAAGTCGCTTGCGCCAAGTCCGGCAATATGAGGTTGGCTTCACCTCCAGCCGCCGATTGGGCGAACGCCGGAGCCGGTAAGCTCATCAAAATCAAAGCCGCTAACAGGAGCGGCAAGATAATTAACGTGGCGCGCCGACGAGCATGCACGCAGACGGTCAGCATTCGTTCAGTTCCTCCAAATGAGATCTCGGAAGTCTCCCTGCAAGGGAAACGGGCAGACAGGTATTACGAATCCCTAAATACCTCCGATCACCATACCGCACTGGGGGCCATGGCGCAACCGCGAAAATCGCCGCGAAGGGCTTGTCACGCCACGTAAATGTGTCAGATAACCTCCAGAATCAGACATTTAAGATAAAGCGTCTCCGGTACTGTGAGTAAAACCGGATGGTCCTGGGACTGCATGCGCCTTTCCAGGACCCGTAGTTTTCTTCCGGTATCCAGGGACGCGGCGGCAATGATTTCCAGCAGCGCGGCTTCACTCAAGTGGTGCGAGCACGAGCACGTGACCAGAATGCCGCCGGAGCCGAGAAGTTCCAGCGCTCGGCGGTTGATCTCCCGGTAGCCGCCGATTGCGGCTTCCAGGCTTTGGCGCGATTTAGCGAACGCCGGAGGGTCCAGGACTACGATGTCAAAATGTCTGCGCCCAGCCGCATGTCCAGCCAGCAGTTCGAACACATCGGCCTCGCGCAGCTCCACATTGGGGATGCCGTTCGCGTCGCAATTCATGCGGGCGATGGCCAAAGCGGCTTCCGAACTGTCCACTGCCTCCACGGTTTCGCAGCGCGAAGCCAGGTGCAGAGCAAAGCCGCCGGTGGAGGTGAAACAGTCCAGCGCCCGGCCGCGGCCGTAGCGCGCCGCAGCCACGTAATTTTCCCTCTGATCCAGGAAAATCCCGGTTTTCTGGCCGTGCAGCAGGTCGGCGTGCAGGTTTAGGCCGTTCATTCGCACCATGATCGTCGCGGGAATCTCTCCCATGAGCACGCCAGCCTGCAAAGGCAGCGCCTCACGTTTGCGAACCGCCACATCGTTGCGCTCGGCCATGCCCTTGGGCGCGAACAGCTCTTCGAGGCAACTTACAATCTCGGCTTTATCGGCGTCCATGCCTTGGTCGAGGGTCTGAAGGGTGAAATAGTCGCCGTAGCGGTCGATCACCAGCCCCGGCAACTGGTCGCCTTCACCATGAATCAGCCGGTAGGCCTCCGAATCAGTCACCACGCGCTTGCGATGAGCTGCGGCCAGGCCTATGCGCCGCAGATAAAACGCCCGATCGATGGTCTCCACGCGTTCGGAGAGCATTCGTAAGGAAATTTGGGAGGAATCGCTGTAGTGCGCAGTGCCAATGGCGTTTCCACGTGGTTCCACCACCACCACGGCTTCGCCCCCTTTGGCTTGCCCACGATCCAGAACGTCGCTCGAGAAGATCCAGGGATGGCCGGATGACACGCGATTGGCGCCTTTGCGATGAACGCGAACGGTGTGCAAGATTTTAGTCTAGCCGCCCACACAGAATGTTGTGAAACAATGCACGGGAGTTTCGTATCCAAGACTAGAGATTATTGGTGTCCGGCTTAAGAAAATAGCATGCACGCTGTTTCGCCAGGTCCGCAAACCATTGATCCGTCAGAACATCTGGTCCAATTTTACGAGGCGGACCCGGTGGCCTGGGCTAAGAGCGTTGGACGCTACCTGGCGGAGGGTTTGAAGCGGGGTGAGTCCGTTCTCGTCATCGCCAGCCCGGACCATAAGCGAGCTATCGTAAAGCAGCTCAATGCGCTGGGATGTTGCGACCCAAGCTTTCCCGAGCATCACGGCCGCCTGGCGTTTCTGGACGCGGCTACAACACTGGCCCGGTTTCTGGTGAACGGCGAACCGGATTGGGATCAATTCCAGAATGTGGTTGGCGGCGAGCTGCAGCGCCTTCGTTCCATCGCCTTGAACGGAAATTTTCGAGCTTATGGCGAGATGGTGGGATTATTGTGGAGCGCCCGCCAATTCGCAGCAGCCATCCGCCTGGAAGAATATTGGAACCGCCTGCTCCAGACCACACGATTCAAATTGTTCTGCGGCTACCCGATCAATATTTTCAGCGATGATTGCAGTGGCTCCGATGTGAACGCCGTAGTTTGCGCCCACACGCACATGGTGTCCACCAGTGAATCCAGCGATCTGCGGGACGCGCTGACGCGCGCACTGGATGAGTTGGCGGGAACCGACACTATCGACCTGCAAGACCTCATCCATCCGGCACGGCACCCTCACACCCAGATACCTTTCGCCGAGGCCGCCATCTTAAGTCTGCACGGGAGCGCCGAAGCGCCGGCGCGGGACATCCTGGGCACTGCCCGCCGCTATTATCAGAGCGAGAAACGTTTCCAGGCCTTGATTGAGAACAGTTCCGATGCCATCGCGCTGCTGGATGCCAGTGCGAACATTACATACTCCAGCGCTTCCACCGAGCGCGTGCTGGGCTTCCATCCGCTGGAACTGGTGGGGCGCAACGCCTTTGAATTTATCCATCCTGACGACGCCCAGACGGTGCAAGAGACACTCGAAGAGGCCCGAACCAATTTCCGCGATCCAGTGCAAGTGCATGCGCGAATGCTTGCAAAGGACCGGCAATGGCGCTGGGTGGAAGGCACCTTCACCAATCTCATGCACGATCCGGACGTGCGCGCCATCGTCGCCAACTACCGGGATATTTCGCGGCAAAAAGCCGCCGAGGAAAACCAAAAGCGTGTTACCGAGGAACTGGCGCGCTACAACGCCGAACTGGAATCGTTTGCTTATGCGGCCACTCACGATCTGCGGGAGCCGCTGCGGACGGTGAGCGCGTTCACGCAACTGCTGGCGCAGCGCACCGGCTCCGACCAGGAAAACCAACAGTACGCCAGGTTCATTCTCGATAGCATGGCGCATATGTCTTCGATGTTGGACGATCTGCTGGCGCTCACCAGCCTCACCTCAGGCAATGCGCGCCAGAGTGTAGACCTGCATAAAGCCGTAGATCAAGCCGGTAGAGATCTGGAGCAAGCCATCCTTGAGAGCGGCGCCGTCATCACCGTGGGACCTTTACCCTGCGTGTTGGGCAATGCAAGCCAGTTGACGGGTTTGATGCAGAATTTATTGAGCAACGCCATCAAGTACCGCGGTCCCCACCCAGTGCGCATCGAAGTGACTGCGGAACCCATGGGAACCGGTTGGCTGGTGAAGGTGCGCGACAACGGCATCGGGATCGCTCCCGCCTACCACGAACAGATTTTCGGGCTCTTCAAGCGGCTGCATCAGCGCTCCGTTCCCGGAACTGGCATCGGTCTGGCGATCTGCAAAAAGATCGTGGATGGCATGGGAGGAAAGATCTGGGTAGAGTCAGAACCTGGCCAGGGTTCCACTTTCTGCTTCACCGCTCAGTCCGCTCCCGAATAAGCTTGCGGCCAAATCCGGGTTAAGCTCTCAGTTATGGCCGCCCCACAAACATCCGGATTATTTCCGTTCATCACGTTGCTGCTCGCCGCGGGTTCTGTCGCCGCACAGACACCGCGCTTCACCATTCAGGATTTGGGAACTCTGCCCGATCTGCCATCCTGCAACGGCACGGCGCTCAGCCAATCCGGCAACGTGGCGGGATATTGCACCGCCACGCTGGGCCAGGATCTTTTGTTAAACAGCCAGGCCACACACGTCTTTCTTTATTCCAAAGGCGCGATGAAGGATTTGAATGTCACGTTTCCGCCCACTGGAGTAGTTGCCACGGCGGTGAATGACTCGGGTGTGGTGGTGGGCGGGGCCCTGACTTTGGATCTGGTGGACGTAAGCGGATCCGTATCGCCTTTCATCTACCAAAACGGCGCAGTTCAACCCGCCTCCGGCCCGCTTGAAAGCCTGCTGCCCTTGGGAGTCAACAATGCCGGCCAGATGATCGGCACTTCGCTCGAAATCGGCAGCTCCACGTTGAACTATTTCGTGAATAGCAAGGCGCTCTTGGATCCGCTTTCTGGCGGCACGCTCACGCAACTCATTGGTCCCACCAGTGGAGGCGGCTCGGCAGCCTTCGGCATCAATTCGAATGGGGTGGTGGCCGGCGCCAGCGTGGGGCAAAATGCCACCAACATCACACCCACGCTGTGGCAAAATCTTACGCCTCAGGCACTGCCGCTGCTGGCAAATTTTCAGCAGGGAATCGCTACCGCGATCAACGATTCGGGGGCCGCGGCCGGGGTCGCCTTTACCCTGAATTTCGAGGCCCTGCACGATACCACCGGCAAGTCTCGCGCGGTTCTGTTCGACAACGGGTCCGTTACCGATCTTGGCGTTTTGCAGGGCGATGTGAGCAGCGCCGCCAGTTCCATTAACAATTCTGGATCGGTGGTCGGTTTTAGCACCAATCAGCCGCCAGACTTCACGCTGCAACTGGCCAGTCTTTTCTATCCTCCGGCGGCCAACTATCACGCGTTTATCTACAGCGGCGGCAAGATGTACGATCTGACCAACCAACTGGTCAATGGAACCGGTTGGAAGCTCTCCTTCGCCACGCAAATTAACAATGCGGGGCAAATTGTAGGCACCGGCCTTTTTGCAGCTCCGGGCGCCGACACGGTGCAGCGGGCGTTTCTGCTGACCCCCGTGCCCGGGCCCACCATCAACAGCGTGGTTGGCGCCGGATTCAGCACGCCTTCCGTCACCACCATCTCGCCCAATGGCCTGTTCACGATTTTTGGAACTGCGCTGGCGTCCGGCACGGCGGGGCTAACGGCAAGCGACATCGTGAACAATCAGCTTCCGACCAATCTGGGTGGAACCTGCGTGGAAAGCGGCACTACCAAACTTGGTTTGTTTTATGTATCGGCGGGGCAAGTGAATGCGCTGGCC
>DATHNM010000545.1:0-6164 GCA_035486095.1 Bryobacteraceae bacterium
AGGGGCTCTGCAGAGCGCGATCTTCAATAGCGCCAATTTCTCCAGTATCGCTACGGACGCAAAGGGCGTGATTCAGATCTTCAACGTAGGCGCGGAGCGCATGCTCGGTTACGCGGCCGCCGACGTGATGAACAAGATCACTCCCGCCGACATCTCCGACCCGCAGGAAGTGATTGCACGCGCGCAAGCACTGAGCGCAGAACTCGGAACCCCGATTGCCCCGGGCTTTGAGGCCCTGGTTTTCAAGGCCTCCCGCGGCATTGAAGACATTTACGAACTGACTTATATCCGCAAAGACGGCACCCGCTTTCCGGCGGTGGTGTCAATTACAGCGCTGCGCGACGATCTGGGCGGAATCATCGGCTATCTTCTGATCGGCACCGACAATACAGCGCGCAAGCAGGTGGAAGCCGAACAGAAAGTGCTGGATCAGCGCCTGCGCGATCAGCAGTTTTATACTCGCTCTCTGATTGAATCCAACATTGATGCGCTGATCACCACGGACCCGGCAGGCATCATCACCGACGTCAATAAACAGATGGAGGCGCTCACCGGCTGCACACGCGACGAGTTGATTGGGGCTCCGTTCAAAAACTACTTCACCGATGCCGAGCGGGCCGAGGCGGGCATCAAGCAGGTTTTGAACGCCGGCAAGGTCACAGACTACGAACTGACGGCGCGCGCCCGGGATGGCAAGGAAACCGTGGTGTCTTACAACGCCACCACATTCCACGACCGTGACCGGAAGCTGCAGGGAGTGTTTGCGGCGGCGCGTGAGGTCACCGAACGCAAACGCTTCGAGCGCCGGCTGCAGGAAAATAACATCGAGCTCGAAAGAGCCAAAGCGGCGGCGGAGAAAGCCAATCTCGCGAAATCGGATTTCCTCTCGAGCATGAGCCATGAGCTGCGCTCGCCATTGAACGCGATCCTGGGTTTCGCGCAGCTCATCAACTCCGATTCACCGCCGCCCACCGCAACCCAGGCGGCAAGTATCGATCAGATCCTTCGCGCCGGCTGGTATCTGCTGGAGCTGATCAACGAAATATTGGACCTGGCGCAAATCGAATCCGGGAAACTGGCGCTCTCACGGGAACCGACGTCGCTGACCGAAGTCATGCAGGAATGCCAAGCCATGATGGAGCCGCAAGGGCTGCACCGCGGTATCCGCATGACCTTTCCCCAGTCTGGCATTCCTCACTATGTGGATGCCGACCGGACGCGCTTAAAACAGGTTCTGATCAATCTCCTTTCGAACGCCATCAAATACAACCAGGCGAATGGAACGGTGGTGGTGGATTACACGGCCAGCGTTCCGGGCCGCCTGCGCGTGTGCGTCCGGGATAGCGGCGCCGGGTTGTCTCCCGACATGCTGACTCAGCTTTTTCAGCCCTTCAACCGGCTGGGGCGGGAGACCAGCCGGGAGGAAGGCACCGGCATCGGCCTGGTGATGAGCAAGCGCCTGGTGGAACTGATGGGCGGCACCATCGGTGTGGCAAGCACGGTGGGATCGGGAAGTGTGTTCTGGTTTGAACTGAATTCAGTGGACGCCCCGCAGCTGGCGGCCGACCCGGCTGCGCCGGCGGCCCTGGCCCAGGCGCCGATTCAACCGGGAGCGCCGCTGCGTACACTGCTCTACGTTGAGGACAACCCGGCAAATCTGAAGCTGGTGGAGCAGTTGATCGCGCGCCGTCCCGATATGCGCCTGCTGGTTGCGGGCGATGGTGATCTGGGAATCCAGCTGGCGCGCGCCCATCAACCGGAAGTGATTCTGATGGACATTAATTTGCCCGGCATCAGCGGCATCGAAGCGCTTAAAATCCTGCGTGAAGACGGGGCGACGGCGCACATTCCGGTGGTGGCGCTGAGCGCCAACGCCATGCCTCGCGACATCGAGAAGGGTTTGCTGGCGGGATTTTTTCGCTATCTGACCAAGCCCATCAAAGTTCCAGAGTTCATGAACACGCTGGATGAGGCCTTGAAGTTTGCCGAATCGGAACGAGGGGCATGGTCAGCACCGCAGATATCCTGAAGGCCAGAATCCTGGTGGTTGACGATCAGGAAGCGAACGTCATTCTGATGGAAGGCATGCTGCGCGTGGCGGGCTATACCTGCGTCCAGTCCACGACCGATCCGAATCAGGTTTGCGAACTTTACCGGCAGAACCGCTATGGCCTGATCTTGCTGGATCTCCAGATGCCCGGCATGGACGGGTTTCAGGTGATGGAAGGCCTGAAGAAAATCGAAGGGGACGGATATCTTCCAGTGCTGGTGATTACCGCGCAGCCCGGTCACAAACTGCGTGCCCTGGAAGCGGGGGCTAAGGATTTCATCACTAAACCGTTCGATATGGCTGAACTGCGAGCGCGCGTCCACAATATTCTGGAAGTGCGCCTATTGCACCTGGAAGCCAGGAATTATAGCCAGCAGCTGGAGGATACGGTACGCGAGCTGGAGGCCAGCCGGGAAGTGGTGCGTATTAAAACTCTGGAGGAGCGTGCGAAGAGCGAGCAGGAATTAGCGCTGGCGCAGGAAACCCAGGAGAGTCTGCTGCCGCGCAACCTGCCCCAGTTCGAGAATTTTCGCATTCACGCCTTCAACAAACCGACGCGCTATGTGGGAGGAGATTTCTACGATTTTCTGCAGTTGAGTTCGGGGGAATGGATGGGGGTGCTGGCGGATGTATCCGGCAAGGGGATGCCGGCGGCTTTGCTCAGTTCCATGGTGCTGGGCGCTCTGAGCATGGAGTTCCGTTCCAGGCCGCAACCGCGGGAGGTGTTGAGCAGGGTGAACCAGCTGCTATGCGAAAAATCTCTTCCGTTCCAATTCGTCACGCTTTTTTTGTTCCTGCTGAGCGCGGATGGCGGCGGCCAATTCATCAGCGCGGGACATAACGCGGCCTATCTGTTCCGCTCCGCAACGGGGCTGATTGAGGAGTTGCTTCCAGACGCGCATTTTCTTGGCATGTTCGATTTTGCGAGTTATGAATCGCGCGCGCTGCAACTGGGCCAGGGGGACATTCTGGTGGTGTATTCGGACGGACTAACGGACGCGCAGAATTCGCGGGAAGAAATGTTCGGAGAGAAAAAGCTGCTGGAGATCATCCGGCAACAGGGGAAGTTGGGAAGTCAGGCAGTGGAGCAGGGAATTCTAAAAGGCATTGAGGATTTCACGCAGGGCATGCCGCAGAATGACGATGTCACTTTCATGGTGGTTGAAAAATGTCAGTAGCCGGACCGGGACCGCGCTATTGGCCGGGCCATTTCCATTGCGCCGGAGTAGTGGGCTTGAAGGGCGGGCGATGTTTGCGCCGCGTGCCTTTGGCTTCCACCAGCGCATCGCGGGCCGAGGCGAAGGCCAGGATTTCCGCGCGTGTGACGGTATAACTGAGGAACGGAATAGTGTCGGCGCCGGGAACAGCCAAGGCGCTCTGCAGGATTCCAAGGCACAACGTAGGAGCTTCCTGAATCCGGATGCGATGCTCTGTCAGCACGGTCATGTCCAGCTGCATCAGGAATTCCAGATTCTTGACGATTTTGCTGGGCCGCTCACTGGGGAGCACGCCATCGAAACGATAGCTGCGGATGTTCGCTCGCTGGTTAAAGCCTTTGTAGAGGAGCTGCATGGAAAGCCGCACCTTCCAGCGGCAGGACGGACGCGCCAGACGCCGGGAACGTCCGATTGAAGAACTTGAGATGGCACCTGGCCGCTGACTCCCGCGTTTCGGCGGAGACAAGAACGGCCAGATCCGAAACTGTTTGTTGCTCGGTTTACGCCAGGGTGACTTGCTCGGCCTGCAGGCCCTTGGGACCTTTCTTCACGATGAAGGACACCCGGGCGCCTTCATCAAGGGTGCGATACCCACTGGCTTCGATGGCCGAGAAATGCACGAACACATCTTCGCCGTTGTCGCGCTGGATAAATCCAAAACCTTTTCCGGCGTTAAACCACTTTACTGTACCTGTCTCTTTCACATTCTCTCCTTGTTGCTATTTTGTTATTGGTATTGAAGCGCGAATGGCGCTCAAATGGACTGCGACGCGCCGCTTTCCTCTGATTGCGCCGCATCCTCCGATGATAGTTGTTCGGCTAATGTGCCTTCTTCACTATCGGGGGACTCTTTTGGAAGTGTTTTGCGCTCAAGGCGCTTGGCCAACTTTTCCCGGTGCTTTTCAGCACGGGCGACTTCCTTTTGACGTTTCTTAAATGTGTCGCCTGACCGGCCAGCCATGAGATCCTCCTAAAAAGCATTGTGGTCCTAAAGGACCTTGATCATTGGACCATAATCGTTGTGGGAACGAAAAGGGGTGCCTACCAGCGGCGCTCGCGCCGTTCGCCGCCGCCTCCGCCGCGCCGGGGGCTATCGGTTTTGGGCCGGGCTTCGTTAACGTTGATCGCTCGGCCACCCAGATTGGTGCCATTCAGGCCGTTGATGGCCGCATCGGCTTCGGCCGAATCACTCATCTCGACAAAGGCAAAACCACGGGAACGGCCGGTGTCGCGGTCCGTCATCAAACTGACTCGCTCCACGGCGCCAAAAGCCTCAAACGCGCTGCGGATACTTTCCTCGGTAGCGCCAAAATCCAGATTTCCTACGAACACTTTTTTCATGAACTCACCCTTCAACTAGCGGATACATTTGATTGCGGGCTTTGCGAGGAGCAAAATTCGTTGCGGCCAAGCGTGGGCGGGACGATCAAACTGAAGTTTAGTATAGCATGCCATTTAGCGCCAAGTGGAACATTTCCGGGCCGGTATGGGGTGGTTCAGAGAGCATGACGGCGGCCACGGCCGGAGTGCCAGCATGGATGTATACAAGGGCGTGCTCACGCCGGATCAGAAGGTTGTGAGCCCCTTCAGGATTCCGCCGATGGCGGAGGTGAATTGCAGGCCCAGGCGCAGGTCCACCACAAGTGCCGGCAGCAGGGCCAGCCACCAGGGAAATGCCTGGCGCGTTTCCCTGGCAAGGGAGGGTAGAGCTATCAGGATGAGCAGCGGCGACAAAACGCGGGCGTAGCCATTTACATCGGTCCAATACAGACGATTGGTGAGAACGAAGACCAGGGCTGTGAAGAGAAGAGCGGCAATCACCACGGGGCTTTCTGCGCCGGTTCGCAGGATTAGCAGAATCGCCAGGATGGACGCTAGCAGAATGGCTGCCAGGGCGGCCACGTCGCCGAATCGCGCGATGGTTTCGGGGAGTGGCGGCAAGGGATAGCGCGGCGGATGCAGCATGCGGTAAAAGAGTCCCGGGCCGAGTTTGCTGGCGAACCACAGGGGCGCGCCATAGTGCATTCTGTGGGGGAATATGCGGCGGATGAAAAGATACCAAGCCAGCATGGGGAGCGCCGCGGAGGCGAATAGCGCGCCCAGCGCCAACCGGCGATTCCACAACTCGAAGAGGCAGATAGCGGCGACCAGCAGCAAGCCGGTGTCGCGCACCAGGCAGGCCAGCAGCAGAACGGCGAAGAGTTTCCATCGGGCGCCGGTTTTCCAGTAGAGCGCGAAGGCTACCGTGAATGCCAATAACGCGACATCGACGGTCATGCGGTCCATCGAAATCAGCGTCCCGGGCACCAGCAGGAACGCCAGGGCCCAGGCGGGATGGGCGCCCGCCAGCACGGCCCAACGGCCAAGCCAGTATGCGCCGGCGAAAACGAATAGCGCGATCACCGCGATGTATGAGGTATCGATCCACGGCTGGCGGCCGGCGGCCAGAAAATAGGCCAGAGCAGGCACCAGGATGCGGCGATAGCGATCGGTAGGGACATCAATGTAGGGGGCGTATCCAAGCTTGCGGAAAGGATCGTGCGCCACGATGCGATACATTTCTCCATCGAAGCCCTTGCCCGGAAAACGGTAGGCGCCGGCGGCCAGCTCCGGGGGCATGGTGGAATCCTGGCCGGTGAGGAACAGAGCGGTCCAGTTGCCCGCACGATTGTAGTGCACGGTCAGGAATTGCCAGAGCAGCACGAGCGCGAGCGCGGCCAGGGCCCATGAGGCAGACACCACGGGGCGATCATCGTATTTCCTGGAATGCAATATCTGGCAGTATGACATGGTAATGTTGTGGCGATGTACGGAGCCGGGCTTGGCCCGCCCAACTGGTATTTGGACCCGCTGGTGGCTGCGCAAAAACGGGACGTGCACCTGCAATGGATGGCACG
>DATHNM010000546.1:0-12589 GCA_035486095.1 Bryobacteraceae bacterium
TCGGCGATAAAAACGTTGCGCCAGCGATTGGCCACTCCCGGCGTCACATCGCTGATGTAGAGCACCCGATTGGGAAAGTCCTCGTTAAATACCTGTGGCTGAACTTCAGAAGTGAGTTCGGCCGCCGACAGACGATTCAAGACCTTGAATGTTCTCCAGGTGGCGTAGGGCGTCAACCAGAGCGAAGCGGTGAAAGTGACCAGCATCGCGAACGTTGCGAACAGCAACACCGGCGCGATTACCTTGCGGCTGGGAACGCCGGCGGCGCGCATGGCCACTATCTCGCCATCGCTCGACATCCGGCTAAGGGCGATCAGAACACCTACCAGCACGCCGAGCGGCATGGTAAACGACAACGTAAACGGAATGGCGAGAGCGAACAGATGAGCGACAGTACCCACCGACGCCGAACTGCGCACCAGGATTTCGAATAGCTTTCCGACACGCTGCAGGAAGAGGACGAACGTAAAGAGCGCGGCGCCGAAGATAGCGCTCTTGGCCACTTCGCGAAAAATCGCGCGAAACAGCAGACCCATGTGTTTAGCTGCCGCTCCCTGACCGCCGCGGTCCGGAAATCGTCCGCGCGCTCTTCGATGGCTGGCCGGTCAGCGTGGGCGGCGGAACAATCGGCGGTTGCGGAGTCTCTTCCTTGGCCGGCTGCAGCTCCAGCTCTTCAAACAGCATCGCCGGGGCAATTATGGAAGCGGTGGTGGTAAATGATCCGGCGCCCACCAGCGCGAAAGGAGCGTTCGAATCGATCAGATCGAAAACATAGTTTTCGTCGGAGGCGGCCACAATATCTTTCAGAGAGCGAACAGACACTCCCTGGAACAAAAGGCCGCGCACCAGTTCCTCCCGGCCATCGGGATAAATCTTGTACGCCAGCAGCGGAGGAACCACGGCGTGCGATCCACCGGAGGCCTGTGCCACCCGTTCCAGTTCATCGATCGAGGCGGTGGAAGGATAGTCCAGCTTGCGCACCAGAATTCCGTAGGGCTTGTTGGCCTGGCGGCACAGATCCATCAACTTCTTCTTCATGTCGGCCGCGGGCGTGGTTTGAGAAACACGAATAAACAGATTCCCAAAGCCGGGTGAACGCGTGCCGTATGCGCCGGTCATGCGGGCGTGGCCATTGGAACCTGGATACTCCTTGAACAGCGGAGTCCGCGTTAAGAGAAAACTCTTCAGCACGCCTTTCTCCACCAACGGCAGCGGTTGAGGAGCAACGCCCTCCATGTCATAGAGGTAGTGGCCGAGCAAAGTGCGACCTTGATATTGCGTCTGGGTTGGATCGTCCACCACGTCCATCCAATCCGGCAAAATGCGCGAACCGATTTTATTTTCCAGCTCGCTCGGCGAGTAGCGCGAGGGCCGCCCCGGATCGCTCACCGGCTTGCGGGTCATCTTCAGGTTGTCGCCCAGCAACTGGCCGAATAACTGGGCCGCCGCGGGCGCCTCAAACAGCACGGGACCATCGTACGTTTCCCCGGCGGGAGCCTGGCTCAGCTCGCTAACGTGATCGCCCAACGCCTTGATTTCGCGAGCCAGCACGTCTTCGGAAGGAAGACCATCCGTATTGAAAGCCTGGAAAAACTGAGCGTCGCGAACGCGCGTTCCATCCGGCGCCAGGCCCCGGCCCGCCACGCGAACATAAGCTAGATCTTCGGGCGTGCGCAGCTCCGTGCCTTCCGAATTGACGACGTAGTTGGTGGACTGCGAACTGTGCATTTCCACAGCCGAAGAAAAGACTTTGGGGTAAGCGCCCAGTAAGGCCGAGAGCCGAATTACTTCGCTCTTCCAGGCCGCGGACGCAAAAGGTTTTCGTTCGATGGGCAGAATCAGGTGCGCCACCGGAGCCGGAGAAAAATCGGGCAGCGCGTCCGGCTGGCTCATGTTCTTCAGCGACGAGCGTTTGCGCGCGATGGCGTCCTCGGCGGTTTTATACGCGCGATCGGTGGCCAGCCACAACACTTGACGGAAAGCCAGATAGTCATTGTCCAGTGGCATCCGTCCCCCGTCATAGCGTGTGCCCGCGTACGCCTGGGAGTAAACGTGATCGGTGTTGTCGAATTTAGCGGTTCCTACCCGCATCTCAACCGAGGGAACCCGGAACGCGGAATCGTTTTCCTCAACCAGCGCGCCCAACTCAGCGGTGATGGAATGACTGACGGTGTCCTCCACGCGGTATTCGGTGTAGTAGGGCGGATCGAGGCTCAGCCGCAAGCGGATCAGCTCAGACACGCGTTTGATCTCGTCCTTCATGGCGCGCAGCAGCGGGTCATCCTGCGCCGGCGTTTGGATCTTAGGCGCTTGCGCCAGCAACGCGACCACACAAAACAGCACGCAACAAGCGGCCCGCTTCACTGCGCGGCTCCGGTATCGATGGGCCGGCCCAGGAACGGTGGGCGATCCTGCGAATGCTGTTTCTTCTGAATTTCGATTTCGGAGACCAATATCGCCGGCGAGCTGGCCGACACCGGCACTTGCCCCGATTCAGCGCCGCAGTAGCCGTTAAACACCTCCGGCTTGTCCGACGTGGCCAATATCTTCCCGAAACTGGATAGCGGCGTCCCCACGATGTCCACGCCGCGCACCAACTCGTCGGGGCGGCCATCGGCAAAGACGCGATAAACCATCAGCGGAATCACGGTGAAGGCCTGCAGGCCGCGCCGTTGCGTGGTGGTGTACCCACCGGTGATTTCATCGAAGTACAATCCGTAGGGCTTGTTCTGCCGCTTGACCTCGGCAATCAGCATGTCGCGCAGCGCCTTTTCTGAAACCTGCTTCTTCGATTCCACAATCAGATTGGATTGGCGCGATTCGGGTTCCAACCCGGGCTGGCGCCGGCCATGCCCGTTGGAATGATCCACGCCGTCAATGGGCGAGCGGGACATCAGAAATGTTTTCAGAATGCCATTCTCCACCACCGTCACCGGCTTGGCCTTCACGCCTTCATCGTCATAGGTGTAATAACCGTTGAGATCTAAGCCATCCAAAGTCTTGCGCGTGGGATCGAAAACCACCGAGAGAAAACTGGGCAACACCGAAGTCCCAACCGCCTTGGTAAATGTCTGGCCTTCCGATTCGTCCTTCTGGCGATGGCCCTCAATGCGATGCCCAAATATCTCGTGGAAGAAAACCGCGGCGGCGCGTCCGGAAAGAATCGCGGGACCCACGAACGGCTCAACCGCCGGCGCCTGCACCAGGTCCGCCAGATTGTGTCCCACGCGTTTGGCCGCCGCTTCAACCTCCGCGGGCTGGGGCAAATGCGCCAGATCGGCCGCCTGATAATCCTGCAGCGCGATCAGGTCCATACCATCGGTGGCCTTCCCGCGCGCGACAATGGACAAGCTGACGAAGTTGCGCCCATGCAGCAGCCGGGTGCCCTCCGTGCTCACCATATATTTAGACGTTCGCTGCACCGACAGACTGACGTTAGAGGACAGAACGTCGGGCGACTCGGCCACCGCGCTCGACCATTTGCGCGCGCGCTGCGCCCATTGCTCATCGATGTTTCCCATGGCGGGCGGCGGTTCCTGGTAAACAGCCGGCGGTTCACTGGAAAAATCGGCGGATGAGTCAGCGTCCTTGACCTTCACTTCCTGGTTCGACTTGATCTCTATTAAGCGGCGCCCCGCCAGTTTGTAGGTCCGGTCCGTATCCAGCCAGATTTTGCGGCGGATAGCATCGGGCACATCGTCCAGAGGCAGCACTTCGCCGCGCGTGAACCGGCCCTTCTGCCCGTTCACCGAATGGTAGTTATCCAACTGGGGCGTACCCACGCGCAGGGTGACGTCCAGATAGCGCAGACGTTCCTTGTTGCGGGATTCGATGGTGCCCAGGCTGGCGGAAAGAGACTGGCCTTCCTCATCGGTGACTGTGTAGTCCATGTAATAAGGAGGCGGATCGGCATTTTGCTTCAGTATGGTGAAATTGCGCTGCAGTTCGTCGCTGAGAATATCCAGCAACGAAGGAGCTGAGGCGGCGGCCAGGGGGAGAGCGAAAACGAGGCTAAACAGAATCCGACGCATGAAGTATCAGGATAGCAAGGTGGGGGTTTACCATTGGAACAGATGCATCGCCGGCATTTTCTGGCTTCCCTGGCGGCAGCGGCGATACCGTCTGCCACCCGCGGGGCAGACCAACCCGACTTCACGCTGCATATCGCGCCCATGACCTTCGAAATCGCGCCGCGCAAGATGGTAAAGACCATCGCCTACAACGGCTCCGTGCCGGGGCCGCTGCTGCGCATGAAGGAGGGCCAGGCGGTCACCATTGAGGTATTCAACGACACCGGCGACGCGGAAATCGTGCACTGGCACGGGTTGCAAATCCCGTCCGCGGTGGATGGCGCCATGGAAGAAGGCACGCCCCTGATTCCGGCGCACAAGTCGGCGCGCTATTCGTTTATTCCCAAGCCGAGCGGCACCCGCTGGTATCACACGCATGGCATGGCCGGGCGCAATCTCAAGCGCGCGACGTACACCGGGCAGTTCGGATTCCTTTACATTGAGCCGCGTAATGAGCCTGGCGATCACGACCAGGAGATTTTTCTCGCGCTCAAGGAATGGGAGCCGTACCTTGCCAGCGGCGGCGTGGACGACGATTCCATCGACGTGGCCTATGGATTATTTTCAGTCAACGATCGCGCGCTGGGGCACGGCGAACCGATCCGGGTGAAAGAAGGGCAGCGCGTTTTATTGCGAATCCTGAACGCCAGTGCGACGATAACGCGCCGGATTGCATTGGCGGGCCACAAGTTTCGAGTGGTGGCAATGGACGGGAATCCGGTTGCCGTTCCCCAGGAAGTGCAGGCGCTGGAGCTGGGGCCGGCCGAGCGCATCGATGCGATCGTAGAGATGAAACAGCCCGGCGTTTGGATCCTGGGAGCAACCGACGATCACGATCGCGAGCGCGGCATGGGGGTCGTGATCGAGTACGCAGGACAATCCGGGGAGCCGCGTTGGCTGGCTCCGGGAGACGAGCATTGGGATTACCTGGCATTTGGAAACGCCGGGCAGCCGGATTCCCAAGCCGAGCCGGCGGTGGAACGTGTATCACTGGTGTTTGAAAAGAAATTTGCCGGCCACCACTGGGTGGACAAGTGGACCATTAACGGCAAATCGTTTCCCAAAACCGATCCCATTCGCGTGCGCGCCAACGGCCGCTATCGGCTGGTGTTCGATAACCGCAGCGATGAAGCACATCCGGTTCATCTGCATCGGCACACGTTCGAACTGGCGAAAATAGCCGGAGTGGCGACGTCCGGCATTCATAAGGACGTCGTAGTGGTTGGGGCGAAGAGCCAGACGGAAGTGGATCTGATCGCGAATAATCCGGGTTTGACGCTGTTCCACTGTCATCAGCAGATGCACATGGACTACGGATTCATGTCGCTGATGGAATACGTTTGATCAGACTGCGACTTTGTCCTTGCGCAGAATAAGGACTACGCTGGCCAGCACCAGGGCGGTTCCAAGCAGCGTTCGCATCGTGATCGTCTCGCCCGCGACGAAGTACCCCAGCGCAACGGCGACCACGGGGTTGACGTAAGCGTGGCTTGAGACGCGGGTGGCCGGCATGCGTGCCAGCAGCCAAACAAAGGCCGTAAAACCGAGCAGCGATCCGCACACAATCAAATAGAGCAGCGCCATGGCGGCGCGCATCGAAACGTGGGGAAACGGGTGCAGCTCGCCGAACGACGCGGATAGCGCCAACAGCATGGCGCCACCCAGCAGCATCGCGGCGCCGGACGTCAAAACCCGGGATTCCGGCAAATCGAGCGACCGGTTGAGCACCGAACCCAAAGACCAGGCTGTGGCGCCGGCCAGAATCGCAACGCAGGGAAGGATGCCGAAATTCTGTTCCCCGTTGTGAAAAAGGAGCGAGCTGACACCGGCAAATCCAATCAAAATGGCTGCCAGCAAAGGCCAATGGAAGCGGTGCCGCCGGAAGACCCAAACTTCCAGTGCCATGGTGATGAGCGGCAGCGTGGCTTCGAGCACCGATGCGATGCCGGACGGCACATATTTTTCCGCCCAGAATAAGGGACCATACTCGGCCACGAACATGAGAAGACCGATGAGGGCCAGGCTGCGCCACTGGGACGCGGTTGGCCGCGTCTCGCCGCGGAAGCGCATGAAACCGAACAGCACCGCTCCCGCCACGAAAAAGCGGGTTCCAGCGGCAAAAAGCGGGGGGACCTCCAGCACCGCGATGCGAATGGCCAGGAACGACGTTCCCCAGAGAAAATAGATGGCGAAAAAAGCCAGCACCACGCGAACGTCGAACGCTTTCGAAGGAGCGCCGGCCGGCGGTGCGATAACCGTTGTATTCGCCATAGACGGTTACCATTGTTGCAGCCCCGCTGGTAACCTGTCAAGATTGATTCGAGGGTTACATCGGCAAAATGGCCTTTCAACTCGTGGCAGGTCACCCCGCGCTCGAACTGGTCAATACATTGGACTGGCGCTTCCGGCAGAATGGTGCAGAGGAATTGCTGAAGACCTACCCGGATCTGCTGCAGTTCATGGAGCAATCGAAGCTGCTTACTACTAAGCAGATAGCGCCGCTGCGGGCTTTGCCCGGAAAAGCCACGCTGGTTCGCTGCCGGGAGCTGCGCGAGGCACTGGCTGAAATCTTTTACGCCCGCTTGGACGGACGCAGTCCCTCGGCCGCTGCGCGCAGTGCGTTAGAGCGATATTTCAAGGCGGCTCTTTTGAAACAGAAACTGAATTGGAAGCAGTCGCCACGGCTGGAGTGGCAGTGGCCCGAGGAGCCCGCTGATCCCGCGCTACCGCTTTGGGCGCTGTCTCTGAGCGCGGCCGATCTGCTAACGACCGAAGCCGTAGGCCGGGTGCGGGCCTGCGAAAACCTGGAGTGCCGCTGGCTGTTTCTGGATAGCAGCAAAAACCACACGCGCAGATGGTGCGACATGAAGGTTTGCGGCAACCGGATGAAAGCCAGGCGATTTAAAGCCCAGCAAAAGGCGTGACGCTTCGGGCCTTATTATTCTGCCCCAGGGCGTATGACTCCGCCGCCGGTTCGGCGCGGAAAACTTTACTCAGCAAGCCTGCGAAGCGCGGGTCCGAGCGGAGCGCATCCGCCTTGGCATCCACTTTTATAAAGAGCATGGCGTACGATCTTTCGTCGCACGCGCGTTCCAACTCTTCGAAGGCTTCGTCGCGCCGGCCCAAAGCATCCAGAATCAACGCGACGTGATAGGCGTCCAGGTATTGTTCCGTCCTGATTCGCCGCAAGTCTTCCAGCATCGCCGATGCCTCGGCCGTGCGGCCGATTCTGGCCAAAAACCTGGCCTGGTTCGCCTGTAGCAGCGGGGTTTCAGCAATCGAACTGGCGCGTTCGTATTGAATCTGGGCTTCTTCAAACCGGTTCGAGTATTCCAGCGCCTCAGCCAGATGCGTGCGGCCAACCTGAGAATTGGGATGCAGATCCAAATTACTGGTGGCCCAATTCACGGCCGCGTCGAATTCCCGGCAATAGAGCCGGAGTAATATTCCGATGAACGTCAACGGAGCCAGCAATGCATCGGCCCGCAGCGCGGGGGGCATCAAGGCACGGGCCTCTTCCAGGCGCCCGCTGGCCAGGTAGACCATGGCCAGACGAATATAGACGTGGGCCGAGTTGGGACGCTCGCGCTGCAACTGCAGCATCTCCCCTTCGGCGCCGACGAAGTCGTGGTCGAAAACAAACCGCGCATAAGCGCTATCCAGCCGCAGTTGCCAGGTGAGCCCGCAGATTGCCACGGTATGCCCGTGAGCATCGAGGAACGGTTGATGCAGGTCGCGGGGTGCGCGCATAACGAAGCTGGCCAACATCAGATAGGTGCTTGAGATACCTTCCCATGCCCGGAAATCCGCGCTGTCGTACTGGGCGGCCTCTTCAAAACAGCGCAGAGCGTTTTCATACCCGACTCTGGAATATTGATTCCAAAAATGCCAGCCGCGGCGGATGAGCACCTCGGATTGCGGGATTTCCAGGCGATAGCCGAACTTGGGCTGGCAGTTTATCCAGCCGCCGTACTCCCCCAGGACTTGCTTGACCTCGCCAATGGTCACCGCCACGGTGTGCCGGGAGACCTGCACGCCATCCCAAGCCTCGCGAATCATCTGTTCGTAGTCCACCAACCGCCCCGGATTTTGAATCAGGACTCTCAGCGCCCGAAAAGCTTGCGGGCGCAAGCCCAAATCCACTCCGTCGCGAACCACGCGCGTGGTTGCCAGGTTCACGCGAAAAGGACCCAGAGCGACCGGCTCATCTAATCCTGAAGTCATAAGGGCCTCCCCAAAATTTGACCGAACCTGGACACCGGGCCGCAGGAATTTGATCGGTCCTTGATCCGCAATGGCGGAATCTTATCATACAATCCCTTACACGTGCGGCGATAGCAGGATCTTGCAGTACCACTGACGATCCAGAACTATTCGCTCAAGAAGGGGAGTTTATGACATCCAAGAAGCTGTCTTCCTTGTGGCTGGTTCCAGCCTTTTGCATCCTGTTCGTGACGTCTCTTTTGGCGCAGTCGGCCGGAACGGGCGCCCTCACCGGTACCGTGATCGATCCCACTGGCGCCATCGTGCCGGGGGTAACCGTGCTTCTCGAGAGCCGGGATACCAACCAGACCCGAACCGCCACCACCGGCGCCGACGGCGTCTACAAGTTCTCGCTGATCTCGCCCGGCAATTACAGCGTGCGTTTCAGCGCCCCCGGATTCAAAACGTCCGAAGTTTCGTCGGTGACGGTCAATGTGACCGAAACGCCGGTGTTGGACCGGACGCTGGAAGTGGGCGCGCAATCCGAGCAGATCACGGTAGAGGCCACCGCGGAGTTACTGCAAACCTCCAGTTCCACGCTAGGAACGACGGTGGGATCGCAGACCGTGACCGCCCTTCCCTTGAGCAGCCGCAACTACACCCAGATTCTGGCGCTGTCGGCTGGAACCAACACCGGCGCCAACAATGCCACCGCTTTCGGCAAGGGCACCCAGGACATGAGCGTCAACGGCAACGATCCGGGCCAGAACAGTTTTCAAATGGACGGCGTCAACGTCAACAATTTCGCCAACTCGGGCAGCGCCAACGATTCCAGCCTTTACACCGGAATCGGCGTTCCCAGCCCGGACGCCATTCAGGAGTTTAAGGTTCAGACCTCCACCTACGACGCGAGCTACGGCCGGAATCCAGGCGCGAACGTGAACGTGGTCACCAAGTCTGGCAGCAATCAGTTTCACGGAACCGCGTTTGAATTCCTGCGCGATACCATTTTCAACGCGAACGACTTTTTCTACAATCGCGACAGTCCTGAAAGCTCCACACAGAAACAGGTTCTGAATCAGAACCAGTTCGGCGGAGTGCTGGGCGGCCCGGTGATCAAGAACAAATTGTTTTTCTTCGGCAGCTATCAGGGAACGCGCCAGAAGAACGGCGTATCGTCATCGGGATTTACCAGCGCGTTCATGGCGCCGGTTCCGGCGGGAGACCGCACAGCCGCCAACTTCAAGGCCGCGCTGGGAGCGGCGAATTGCCCGGCGAATCATCCCGGCGATCCGAATTTCGGAACCTTCGGCGGCCCCAATGTGGCCTGCGACGGATCGAACATCAGCCCGGTGATGCTGAACATTCTTAATTTGAAACTTCCCAACGGCAGCTACTACTATCCCGGCTCGGGCGTGGCGGGTTATCGGGGAACCAGCTTCAGCGACCCGGCCATTTATAACGAGGATCAAGTGGTCGCCAACTTCGACTACATCCTCAGCCCCAAGAACACCCTGGCCGGCCGGTATTTTTTCACCAACAATCCTCAGACTCTGACGCTGGGCGGTGAGTTGCCCGGCGCGCCCAGCCTGCTCGGTTTCTCAAATACGGATGCGGTATTAAAACTCACCACGCTGGTCACCAACACCATCGTTAACGAGGCTCGCGTATCTTATCAGCGGAATCTGAGCACATCCAACGCCGCCGCGCCGCCGGGAAGCGATAACGCAACGCTGGGAATCACTCCCATGACCCCTGGCGTCACCAAACCGCCGGGAATTATTTCCATCGCCGGAGGCTTCACCATGCTGGGCGTTTTCGGCCCCACTTTCAGCGTGACGAACCAACTGGAAGCTTCGGACCAGATATCGTGGTCGCACGGCAAGCACACCATCCGCGCCGGTTATGAATTTCAGGACACCCGCTGGCCCATCATCTGGTCCGGCGTGCGCGGCCTTTTGCTGACCGGTACGTTCAATGACCTGCTGGTGGGCGGCGCGGGCAATCTTTTGTCTTGCCTGTACTGCTCACGCAGCGCCCCGGAGGGAATCGTGCACGGCTTCGCATCCCCCAGCATGAACGCCTTCGTGCAGGACGATTACAAAGCCAGTTCGCGCCTGACGCTGAATATCGGCATCCGCTGGGAATACAACGGCGCCTTGGGCGACAAGTACGGAAACTTGACGCAGACCTGGGTGAGCCGCATCCAGGCGGTACCGCTGCCGCCCACCGGGCCCACCACATCGGGTCCCGGGGTCAGCCAGTGGGTGGTGCCCAACAATTTCGTTTCGCACTACGGCCAGCCGCCGGCCGGCGTTTTGATCAACAACAGCAGCACGCCTGAAAGAGATCACGCGCCCTGGAGCAATTTCGGGCCGCGCATCGGCTTCGCCTACCAGGCCACCAATAAGCTGGTGGTTCGCGGCGGCGCCGGAATCTTCTATGATCGCGTGGGCGCGGATCGAATCATCTACGCCGTCGAGCAAGGCAACCCCTACTCGGCCACGGTGGATTTCGGCGTTCCGAACCAGCAGACTCTGGCGAATCCATTCCCCTCGACCCCGGTGCTGGGAACGTTCTCTTCGCGCTATGCGAACTTCGCAACCGGCGCAACGTCCGGCCTGAACGTGCCGTTTCTGGATGAAATCCTGCACACGCCGCTGGTGCGGCAGTACAATCTTGGGTTCCAGTACGAGTTTCTGTCGCACTGGGTGCTCGAAGCGGGCTACGTGGGATCGAGCGGCATCAATCTGCTCGACGAATATCACAACAACAACACGCCGCTGCTGGCCAGCCCCAGCAACCCCATCAACGGAATTACCACCAACACGGTGGAGAACATCCCGTTCCGCGTGCCCTACCTCGGTTATCAATCAGTGGGCGTGCGCGGCACCGGCTTCGACGGCACTTCCAATTACAACAGTCTGCAAGTCACCGTTCGCAAGCAGTTCTCGCACGGATTCACCATGCAGGCCGCCTACACCTGGAGTAAGGACCTGACGGATCTGTACGACAGCGTGGCGAACAGCAACAACGCCAGCAACCTGGCCCAGCAGTGGGGTCCGGCTGTGTTCAGCCGTCCGCAGCGCTTTGTTGTGAACTACAGCTACGACCTGCCGTTCGGCACGCATAATGGCATCGCGGGCAAACTGCTGGAGGGCTGGAACATTTCGGGCGTGACGCTGCTGCAGAACGGAACTCCCATCACCATTGCAGATTCCAGCGCGGGCACCATTTACGGCACGGCCGGCAGCGCCAATCAAGCCGGCTTCGCCAGGGCTCAAATGTGTCCCGGCATGACCTATGGAAACATTCCCACAGCCGGAGGAATTGAACAGCGGCTGGGCGGCAACAGCGGAGGCCCGGGTTACTTCAACTCCAAAGCGTTCTGCGCCGCGCCCGTAATCGGCGATGGAACGGGCTATGGCGACTCGGGATCCGGCATTCTGCTGGGGCCGGGCCAGTTCAACTGGGATATGTCGGGTTTGAAGACCACCCGCATCACGGAGCGGCAGACGCTGCAATTCCGCGCGGAATTCTTCAACGCCTTCAACCATCCGCAATTCACCAACCCCAACGCCGGGCAAGGCGCGATCTTCAGTCTTCCGGATCGGGCATCGGGATCGTTCGGACAGATCACTTCGACCAGCGTAAATCCGCGCGTGATCCAGTTCGCGCTGAAGTATATTTTCTAAGCGGACTTCCAGACTGTGAGTGGCGCCGCCGGCTCTTCGCCGGTGGTGCGCCGCTTGACACGCGTCGGGAAACAGTTATCCTTAGTTCCAAGGAGTCTCGCTATGATGTCGCTCCGCTGGATCCTTTCCTTGGCCGTGGCTTCGTTGGTTGGCCTGCCTGCTTCAGCCCAATCGGTGATCTCGGCTCATTCGGGCTTAATTCATTTTTCCGACGGCTCGGTGTTCCTGGACGATCAGCGAGTGGAGCAAAAAACCGGCAAGTTCGGCCAGATGAACAACGGTTCGGAATTGCGGACTCAGGATGGTCGCGCCGAAGTGCTGCTAACGCCCGGAACGTTTTTGCGCGTGGGCCCGAACAGCGCAATACGCATGGTCTCGAATCAGCTGGACGACACGCGCGTGGAACTGCTCAGCGGCTCCGCGGTTCTGGATCAGGGAACGGACACGCTGGCCGACACCTCGGTGACTATCCTCTATGCTCTGGATCAGGTTCGCATCAAGAAGGCGGGCCGCTACCGCTTCGATTCCGAACCGCCGCAGGTGAAGGTGGACCGGGGCGATGTGGAAGTGATCGCTGACGGAAAATCGGTGGAAGCGGGCCAGGGCTACGTGGTTCCTTTC
>DATHNM010000547.1:0-3938 GCA_035486095.1 Bryobacteraceae bacterium
CCGTCGCGAAATCCATGTCCTGTAAGTCGAGGTTCACCGGAACCTGGCGCACGTCCACATCGAAGGCGACCTCCACGCCAAAGCGCTGCGCGATTTCCTGATAGGCCGATTCCGTTTGGCCACGCAGGTGGAAGGATTGCTTGTCTGGGCGATGGTCGAGCTGCACCGCCGGCATCATCACAGGTTCAGCGACGATTTGCCGGGCGCGCGCGGGATCGAGCGCTTCCATTTCGGTGAGGCGTTCGCGGATGGTGCGGTTCGAAGGGTCGAGTTGCATCGCATCGCGCAAGTCGTGCAGCGCACTGGAAAAATGGCCGGAAACCGCTTCGCGTTCGGCGAGGTCTACCTTCATTTGCACTACCTGGCCTTTGGCGACGGCTTGGCGCACCAGGTATTCGCGGTTGCTTGGATCCCAATCCACCGCATCGGAGTAGGCGTCGTAAGCCGCCTGCCAGTCGCCGCCCTGCTCGAGCTTCAAGCCTTGCTTGTAGGCTTCCTTGCCCTTTTTCACATCTTGTTTGCGAGGAGGGGCGGGAAGTTTCTGTTCGACAGCGGGAGTCATGATCGGTGCAGCGGCAGTTTGCGTTTGTTGCGCGCCAGTTCTAGTTCCGGTGCCAGCTGTGCCGGGGGAATTAGCGCCGGACTGCTGAACAGCGCTCAAAGATGGTACAGACAGGCTTGCGAGCAGTGATAAAAACAAGGTCGCTGCCAGAACGGCGGCTCGGCTCGGTGCATTAGGGCCGTTTTTTGCACGGCTCTGGACGGGCGCATGGGATTGGTGCGGAGAAGTCATCAGTTGTAAGATGTTATTCTACAAGGAAACGTGAGCAAGCGATTAAGGGCATTGAATTTGCTTGATTTTGCAGCACCCCAGCGCTAGACTTGAATTTCCAGTTGAAACTGGTTTACAACTGGAAAACTTATGCTCTCCGCTCTCCTCCTGGCTCTGCGCGAAGGTGTCGAAGCTGCGCTCGTCGTCGGCATCGTGCTGGTGTATCTGAATCGCACTGGCCGCCGCGCGCTTACTAGCTATGTTTGGGGCGGTGTGGCGCTGGCAGTCCTGGCCAGCTTCGCGGCCGCGGTGCTGCTGGATCGCTGGCAGGTCAGCGAGGACGGCTTCGAAGGGCTGCTGATGCTGGTGGCGTCGGCGCTGGTGATCTCCATGATCGTGTGGATGAACCGCGTGGCGCGCCATCTGAAGCAACACATCGAAGACCGAGTGGAAGCGTACGCGCAGAAATCCACGAGCGCCGGCGGCTGGGCGATTGGCACGTTTGTATTCATGATGGTGGTGCGCGAAGGCGCTGAACTGGTGCTCGTGCTGCGCGCCGTGGAGCTTTCCAGCGCGGGCGTCCAGGTTTGGATCGGCACGGCCATCGGGATTGCGATTGCCGTGGCCGTGGGGTTGTTCTTCTTTCAAGGCACGCTGCGCATCCCTCTACCGCGCTTCTTTAAGGCGACCAGTGCGATTCTGATGGTCGTGGCATTTCAGCTGGCGCTCACGGGCGTGCACGAGCTCAGCGAAGCGATGTGGATCCCTTCCAGCAAGTTGGAGATGTCCACCATCGGGCCGATCGTCCGCAATGAAGTTTTCTTTTTTGTTTTGATTTTGGGCGCGGCGGCGCTGGTGGTGTTGCGCGAATGGTTTAGCGCGAAGCAGCCGGTGGCGGATGGAGCCGCGAATCCCGCGGCGCGGCGCATGCGCGAGTATGAATTCCGGCGCCAGCGGCGCTGGAGCTTTGCTGCGGCCGTTTTGTGTGTCGCGGTGGTTGTTTCATTCGCAGGAGATTACGTTTACGGGCGCGTAGCTGCAGCGCCTTCGCCGGCGAAGACATTGATCGCCCAGGACAACCTGGTACGCATCCCGCTTTCCGAGCTTTCCGATTCCAGCCTTCATTTCTACACGGCAGACGTTGACGGCAGCGTGATTCGCTTTCTGGTGATTCACAAACTCAATGGCGATTATGCGGTTGCGCTCGACGCTTGCCAGATTTGCGGCACGGCCGGCTATCGCCAGGAAGGCCAGAGCGTCATCTGCCGGAATTGCGGCGCAGCGATTTACATTCCTTCGATCGGCCAATCCGGCGGCTGCAATCCCATCAGCGTGAAATCCCGCGTGGAAGGAGGCGAAGTGATCGTGGACCTCTCGGCGCTGGGCGACGCCGCCTCCAAGATTCACTCCTGACGCAATGTTTGCCCGCCTGCTTGGAGAGTCCTTCGCGCGCAACCCGCGGCGAAAAGTGCTGACGGCCGCTGCGCTGGTAATCGGCATGGCCGTCGCCACCGCTACGCTTACGATCGCTTTGGAGGTTGGCGATCGCCTCGCGCGCGAGTTTCGCAGCCTGGGCGCGAATCTGCTCGTCACGCCGGAATCGGATACTCTGCCGGTGGAAATTGGCGGCGTGGATTACCGGCCCGTGAATGAAGGCGCTTACCTGAACGAAGCGGATCTCGGCAAGCTAAAAACAATTTTCTGGCGCCACAATATTTTGGGATTCACGCCGTTTCTTGACATACCAGCGGATCTGGATACGTCCGACCCGAAGAAGCCTGACGTCGTTACAATTATCGGCACGTGGTACGAGCACGACGTGCTTGTCCCGGACGGAACGAAATTCAAGACGGGCCTCAGCGTCACGCATCCTTGGTGGAAAGTTCAAGGACAGTGGTTTCAAGACGGTGGGAACGAATGCGTTGTAGGTGAAACTTTGGCACGAACCTATCCCGGTGGCATATCGCCAGGACAGACAATTCAGGTGCAACCATTCCGTGCCGAACCTGGCGGCCTGTCGCGAGCGCGGCCGCTGACGGTCGTCGGCGTTGTCTCCACGGGCGGTGTTGAAGACAAGGCCGTGATCGTGCCCCTTTCGGTCGCGCAAAGTTTGTCTCACCATTCCGGCCAATTCAGGCAGTTGTACGTAAGCGCGTTAACCAAGCCGGCCGATGCGTTAGCCGAACGCGGCGAGCGCGCGCAAAGTGACAAGAATATTCAACTCACGCCCACCGAATACGACCGTTGGTTCTGCTCGCCCTACATTTCCTCGATCGGCTTCCAAATTAGAACTGTGCTGCCAGGAACCGAAGTGCATGCGATCCGTCGTGTGGCAGAAACCGAAGGCCGAATTCTCACGCGCGTCGGCACGCTGCTATGGATCGTGACGCTGGCGGCGCTGGGCGCGGCTGCGCTGGCTGTAGCGGCGACTTCCGCGACCACGGTACTCGAACGGCGAGCGGAAATCGGCGTGATGAAGGCGTTGGGTGCCAGCAATGCTCTGGTGGGCGGGATATTTCTGGCCGAACAGGTGCTGCTGGCCATTGCTGGCGGCGCCATTGGATTTTTCGTGGGCGCGGGCCTCGCGCGATTCCTGGGCGAGAGCGTCTTCGGGACGCCTGCTTCGCCGCGCTTCATTCTGCTTCCAGTGGTACTGGCTCTTGCAGCGATAATCGCGATGGTTGGCAGCCTGATTCCTCTTCGCCGCGCGGCGCATTTTCGTCCGGCGATGATTCTGAGGGGCGAGTAATGTTCTGGCGGCTCGTGTTTCAACTCTTGCGGAGGAGCCGCGGGCGGTTCGCAGTCGCGATATTCGCGATTGTCAGTGGCGCCACGGTGATTTCCGCGCTGCTTAATCTCGACCTGGGCGTGCAAAATAAATTGACACAGGAATTCCGCACCCTCGGCGCGAACATCGTGATCAGCCCTCCCGATGTGCAACAATCGGTTGATGGCGGTTCTGCCGCGCCGGTGCTTTTTAACGAAGACGTTCTGCAGATAGGAATTGAATCGGTTCCAGAGGCGAACGTTGTGGCTTCTGCGCCTTATCTCTACATTGTTGCCAAAGCCGCTCAAAAACCGGTCGTCATGGTCGGAACCTTGATGGGTGAACTCCGTAAGTTCGAACCGACGTGGCAGCTCGACGGGAGGTGGATTTCCTCAAGCG
>DATHNM010000548.1:0-9835 GCA_035486095.1 Bryobacteraceae bacterium
TCATCGTGCTGCCGCCCTCCGGCGCACTCTCAGATCGCATTGGACGCCGCCCCATTCTGATTACCTGCACCATCGTCGCGCTGCTCACCGCTTATCCCGCGTTGCTATGGCTGGTGAGCGCGCCCTCCTTCACACGGCTGCTGATCGTTGAGCTTTGGTTTTCACTTTTCTATGCCACCTACAACGGTGCGATGGCCGTTTTCTTGACGGAGATCATGCCTATCGACGTGCGAACCTCCGGTTTCTCGCTCGCCTATAGCCTGGCCACAGCCATCTTCGGCGGCTTCACGCCCGCCATCTGCACCTACCTCATCCACGAAACCGGCAATCGCGCGGTTCCAGGCCTTTGGCTGTCGTTCGCCGCGGTTTGCGGATTGACATCCGCGCTCGCGTTATCGCCGAAAAGAATCCAAACAGCCTCCGCCGCTTGTTGATATCCTTCACCTTGGGAGGTGAAACGAGTGGTCCCAGCTATTCGATTCGGGTTAGTCGCCGCACTGCTGACGGCGGCGACCCTGGTAGCGCAAAGCCCTCCCGCCGAAACGTCCATCGTAATCGCGGGTAAAGCGATTCGCATCAATTATTCGGCGCCGTCTATGCGAGGCCGCAAAATCTTCGGCGGCCTGGAACCTTATGGGCGTGTCTGGCGGGCCGGAGCAAACAGCGCCACCGCTCTGCATACCGATGCGAATCTCGACATTGGCGGCCTCAACGTTCCCAAAGGCGACTACACGCTGTTCGTCTATCTGGATGCCAAGCAGTGGCAACTGGTAGTGAGCAAGGCGACCGGCGAATGGGGCCTGGACTATGACCAGGGCCACGATCTGGGGCGCGTCAAGATGGACATGAGCAAGCCCGCCAAGCCCATAGAAACTTATAAGATGACGCTTTCCAGTTCGGGTGCAAATAAGGGCAAGCTGCAACTGGAGTGGGAAAACACCGTGGCGGAAGTGCCCATCACCCTAAAATAGCCAACCCGGCCTGCTGACGTTAATTCAATTGTTAACAGTTGGCATCTTCCAGCGTCTACCGTTCGGATATGTCAACCAAGATTTTGCCGGGACGCCCCTATCCGTTGGGCGCCATCTGGGATGGTTCCGGGACCAACTTTGCTATTTATTCCGAACACGCCGAGTGGGTTGAGCTGTGTCTGTTCGATCAGCCCAACGCCGCGGAAACGGCGCGGATCAGGCTGCCCGAACGAACCACTTACGTTTGGCATGGTTATATTCACGGGTTGCAGCCTGGGCAATTGTACGGCTATCGCGTGCACGGCCCGTTTCAGCCTAACGATGGTCTGCGATTCAACTCGAACAAGCTGCTGATTGACCCTTACGCCAAAGGACTCGCCGGCCAGGTGGACTGGTCGTCGCCGATTTTTCCATATCAGCCCGGCAACGGCGATGCCGACCTGTCGTTCGACGAAAAGGACGATGCCGAGGGGATGCAGAAATGCGTGGTGGTTAATCCGTACTTCGATTGGGAAGAGGACCGGCCGCTCTGCCTCCCGCTGAACGATTCCATTATTTATGAATTGCACGTGAAAGGCTTTACCAAACAGCATCCCGAGATTCCCGAGGCGCTGCGGGGCAGTTATGCCGGCCTGGCGGCCAAACCATCGATTCAGTATCTGAAGCGGCTGGGCGTCACTGCCGTGGAACTGATGCCGGTGCATGCGTTTCTTACCGATAAGCATCTTGCGGAAAAAGGACTCACGAACTATTGGGGCTATAACACCACGAATTTTTTCGCTCCCGACGCGCGTTATTCCAGCTCCGGCGATCGCGGCGGCCAGGTGGCCGAGTTCAAGGCCATGGTGAAGACTTTTCACCGCGAAGGCATCGAAGTGATTCTGGACGTGGTCTACAATCACACGGCGGAAGGCAATCATATGGGCCCCATGCTCAGCTTCCGCGGCGTAGATAACTCCACTTACTATCGCTTGGTGGGCGACCAACCGCGTTACTACATGGATTACACCGGAACCGGCAACAGTTTAAACGCCCGTCATCCCCAGGTGTTGAAGCTCATCATGGACAGCTTGCGCTACTGGATTGAAGAAATGCACGTGGACGGCTTCCGTTTCGATCTGGCTTCCACGCTGGCGCGCGAATTGCACGACGTGGATCGCCTGTCGGCTTTTTTCGACATCATCCATCAGGACCCGGTGATATCTCAAGTGAAACTGATCGCCGAGCCATGGGACGTGGGCGACGGGGGCTATCAAGTGGGCAATTTTCCCGCCGGCTGGGCGGAATGGAACGGGCGTTACCGCGACACTGTCCGCCGTTATTGGAAAAGTGACGACGGCCAGTTGTCCGATCTTGGCTACCGCCTCACCGGCTCCAGTGATTTGTACGATCGCGATGGCCGCCGCCCCTCCGCCAGTATCAATTTCGTGACGGCGCATGATGGTTTCACGCTGCACGACCTGGTCAGCTACAACGACAAGCACAACGAAGCCAATGGGGAAGACAACAAAGACGGCACCAACGACAATTACTCCTGGAACATGGGCGCCGAAGGCCCCACCGACGATCCTGAAATTATCCAGCGCCGCGAGCGGCAGAAACGGAACTTCATCGCGACGCTACTCTTATCGCAAGGCGTCCCAATGATTCTGGGCGGCGACGAAATCAGCCGCACGCAGAACGGAAACAACAACGCCTACTGCCAGGACAACGAGAACACCTGGGTGGATTGGCGCCTGGATGGCTGCAAGGTTGCACTTCTGGAATTTACGCAAAAGCTGATCCAGATGCGGCGCGACCATCCCAGCCTGCACCGCCAGAAATTTTATCAAGGGCGCGCGATTCGCGGCACCGAAGAGAAAGACATTGTTTGGCTGCGCCCCGATGGCCAGGAAATGTCGGATGAGGAATGGGGGCTAGGTTGGGTGCGCTGCCTGGGCATGATGCTGAACGGCGAGACCATCGGCGAAGTGGACGAAAGCGGCGAGCCCATCAAGGACGATACGTTTCTGATCCTGCTCAACTGCCATCATGAGCCCATCCAATTCTTCGTCCCCAAGCCGCCGGATGCGGAAAAATGGGAGATTGTCATCGATACCAGCGATCCGGCGCTTGAGGTGGACTCGCGCTTCTCAGATCCCGGCACTGCCGTCGATCTGGTGCCGCTTTCGCTGGTGGTCTGCCGTGAACCCAAACCACCCAGCGTTTCCCGATTGTTGACAGCGGAACGCCAGTGAAAATGTACGCCAGACGCCTTCCGGTGGGAGCAGAGGTCACCGGCGAGGGAGTTCACTTTCGAGTGTGGGCGCCCGCGATAAAAATGATGGAAGTAGTGTTCGATGGCGCGGGCAGCGTCCCGCTGCAAGTGGATGACTCGGGTTATTTTTCAGGCTGGGCGCCAGGGGCCCGGGCCGGGGCGCGCTACAAATACAAACTGGATGGCGGCGAAACGTGTCCGGATCCGGCGTCGCGATTCCAACCGGAGGGTCCGCACGGATGGTCGGAGGTAGTGGATGCTGCCGCATTCCCGTGGACCGATCAGAATTGGCGCGGCGCCGCCCTGCCCAACCAAGTGATTTATGAGATGCACATCGGCACGTTCACGAAGCAGGGGACCTGGTGCTCTGCCCAGAACGAACTGACCCACCTTGCTGAAACCGGCGTCACTGTTTTGGAACTGATGCCGGTGGCCGAATTCCCGGGAAAATTCGGCTGGGGCTACGACGGGGTGCAGTGGTTCGCTCCCGCCCACATCTACGGATCGCCCGATGACTTGCGCCGCTTCGTGGATCGGGCGCATTCACTTGGGCTGGGCGTGATTCTGGACGTGGTCTACAATCACCTGGGGCCGGACGGCAACTACATCGGAAAGTTCGCGCCGCAATTTTTCTGCGAGAAGACTACCGACTGGGGCAAGGCCATCAACTTTGACGGCGACGATTGCGGGCCGGTTCGCGAATTCTGCATTGCGAATGCCTGCTACTGGATCGACGAATTTCATCTGGATGGCTTGCGGCTGGATGCCACGCAGGACATTCACGACAGCTCCGAAGATCACATCCTGCGCGCCATGGCTCGGGAGGCCCGGAAACATGCCGCGCCGCGCGAGATCATCTTCGTCGCCGAAAACGAACCCCAGGAAGTGAAACTGGTGAAGCCGGCCCAGCAAGGCGGCTACGGGTTGGACGCCTTGTGGAACGACGATTTCCATCACACCGCGATGGTGGCTCTTACAGGCCGCAAGGAAGCCTACTACACGGATTATTGCGGGACTCCCCAGGAATTCATTTCGTCTGTGAAATACGGTTACCTTTATCAAGGCCAGCGTTACAAGTGGCAGAGGAAACGCCGCGGCACGCCCGGTCTGGATATCAATCCGGCCGCGTTCGTCACCTTCATTCAAAACCACGACCAGATAGCCAACTCCGCGTATGGCAAGCGCTGCCATGTTCTGACTGCGCCCGGCAAACTTCGCGCCATGACCGCGCTGTTACTGCTGGCGCCGGGCACGCCGATGCTGTTTCAAGGTCAGGAATTCGGCGCATCCAGTCCATTTCTTTTCTTCGCCGATCACAACCCCGAACTCAACCGCAAAATCCGCCAGGGCCGCGCCGAATTCCTGGAGCAATTCCCCAGCCTGGCCGTTCCCGGGATGCAGCAATGTTTCGCCGACCCCGGCGATCCAGCCACTTTCAAACGCTGTCAGTTGGATCAATCGGAGCGCGAGACTCATGCCGAAATCTACCATCTGCACTGCGATCTGCTGAAGCTTCGGCGCGAAGAGCCTGCATTTCGCTCACAGCAGCGGCGGGCTGTGGACGGCGCGGTGCTCTCGCCCGAGGCTTTCCTGCTCCGATTTTTCGGCGATCAGGGAGACGACCGGTTGCTGCTGGTGAATCTGGGAATCGACCTGCATCTCGATCCGGCGCCAGAGCCCTTGCTCGCTCCGCCCGCTGATTCCGATTGGACCACCCAGTGGTCGAGCGAAGATCCCCGATATGGAGGCATTGGAACTGCGGAGCTGGATACGCAACAGAACTGGAAAATCCCCGGCCACGCCGCCGTTGTGTTGAAACCATCCAAAGTATGAGTGACCTGATAATCCGCATGCCCTGGCCAGGCAAAGATGGCCGCGCCGAAGCCGGTCTGAACTGCGAATGGCTGGTGACAAACGGACTGGGCGGCTATGCATCCGGCACCCTGTCCGGCGTCATCACGCGGCGCTATCACGGCTATCTGATCGCAGCCCTGCCCGCGCCGTTCGGCCGCGTCATGATGCTGAACGAACTGGCCGAACGATTGGAACTTCCCGATAATCAATTCGTACAGTTGAGCGGCGAAGAACAAGCCGGAGACCCGGTTAAGCTCGACGCCATGGAGTACATTAGCGAGTTTCGCCTGGAATCCGGCACGCCTGTCTGGTGCTACCAGGTGGGGTCCATCCGGATTGAAAAGAGGCTGGTGCTGCCGCACGGCCAGAACACGGCATTCATCAATTATTCCTTGCTCTCGGGCGATGACGACGTCCGGTTGGTGCTGCGGCCGTCGATTCATTTTCGCCCGCACGAAACGCCGGTAAGCGCCGAATTGGAATCCACGTACACCCTGACAGTGGGGCAGGATCGCTATGAAGTTTCGGCTGGGACGGATCTGCCGCCGATGCGGCTCTTATTCCATGGCCAAAACGCCGCACTGACCGTGGATCGCGTGCGCATCGAAAAGGTCACATACCGCATTGAGGAACGGCGCGGCTATCCGGCTCAGGGCGATCTGTGGAGCCCCGGCTTTTTCCATGCCGAACTTCGCAAGGATTGTGACGCCACTCTGATACTTTCCTCCGAATCCTGGGACGATATGCGAGCGCTTACTCCCACTCTGGCGGTGCAATCGGAGCGGGAACGAAAGCGCCGCATTCTCACGGCCGCTGCCAGCAAGCTGAGCCAGGACGCTTCCGAGTTAGTAGAGAACCACGCCACCGCGGCCGAGTTGGTTTGGGCGGCCGATCAATTCCTGATTACGCCTGCGGGCAGAGCCGATGACGCCACTCGCGCTCGCGCAGTGGGCGATGAAGTCCGCACTGTTATCGCGGGGTATCACTGGTTCACGGATTGGGGCCGGGACACCATGATCTCGCTGGAGGGTCTGACGCTTTCCACCGGCCGCTATGCCGAGGCGGCGTGGATTCTTCGGACCTTTTCCCACTACGTGCGCGACGGTCTGATCCCCAACCTGTTCCCCGAACGGCGCACCGAAGGCCTGTATCACACCGCCGATGCGACGCTTTGGTTTTTCCACGCGCTGGATCGTTACACCACGGCCAGCAAGGATCGCGCGGTGCTGCAAATGGCTCTGCCCAAGCTGCTGGATATTTTCGAATGGCACATGCGGGGAACCGCGTTCGGTATCGGCGTGGACTCGCGCGATGGATTGCTAACACAAGGCGCCGATGGCTACGCGCTCACCTGGATGGATGCCAAAGTGGACGATTGGGTGGTGACGCCGCGGCGCGGAAAAGCGGTGGAAATCAATGCGCTGTGGTACAACGCGCTGAGGCTGCTGGAGGGCTGGCTAACCGAACAGAATGAGCTGCAGCAGGCCGCGCGTGTGGCAGAAGCCGCCCGGCAGGCACGCGAATCCTTCAATGCGCGCTTTTGGTATGAGCCCGGCAAGCATCTCTTCGACGTTATTGACGGGCCCGCTGGTGACGACGCCGCTTGCCGCCCAAATCAACTGCTCGCATTCTCGCTGAAGCATCCCATTTTGGATGAAGCGCGCTGGGCCGCGGTGTTGGACGTAGCGCGCGCCAAACTGCTCACGCCGGTTGGCTTGCGATCGCTTTCACCGGACCACAAAGACTACAAGCCGAAGTATGATGGCGACCTTCGCGCGCGCGACGCGGCCTACCACCAGGGAACCGTGTGGGCTTGGCTGATCGGGCCGTTCATCGATGCCTGGCTCAAGGTTCATCCCGGCGATCTGGAGGGCGCGGGTGAATTCCTGGATGGATTCAAGCCGCATTTAAGGGACGCCTGCATCGGCTCTATTAGCGAAATCTTCGATGCCGAGCCGCCTTTCACCCCGCGCGGATGCATCGCTCAAGCCTGGAGCGTGGCCGAAGTGCTGCGCTGCTGGATCAAATGCCGCGTCGGCCCGCAAGTCCACACCGCCGCCTCAGAACCACGATCGTGAGGGAGTGATGGGTCATCCCAGGAAGCCCAGCTTTTGCGATCCGAAATTCGAAAGGTTCGGAAACACCGCCGCCAGCGCGCTATCTGGAATGCCAAACCAGGAACACAGCGTCGCGCCATACTGATCGATGGACGTGGTTGGAATCCAGCGCCCGCGAACATCGGCGTCGTCCGGTCCGGATAGCTCAAAGCTGGGGAATTGGCCGTAGATTTGACCGCCCCGCACCGCGCCGCCCAGCACCAGATGATGGCTGCCCCACGCGTGATCGCTGCCATCGCTGGTGGTGGGCTGAAACGTACGGCTGAAATCGGACTCGGTGAATGTCGTCACGTTTTGCGCCACGCCCAATTCCTCGGTCGCCGCGTAGAAGGCCGCCAGTGCCTGGCTCAACTGCGGATACAGATTGTTGTGCGTCCCCAGCTCACCGGCGTGCGTGTCGAATCCGCCCAGCGAGCAAAAGAAAATCTGTCGGTTCATCCCCAGATACGATTGCGCCTGAATAATCTGCGCCACCTGTTGCAACTGCGCCCCCAGGCTGGTGGTTGGAAATTGCGTTTTCAGAGCAGCGTTCTTGCCCAGCGCCGCCTGCAACGCGGCCGCATCGGCAATGCTATTCGCCATGACGTTATTGGCGGCCTGCACCAGTGACAGGCCGTTGTCGCTGGTGAGCAATGAAGTCAGGGCGCTCAAATGGGACTTCGAAGCCGCCGCATTCCCGGTTTCTTTCAGCGTCAGCGATTGCTCCGGCGCGATGGCCACCGGCTGCGTGGCAACGCCTTGGCCCTCCAGCGAATTCCCCGCCACCGAAAGGAACGCGGGAAAGTTCGAAGAGTTCACTTTTTGTGTATTGAGGTAATCCGCCGCGCGCCCAGCCCATCCCGTCGGGCTGTTACCTTGCGCAATGGAGGTCTGCCATTGCAATTGCTGATCGGAATGCGAGAACAGATTGAGCGGAATGGGCGCTTGAGAACCTTGATATTGCGATCGCGTGAGGGGCTGCACCAGCGAACCGGTATTCGCCACCACAGCCAGTTCTTTGCTCGAAAACATGCTGGCTACTTCCGCCAGCTTGCCATGGAACGCGAACGGTGCATTCGAAAGGCTGTAAACGGTGGGCGTTAATTCGCTGGCCGATAGCGCCAGGCTGCCGCGGATGGACGTATATGCCGGAAAGCTGGCATCGTCCATCGGAATCACGGTGTTGTTCGAATCGTTCCCTCCGAATAAAAAGACGCAGACCAGCGCGCGATAATTCGCGCCGCTCTGCGCCAGCGCCGGAAGCAGCCCGAATGGACGCAGGGCCAGAGTACCCACCGTGGCCGCGCCTGCTCGAATAAAACCTCGTCTGGTAACGCAGGGTCGTGAGAGCATCGGTGTCTCCTAATGAATGATCTGGTACTCGTCTGAGGTGAGAACGACATAGAGCGCGGCTTGCGTTTTGGCCAGCGGAGTGACTGCCCCGTTCACGGCTTCCGTGGCGGCCTGCTGCAGGGCCGTCGACATCCAGCCATGCAGAAAGACCCCGCTGATGACGCTGAGCAGCGAAGCAGTATTGCCGGCTTGCTGCAGGAACGGGGTGAGGTTGACGCGGGTGCCTTTGTCGATAGCTCCATACAGAATCGCATTCACCATGTCGGCCCGGTCCGCAGCGGTCTGCGTCGAAAAGATTTGAAACTCGGGCCCAAGCAGTCCGCCCGGGATGCGATACTGCGGCGAGAAATAGCTGAATACGCTGGGCGCGTCGAAAACATCTTCCCCAAGTTGCGCGCTGTCGTAATACAGCGTGCTATCCGCGCTCAGCGTGGCATTCAGGCCGCGCAAAAGATTAGACAAAAAGAGCGCCGGCTCGCGCAGATGGCCGAACGCCGGGCTCGATGTGGCCGTTGGGTCGTCGCCAGCCCGCGCTTCAGTGTCCGTAAGAATGGCCGTGATCACGGCCTGCAGATTTCCCCTGGTTCCGTTGCCATCGTTCAAAAAAACGCTCGATACTCGCGCGATGTACTGCGGGCTGGGATTACTGGTGACCAGGTGCTGAATCAACTGTTTGGAGATAAACGGCGCCATAGTTGGCTGCGCCATCAGCGCATCCAGCAATGAATCCAGATCCTGGTCCGCCGTCTGTCCGGCTGGAATCGTGATGTTGCCAAAGATGGTTTTTGCGCTGGTATCGTGTTCCGATTCCACGGGAAGCATCTGGCCGAGGAAATACTGCGGATTGTTGTTTCTTGAAACTGCGCCAGGCGTCGCCGGATAGGTCCAGCCAGTGAGAACCTTGGCCATATTGGTCACCACCGTCTGATCGTAATTGGGGATCGGGTTTTGGCTTTGATCCAGCACCGGCGTCCCGTCCGGATTCAATTGCGTGAGCCCCAGCGTGAAGAGCTGCATCAGCTCACGCGCGTAGTTTTCATTGGCCGAAGTATTTTTCGCCGGATTAGCCTTGTTGTTATTCGCCATGTTCAGATAGCGGCCCATGGCGGGGCTCAACGTCACGGCGCGAATCAAGTCGCGATAGTTTCCAAAAGCGCCATCGCGAAAAATCCGCCAATAGGGTGGATAGGCGTACGCCAGCGGCAGCCCGCTGAATGACACTACCCAGATTTGGCTGAGGGCGAAAGCTACGCGCTGCCGTAATTGATCCTGCCCGCTAACCGAGTTTTCAAAGAATGCCGCCT
>DATHNM010000549.1:0-4909 GCA_035486095.1 Bryobacteraceae bacterium
CAGTATGTAGATGCCTATTTCATGGCCGTGCTGCTGGACGCCCTGGGGGATTCCGAACAGGCTTTTCAGGAGCTGGAGCGGGCGTATCACGAAAAGTCGCCGTTGCTCTTCGCATTGGCCGTGGATCCGCGGTTGGATAACCTCCGCCAGGATCCTCGCTTCCCGGCATTGATCAACCGGGTGTTTCCGCCTAAGGATGAGCCTCACGCGGTGAGCGCTTAGTTGGCGGGCGCGCTAGCCGGTTGCACAGCAGCCGCGGTCTTCTTTAAGTGAACCGCTAAGCGCGCCGGCTGAGTGGTGAGGTTCTTCACCAGGATATAGAACGCTTCGGTGTCGGGGCCATGATAAGGCAACGTCACCGACAAGTGTCCCAATCCGCTCGCGATCGGCTTAAGCGTGGCATCGGCCAGTGCCACATACGCTTTACGATCGGTTCCCGTCACGGTCACTTCCACCTGGTCGTGTCCGTTGCCTTCGAACACAAACGCACGGTACTTCGGCGTACTTGAGTATTCCGCCGGTTTGCTGGTCTCACCGTTATCGAGTGTGCCAAGAATCTTCATTTCACTCGGAGAATACGCGACTTGCTGACCAGGGAAACTAACCGGCACTATCGCTGGAGCGGCACTTTTTTCCTGCCCGGCCGCAGCCATACTTCCCAGTAACCCCGCCACCGACGCGATTAATAATAGGTTCTTCAAGCCTCACCTCCACCTTCGCATTCACAGGAGCACCTGAATGGCCAAAACCGGCAGGGCGGCTGTGGAAGTGGGCATTCGATTGCACTGCCATCGGCATGATCGAACGCTGCCTATTTATTCTTCTTTCACTTGCGCTGATCGCCAGCCTGGGAGGTTTTTTCCTTTACGTGCCGATCTTACCGAACTTGGCGGTCATCTTTGTATTAGGGGGCCTGTGCGCCATGTTCTGGTTAGGTATTCGTGTCGGCAGACGGCCACAACCAGCGGAAATATCACACACCCCGTCCCAGCCAAGCAGTCAGTTAAGTTTGTCGTAGACCACTTGGCCGCCAACAACTGTCAGCACGGATTTTACGCGTTTGATGGCGTCGTCGGGGACTTTTGAAGGATCGAGAAAATCGTCGCTCAAGACCACCACGTCGCCCAGTTTGCCCGGCTCGATGGACCCCAGCCGGTCTTCTTCGCGTAAAAACCACCCGTTGTTCGCAGTGTAAAGTCGTAGCGCTTCCATACGCGTGAGCGTCTGCCCAGCATTGATCAACAAGCCTGCTGCGTTTTTGCCGGTCACCATGTAGTAAATCATCAGCCACGGATCGATGGTGGAAATCTGTGCCGCATCGGACCCGGCTCCCACATGAATCCCACTATCTAGAATCATCCGCATGGGCGGGCCCGCGCCCACCGCCCCGGCGAGATATTCAAAAGGATGCACTGCTATTCCGGCGCCCAGCGCTTTGAATCGATTCACCGTCTCCTGATCGATGTGCGGCACGTGCGCTACCGACCATCGCAAATTTGCAATCGGCGTTACGGCGTTTACCTTTTCAAAAGTCGCGGCTGTGAGCTGGTCTTCCGCCAGCGAAAGGCTGTGTTGCTGAAAGGGCCAGCCCTGTTTAGCCACCAATTGCAACGCCGCTTCATAGTTAGGCGGCGGCGTCACTTTCCCGAAAAGCGGCCACACCGTCGCGAATTCGCCGATGCCGGAAATGCGCAGCATATCGTCGCCCAGGCCATCGAAGGCGTTACGCAAGCGCTCGCTCAACAGCGGAATACCAGGCTCGGTGTCCATACTGAGGAAAAACACGCGCAGCCGGGCGGTCATCTTGTTCTCCCGATGCAGCGCCAGCATCGCATTGTACATGCGGAACGGATCGGCGCTGGCCAAGCCGTCGAACACGAACGCATCTTGCGAGCCGGGTACGCCGGGGGGCATGAAGGCGCCCATGTCGACATCGGTGGTGACGCCGACGCTGGCTGAATACGCCAGGGCGTCCATGCTGCCGCGCGTTTGGTCCTCAAACGTCTGGATGGAACGGAGCGCGTTTAATGCCGCAAGCGATGGCGCATTCGCGGCAATGGCCCCTTCCCCGCTGACTTCAACTCCCTTGCCCGAAAAAAAGGCTTTACCCATGCTATTGGTCGCTGCCGGCCCGGTGAACGAGAGGAAAACCAGCACCGGATGATCCGGCGCGGCGGCGTCCAGCTCCGCCAGCGTCGGCAGCCGCTTTTCGGCGAACTGGGCCGGGTTCCATCCTCCCATGGCCGTGATGAATTTCCCGGCGGGTACCGATTTCGCGCGCTCCGAGATGGCGGTCTGAACGTCCTTGATGGAAGCCGCGGTTTCCAGGCGCGTGTCGTAGCCGGGGCGAAGGCCCAGCAGCACGATGTGATTATGATTGTCGATCAGGCCGGGCACGGCGGTTCGGCCACGCAGGTTGATGATCTTGGTGCACGGGCTGGGCTTTCCGCCGGAAAAATCGAAGCGCCCATTCTGGATATTCACGGACGAGACGGTGGAATTGCGCGCGTCCATGGTCACGATCTTGCCGTTCACCAGGCGCAGATCGCGCGAACCGGCGCAGTTATCGGCCGCCAAGGCCGCGAGCGGCAGCATCATCCCGATGAGGAACAGCTGGGCGTTATTCAAGTATTTCTCCTCCACAGATCATACGCTAAGAGCCGCGCCGAACCGCGGGCGCGCCGAGGGCTTGACAGCGGTGTATTATCTGTTATAGTACACCTGTGATCCCGTTCCGCCTCTCTTTTGAGCCCGGCGTTTCGCTTTACGAACAGGTGGTTTATGCCGCGAAAAAGGCCATGATATCCGGCCAGATGCGCCCCGGCGATCCGTTTCCGTCCGTTCGTGCTCTTAGCAAAGCACTCAAGATCAATCCCAATACGGCGCACAAAGTGGTGACGCAGCTGGTGTCGGAGGGCCTCATCGAAGTGCGCCCCGGCCTGGGCACCGTGGTGGCTGAGCTGCCCGCCTCCACCGCGGCCGAGCGTGGCGCGCTCTTGAAAAAAGAAGTGGAACAACTGGTTGTCGAAGCCAAGCGGCTGGGCCTGGATATCGACGAAGTTACCGAGGCGCTTGCCAGGCATTGGGGCCGATTGGACGTGGCACCGCTAACCGGCGCGAGGAGGAAGGAATGAGCGACATGATCTCTGCCATCGAACTCGTAAAACGCTTTCGCAGCGTGCGCGTGCTCGACGGCCTCAATCTCACCGTTCCCGAAGGTAGCGTGTTCGGCTTGGCCGGTCCCAACGGCGCGGGCAAAACCACCACCATCAAGATCCTCATGAACATTCTGCGAGCTACGTCCGGCCAGGCCAGCGTGCTGGGCGTCGATTCGAAGACCATCGGCCCGGAAACTCTGGCACACATCGGCTACGTGTCGGAGAACCAGGAACTGCCGGAATGGATGACCGTCGGCTATCTGCTCGCATATCTGAAACCGTTTTACACAACCTGGGACGACGCTCGCGCGGCGGAACTCATCCGCCAATTCGACCTTCCGCTGGATCGCCAGCTGCGCCACCTTTCGCGCGGCATGCGCATGAAGGCCGCGCTGGCATCCTCACTTGCCTATCGTCCCAAGCTGCTCATCATGGACGAGCCGTTCAGCGGGCTGGACCCGTTGATGCGTGAAGACTTGATCGATAGTTTGCTCGAAAGCGCCGGCGAAACCACGATCCTGATTTCGTCCCACGATCTTGCGGAAATCGAAAGCTTCGCCAGCCACATCGGCTATCTGGACCGTGGGCGACTGCAACTTTCAGAGGAAATGACATCCCTTACGGCGCGCTTCCGTGAAATCGAGGTGATCGTGGATTCGCCTCCGCTCCTGCCTCTCGACCGTCCCTGGCCAACGCACTGGCTGCGCCCGGAAACCGCTCCCGCGCTGGTCCGCTTCGTCGAAACACACTTCGACGCCGAGCGCACACCGGACGAAATCCGCCGCCTGTTTGGCGACGTCCGTAATATTTCCGCAAGTCCAATGCCTCTGCGCGCCATCTTTGTCACGCTGGCGCGCGACCGGGCGAAGGCGGCTTAAGGAGCATAGAGATGCATCAGGCGCTGCATATTTTCAAGAAAGATCTTCGCCACCTGAGTTATGAGATCAGTTTAGTGCTGCTGTTCGCCATGGCTTTTGCAGCGACGCACCTGCGGAGCTCGCACGCGTTCTTGAATGACTCGTGGCTGCCGCAGATATTTTGGTTCATCGGGGCGGCGTCTCTGGTTGGACGAGTGGTGCTGGCCGAGGCTATTCCTGGCGATCGCCAATTCTGGATTACGCGCCCCTATCGCTGGAAAAGCCTGCTCGGGGCGAAGCTTCTATTCATCATCGCGTTCGTGAATCTGCCGATTCTGCTGGCGCAGATCTGCATCGTTCTGATCGCCGGGTTTCCGCTCGGCTCCAGCATCCCAGGGCTCCTGTGGGTGCAACTGCTATTGTTCGCTTTCGTGCTCCCCTTCGTCGCCTTCGCGACGCTTAGCACGAACAAGCTGTTTCAACTGATCCTATTCGCCCTCGCGGTCCTCCTCTGGGGATTGGCATCCGCCACCGGCAGCGGAGCGCTAAGCGGCGTGGGATGGATATCCGGATACGTCGCATTCATCCTGCTGCTGGCATCCGGGGTTGTCATCCTTTGGATCCAATACCAAAGCCGCCGAACAGTCTTAAGCCGCTGGCTGGCAGCAGGCGGAGTCACAATCAGCACCGTCTTTCTTTCTACTATTCCATGGACGCTGGCATTCGCCTTGCAATCCCATTTGTCCAAACAGAACACGCTTGGAACGTCGCTGCAGGTCGGCCTCAGCCACACGCCCGTGGAAACATTTTGGCCGGCCCAGTTAAAGCCGAAAGTGGTGCTGCATATTCCGGTCTCTGTGGAAGGAATTCCAGATGGAACTGAGTTGCAGCCCG
>DATHNM010000550.1:0-2462 GCA_035486095.1 Bryobacteraceae bacterium
CATTTGGTTTCATTGCGGCGGAGCGCCTGGACAGCAGAACGGTCTCACGCCGGTCACTCTTTATGGATTGCCGGGGATTGAAGCTGATCTCTCAGGTTTCGGATTCGACGGCCGGTTGCAAGTGACCAGCGGGTCTCCGGCGAGTCCGCAGGCGGTTGGATACGCGAATCAGTACGCGCAGTGGACGGCAGGCGGCGGTTACACCATCATTCAGGGATTTAGAGTGGGCCTTTCTGGATTTCGCGGGCCATATTTGAATCCGACACTTGCCACTCTGCTACCGGCTGGAACCACGGTGCGTAATTTCCCGGCGAGTGCGGTCGGCGCCGATGTTCAATGGGCGCGCGCACACTGGAGTGTCAGCGGGGAATGGCAGAAATTCTGGTTCGATTTGCCGAATTTCGTTCAATCACCATCCGTTACTGCCGGGTACGGCGAGGTCCGAAGCGTTCTGACGCCGCGGTTTTATCTGGCTGGACGCGTGGGGTGGATGAAGACCGGCCGTGTATCGGATAACCAAGGGATTTGGGCGGATCAGTGGGCGCCGAAGATGGCATCTTACGAATTCGCCGCCGGATGCTGGCTGAACCGGCACCAGCTCTTGAAGATCGGCTACGAGTGGCTAGACGTCCAGCATCAGGGTGGAACGCACAACAATGTATTGGGAGTGCAACTGGTGACGTCGATCCACGCGCTGAACTGGGCGTTTCGGTAGAAACACCGACTCCCTTATGCTCGCGGCTCGGAAAGAAAGTCTCAGTTCAGAGTGTGTTACCGAACCGCGAGCGTCAAGGGGGTCGGTGGCGTTGCCGATTTTTTCACAGCTTCTGAGCGACCGGCGCCTTTGATCCGATGGACTATTCCAGCCGCAGCGCCTGCATCGGATCAATGCGCGCCGCCCGCCTGGCAGGCACAAACGTAGCGGCCGCGCCGATCGCCAGCATGATGCCGAATACAATCGCAAAGGTCGCGGGATCGCTGGGCTTCACGGCATAAAGAATTCGCTCGAGCAACCCTCCGGCGAGAAACGCCATACCCAGGCCGAGCAGCAGTCCCGTCCCGACCAAAATGGAAGCGCCGCGGGCAACGGAGGAGAGCACCTGCGCCTGCGTCGCGCCGATCGCCATGCGAATGCCGATTTCCTGCGTCCGGCGCGAGACCGCGTAGGCCATAACAGCGTAAATTCCCGTGGCGGCGAGGACCAGTGCCAGCATCCCAAAAGCACTCAGCGCAATGGCGGCGATGCGGGCCGGGAAGAGCGTCAAGGATAGTTGATCCTGCATGTTGCCGGAGGAGAACAGCGCGATGGACGGGTCGATTTCGCGTACCGCGGCGCGAATGGACGGCAACAGAGACTCGGGAGGAATCATCCTTGTGCGGGCCACTAGAGAAGCCTTCGGTCCGTATGAGACATCCAACGGCGTCCAAAAGCCCTTGGGCGAATGATCGGTAAGGCTGTAGTATTTCCCGGTCTCCACGACGCCCACAATCTCGATCGGTTTCCCGGATGCGCTGGTGGCGAAGCGGCGTCCCAACGGATTTGCCCCATCCAGCAACTCTGACGCAAATGAGCTGCTCACAATGGCCACGAGCTTGCCGCCATCTTTGTCTCTGTCGTCGAAGTCGCGGCCCGAAATCAAGCGCGTTCGCATAGTGTGGAAATAATCGGGAGTGACGGAAAAGCCGAAAGCGCTCGGCGCGTCGGCTGGACGCTTGGGCAACGGCTTGCCGTCGATGTAGACTGGGCCTGCTTGGACACTCATAGTTAACGGAAGACGATCCACCAACGCGGCCAACTCCACTCCCGGCAGTTGGCGGACCTTATCCAGGATGCGCCGCTGGAAGTCACGGCCGCGCGGCTCGTCGTAGCCCTGCATCTCGAGATCGAAGGAGACGGTGGCGAGACCACGAGGTTCGAAGCCGATCGGCGCATCGAGCGACCTTTGCAAACTCTTGATCACCAGCACTGAACAAAAAAGCAACAGCACCGACATCGCCACTTGCGCTGCCACCATGTAGTCGCGCAAATGCCAATATCGGAATCGCGCCGCGGCGGCTTCATTCTTCAATGCCGGGACCAGGTCCGTTTTAGTCGCCTGTAAAGCCGGTAGCAGACCAAACAACAGCGCAGTTACGGTGGAGACAACCAAAGCGAATAGAAACACGCGAAAGTCCACAGGGACGTTAACCATCGCCGGCATATCCCCGGGAGGATGCCAGGCCGTTAGCGCGTTCGTGATCCAGACAGCCAACAGTGTGCCGGCAGCGCCTCCCGCGAGCGACACCATGAGATTCTCCGTCAGCAGTTGCCGGATCAACACGCCGCGTCCGGCGCCCAAAGCCAGCCGGATGGCGGTTTCCTTGCGTTTGTCGCCGGCGCGGGCGAGCAACATGCTGGCCAGGTTCACGCAGGCGACCAACAAAACGAGACACGAGACACCGAACAACGTAGCGGCGAATCC
>DATHNM010000551.1:0-8308 GCA_035486095.1 Bryobacteraceae bacterium
ATCCGGCGCCATGGGCTGGATAAACCAGTGTCTCGTCGGGCAGCGGCAGCAGTTTGTTATGCAGGGATTCGTAAAGGTGCGCGCCCAGGTCATTGGCGCTCCACCCCAGCGATGCGCGCAGATCGGGGCGCCCAACATCGCCGATGAACAGTGTATCGCCGGTGAGAACGGCATGGGGGTTTGCCGTATCCTTCTGAAGATCGAACACTAGGATCGAGATCGACTCGATGGTGTGGCCGGGAGTTTCGAGCACCTTCAGTTGCAGTCCCGGGAAATCGAGCGTGTCGCCGTCCTGCATCGGCGCGAAGGAGTATTCCGCCTGGGCGCGAGAGCCGAGACGAATGGTTGCGCCGCAACGATCGCGGAGTTCCAGATGGCCGGCGACAAAATCGGCGTGGAAATGGGTGAGAAAGACGTGGCGGATCTGCAGCCCAAAGTTTTCCGCGTCAGCCAGGTACTGCTGTATATCGCGCTGCGGATCGACGATGATGGCGGTGGAACTGGCCTCGTCGCCCAGCAAATAAGATGCGTGGGCGAGACAGCCCAAGTAGTACTGTTTCAAAATCATCGGCGATCGCCCGGCGGCAAACTATTTCTGGCCTTGCTTCGCCGATTCGACAATAGCGTTCAGTGTCGGAATATCTTTCAAATCGGGGGCGGTGCTTTTGAACGTCCGGATGTAGGCGTAAATGTCCTTGGCTTGTTTATCGGGCAAAGATGCTTCGCCGAAATTCGGCATGGACGCGGATGGAACCACCGGAGTGACGTTGGCGCGGCCTCTGAGGAATCGAATAAAAACCTGCTCGGTGGAAAGGTTGCCCCAGCGTCCCACAAAGGGACGGGCACCGGTTTCGCCGTTGTAGCCATGGCAAGCGTAACAGCCGTAGGTATAAAACAGCGCTTTCCCATTGGCCGCATTTCCCGTTACCGGACTGGTGGGCGCCGGAACGTTGGTCACCGGTGCAGCAGCTCCGCGCCCGGCAGGCTGAGCGTTCAGTGCGGTGAAAGGCGCCAGAAAGGCGAGGCACAAACCCGCCCAGCACATCTTGATCGAATTTTTCTTCATGCCGATATCCTTAACGCGGCTGCGTGATCACGTCGATCATATAAGGCTCACCGCGCTTCACGGAGGCCACGCCGCGCTTCAGTGCAGCCTGTAATTTTGAGGGGTCCGTGATGGGTCCCTCGCCTGCCATGCCGTAGGTGGCCGCCATCTTGGCGTAATCGATAAAGGGGTCGCGCAGCACACTGCCGATCTCAGCCCGATCCGCGCCGCGTCCGCGAACCCCAGCCATGTATTCCACGAACATGTATTCCTGATGCCACGCGCGATTGTTGTGCATCACGGTGAGCATGGGGAGTTTGTGATGCGCGGCCGTCCACAGAACGCCCGGAGCATAGTTGAGATCGCCGTCGGTCTGGACGTTGACGACGAATCGATTGTGGGCCTTGGCGGACAACGCCGCACCCACCGACGCCGGCGCACCGTAGCCCATGCCGCCGGCTCCCTGGCCGCCGAGATAGCTATAGGGCTTGTTGTGATCCCAAAGTTGTACGTTGTGGCCGCCCGAAAAATTGCTGGGGGAGGCGAGGCACCAGTCTTCGTGCATGATCAGCGGCCAGAGTTCCGCGTAGATACGCGCGGTGCTGATGGGAACGCCGTTCCAGCCGGCCTTGGCCCGCTGCACGGCCTGTTCGATTCCAGCGACGTGAGCATCGTGATTGGCCGTGGCGTGCCTGGCTGCGCGTTCCTGAATCCGCGCTTTCTGGTCCGCCGTCAATTGCCGCTTCACTTCTTCGATAATCAATGGAAGGCTGGCTTCGGCATCGGCCTCCATGGGCCTGGCGGATTTTTCCGGTGGACCCTGGAATGCCCGCCCGGGCGTGAGGATGCCGGCGAAACCGATGTTGGTGGTGTCCCGCGGCGCAGCAATAGTGGCTAGCCCGGGACCGGTAATCGAAACCTGCGCTCCGCCCGCTTCCAGGCCCAGCGTGTAATCGTAGCTTTTGTCCGCGCCCGGCCCGCACAGGGGATGGCGCTGCGGAAAACTCATGGGTCCCACGGTGGCGGTGGTGCTGGTGCACGCACCAACCAATTCGGCCAGTTCCACGGCGCGCTTCACACCTTCCGGGGTGCGTAAACGCCCCACCGCGATGCGCGGATTTTGCGCCTCTACCAGACCTTTCGCGATCTGCTTGGCGCTGGTGGCATCGATGGTCGGGAAGCGCGGCGCCTGATAAGCGGGAATCTTCGTGTTGGGCGAGTCAACCTTCTGAATCTCAGAGCTGATCACCACCAGCGTGGGCGCCATCGGCGGGGTAATGGCTTCGTTGTAGGCACGCTGAATGGCTACCAGCGCTTCGTCCAGCGTCTTGGGCTCGGCATCCCATTTTGTATAACTCCGGACCATGCTCGCCATGTCGTGGGCGGTATGGGCTGGAATAAAGTCCGGATCGTTGCCGGCGATCATTAACACCGGCACGCGGTCATAATAGGCCTGATAAATAGACATGGCCGCATGCTGAATTCCGATGGTGCCGTGCAGCAGCGCCAGCATCGGCTTGCCTTCCGCCTTGGCGTACCCGTGCGCCATGGTCACGGCCGACTCCTCATGCAAAGCAGTGATCCACTCCGGCATCACATTCGGCGGGTTACCGTAGTTGATAAACGATTCCTGGAGGCCTTCGAAACTCGAACCAGGGTTGGCAGCCGCGAATTCTATGCCAAGGTCGCGAACGGTCTGGACCATGAGATCGGAGCCGGGGCGCGTGATGGTGCGCGCCGCCACCGGCGGCCGAATGTTGCCGGCTTCGCGATCGAGCTGCTTTTCGGTGGGAGCCGGTACGCTGCCCGCAGGCGTCGCACCTCTTCCAGCGCCCCGCGTTTGGGCTTCCAACAACGGGGTTGTGGTTACCAGCGCCGCAGCGCCCGCGGCCGCTCCAGCCGCTGCATTCTTCAGGAAACCGCGCCGGCCAACAGAAGTCTTCTTTGATTTCGCCATATCTCTATTCTCCGCCCTTTCCGCGATCCGTGCGGTGTAAGAGCCAACGAACTTTCGATTCGAAAACGATGATATCAGCCTGGGCGGCCAGGGAGTGGCGGCCGCCGGGAACCCTGCGCAGCGACGCGGCTTAGAATAGGGGACGAGAACGCGTCAAAACCTGATACTAAGGAGCACCGGCCAACGTGGATACTCTTCTGAACGACCTGAAACATTCGCTGCGCAGCTATCTGAAAAGCCCTGGATTTACTCTCACGGCGCTGGCGACGTTGGCGCTGGGAATTGGCGCCAATACGGCGGTCTTCTCGGTGGTCAACGCAGTTCTGCTGAAGCCCGTTCCCTTCCCCGATCCGGACCGCCTGGTGGTTTTCCAGAACACGTCGTCTGAGGGCCCGTCGGCGATGTGTTCGCCGGCCAAATTTCAGCACTATCGTGAACAGACCAGCGTAACCGGGGACGTGGCGGCATTTCGCACGGGCGTGGTCAACCTCACCGGCGGCGCGTTTCCTGAACAGCTCCAGTCCGGCCAGGTGAGCGCGAACTATTTCCGGCTGTTTGGGGCTCCGGTGATCCGCGGGCGCACGTTCACTGCCGAGGAAGACGCGCCGCAAGGGCCGCACGTCGCGTTAATCGGCGAGGGGCTGTGGAAACGGCGCTTCGCCGCCGATCCGAACGTAGTGGGAAAAAGCATATCGTTGAGCGGCGATTCATACGTGATCATCGGCATCATTGGCGCCGGCTTCGACACCAGCCAGTTTGGACCGGTGCGCGAAGTCTGGGTGCCGTTTCAACTCGATCCCAAAACCACCGATCAGGGACATTACTTCGTGGCCGCCGGCAGATTGAAGCCGGGCGTGAGCCTGGCGCAGGCGCAAGCCAAACTGAAGCTGTCCGCGCAGGACTTCGAGCGCAAATTCCCGCGCGCGCTGGGCCCGGGGAACGGATTCTCCGCCACGCCGTTCCAGGAAGCGTTCGTGAGCGATGCGCGGCCCATTCTGCTGGTTCTGGCGGCTGCAGTGGGGCTGGTCCTGCTGATCGCGTGCGCAAATGTCGCGAATCTGCTGCTGGTGCGAGCCACCGCGCGCCGGCGGGAAATTGCGATCCGTGCCGCGATTGGCGCGGGGCGTGGACGGATTGTCCGGCAATTGCTCACTGAAAGCGTGCTGCTATCGCTGGTGGGCGGCATTGCCGGCCTAGGGCTGGGGCTCATTGGAATTCGCGCTCTGCTGGCGGTGAATACGGCGGGGCTTCCGCGCCTGGGTGAAAAAGGGACGCTGGTTGGCGCGGACTGGCGAGTGCTCGGGTTTACGCTTCTTATTTCAATAGGAACTGGAATCCTGTTCGGCCTGATTCCGGCACTGCAAAGTTCACGAACCGATCTGAGCGCCACGCTCAAGGAAACCGGGTCACGTTCGGGAACCGGCTTTCGGCAGAACAAAACCCGGTCTGTGCTGGTGATCGCGGAAGTGGCGCTCGCTCTGGTCTTACTGGTGGGATCCGCATTGTTGATCCGCACTTCCCTGGCGCTCGGTACGGTGGAACCAGGGTTCGATGCGAGTAACATCTTGACCATGCGAATGTCACTCAGCGGCCCACACTTTGTGAAGGCCGATAGCGTGGATCGTCTGGTTCGTGACGGCGTAACGCGGCTGCGCACACTGCCTGGAGTAGACATCGCCAGCGCCACCTGCTGCATTCCATTGGAAGGTGGATATGGGCTGCCTTTCAATATTCTGGGGCGGCCGCCGGCCAACAATCTTCCGTTTACGGGAGGGGCTGGATGGGTGACCGTTTCACCCGGATACTTTGAGGTGTTTAAAATCCCGGTGAAGCGCGGCCGGACTTTTGCCGAGACGGATGACAAGGCGTCCCGTGCGGTGGTGATCATCAACCAGGCAATGGCGAAGCAATACTGGAAGACCGGCGATCCACTGCGAGATCAGATCATGATCGGCGGGGGCACCATGCATGAGCTGGCAGCCGAACAGCCGCGCCAGATCATCGGCGTGGTAGCCGATTCCCGCGATGGTGCGCTCAACCGCGATCCCGATCCGAAGATGTTCGTCCCGCAGGCTCAGGTTACCGACGAGCTGAACGCGTTGAACGTCAGGCTGACGCCGATGGCCTGGGTGATACGCACCAAAGTGCGGCCCGCTTCATTGAGCAGCGCAATCCAGGAGCAGCTGCGCCAGGTGAGCGGACTGCCGGTTTCCGACGTGCGCACAATGGACGAAGTGGTGACGCTCTCGGTTTCACGCCAGCGCTTCAATATGCTGCTGATGACGGTGTTCGGAAGCTCCGCGCTGCTGCTGGCTGCGATTGGGATCTACGGGCTGATGGCTTATTCAGTAGAGCAGCGCACGCAGGAGATTGGAATACGCCTGGCGCTGGGGGCCGAGACGGGCGCGGTGCGGAATATGGTGGTGCTGCAAGGTATGCGGCTGGTGCTGATCGGAGTTGCCATCGGCATCGGCTCCGCTTTTGGACTTACGCGTTTCCTGGCGGCATTTTTGTTCGGCGTGAATGTTCGCGACCCCATGGCGTTTACCTCCATTCCGATCGCGCTAACCTGTGTGGCGCTGCTGGCGATTTGGCTGCCGGCGCTGCGCGCCAGCCGGCTGGATCCCATCCAGGCACTGCGCTACGAGTAACTATTTCCACGCGGCGCGCCAACCGAAGCAATCAATCCATTGCGTTACGGCTGGCATGCAACTTGCAACCTGCGGCTGAGGTGGTTCGCTTGCGTTAAAGGAGGTTACATGTCGTTCGCACTGTACATAGTTGGCTTCATCGTCCTGATTGCCGGTTTGGCTTGGGGCGCGCATCTCGCGCATATGCCGCCGCAGTGGATCGGGGTTGGTGTCGTGGTCCTGGTGGGCCTAGGGGTGGTGAAGGCCGTGGCCAACACCCGCCAGCGAGACCCGAATTAGGCGTCCGGGCGGTTTATTCCTGGCGCAGCGCCTTGACCGGATCACGCGGCTGGCTCGCCATGCCGGGAGAAAACTAGCAAACAGGGCGGATGCAATCAGCACGGAGATCATGGTTGCGAAGGTCAAGGGTTCGGTGGATCGAACGCCCGCAACCAGCCGCTCCAGCAAGCGGGCCGCCGCGAAAGCACTTGCCAGGCCCAGCCCGACGCCTCCTAGAATCATTGCGAGACTCTGCCGAAATACGAGACCCATAACGTCCCCGGCGTTGGCCCCTAACGCCATACGCAGACCAATTTCGGGAACGCGCTGGCGCATGACATAAGCCAGGACGCCATACACCCCGATGCACGCCAGCAGCAGGGCAAGCCCGGCGAATATTCCGAACAGCATCATCAGAAAACGCTGCCGGGCCAGCGACCCGCTGGCGAGTTGTTCCAGAGTGCGAACTTCATAGAGTGTCTGATCGTTGCTTGCTCCGCGCAGTTGGTGCCGCAAGGGTTCAACCAGACTTAGCGGCGGCGCGCTGGTCCGGACAGCCAGCGACATGAGTTCCGACCAGCGGCGCACGAACGGGTCAGGCACTTGAGCAAAGGGATAATAGAACTGTGCGCGCACCGCGGCTTGATCGTCGGCGGCCAGGCCGAAGTGGCGCACGTGTCCTACGACACCCACAACTTCAAAAGGGGTAGCGTCCATGGATGGAATCCAGAGGCGCTTGCCGACCGCGGTTTGTCCGGCGAAGGCTTTTTGCGCCAGCACTTCATCGATCACGACCACGGGTTGACTTCCCCTGCGGTCCTGATCGTTGAAGAATCGTCCCTGGCGCAGCGGGAGGCCCACGACGCTCAGATAATCCGGCGTCACGCTGGTGGCTAGCGCGATGGGCCGCTCGTTTGGCGGCGGCATTTCAGGAGAGGTCCAGTAGCCGAGCTCGTTCAGGCCCTGGCGCATCGGTACAGTATCGACCAACGCCGCGGACTGAACGCCAGGCACGTGACGAGCGCGCTGCAAGACATCTTGCCACGCAGCGCGGGTTCGCTCGGGACTATCGAGCACCGCCGGTGAGAGCGCCATCCGCGTGACCAGCACGTTGTGGACATTGACGCCGGGATCGAGCACCGACAACCGCAGCACCGTTCGGCCCAGTATTCCGGCAGCCACCAGCAGCACAACTGCCAGCGCGATTTCCAACATCACAAAGACGCTATGCAGACGGCGCGAACTTCCCAGCACGGTTCGCGCTCCGGCGCGCAGCACCTGTTCCACGTTATGCGCGGGTGCGCGCAAGGCGGGCGCAAGCCCGAACAAAAGCCCGCTCACGAGCGATGCAGCCAGCCCGAAGAGCAGGACATGCCAATCCAGCCGGACTTCCGCGGCACGCGGCAAGCTGCCTGGCCACAACGTCAAAAACGGGCGGAATCCAGAGGCCGCGACGAAAATTCCCAGCGCGCCTCCTAAAAGACCCAGCACCGCGCTCTCTGTTAGACATTGGCACATCAGGCGGCCGCGGCCCGCGCCCAGCGCCACGCGCATGGCAAGCTCCCGCTCACGCGAAACGCCGCGCGCCAGCAGCAGGCTGGCGATGTTGACGCAAGCAATCAAGAGCACCAGACTGACGGCGCCCAGCAACAGCCATATAGTGGACCCGGCATCGCCAACATCAGGACGAAGCGGCTGGGCAATAAAGCTGCGACCGGCGTTGGATTTTGGATATTGCTCCGCCAGCTGGCGGCCGGCGACAGTTAACTCGGCCCGCGCGCCGGCGAGTGTGGCGCCGGCACGAAGGCGGGCCCAAACCTGAATGGAAGGATGCGCTTCGCGATTCTGCATGAACGGCTGCGTGTTCTGGCCGAGCGGTGTAAAAAGATCCACGTCGTCGTCGCCCAGGCGAAAGTTCTGCGGAAGGATGCCGGCGATGGTGTAGGATTTTCCATCGAACACCAGGGGCATGCCGACGGCACGAGGGTTCCCAGCGAAACGGCTCTGCCACAGACCGAAACTGATGACCGTAACAGGCGCGGCGCCCGGCCGGTCTTCCTCCGGCACAAAAGCGCGGCCCAGGACCGGCGCCACGCCGAGGACCGCAAACAAATTGGAAGATATCTCACGTGAATCGGCGTAGCGCGCTTCTCCGGGCTGGCTGATTGTGCCTCCGCCGAAACGCCACGCGGCCATATCCAACGAGTGGCTTTCCCTTTGCGTGTCCACAAAGTTGGGATAGGCGAAGGCCCATAGATCGCCGAACTGAGTTGGCTGCTCCGTTTTCTCCTGCAGCCGGATCAGCCGGCCGGGCTCCGGATAGGGCAGCGGCCTGAGCAGCACGCCGTTGACGACGGTGAACATGACAGTGGTGGCGCCAATGCCCAGGGCCAGGGT
>DATHNM010000552.1:0-10921 GCA_035486095.1 Bryobacteraceae bacterium
GATGTAGGGGCGGACTACCTGGTAATGGAATTGGTAGAGGGCCCCACGCTGGCCGAGCGTATCGCGCGCGGACCGATTCCGTTAGATGAATCGCTGGCCATAGCCAGGCAGATCGCCGATGCACTGGAGGCGGCGCACGAAAAGGGCGTGGTGCATCGCGATCTGAAGCCGGGCAACATTAAGGTCACGCCGGACGGCAACGTAAAGGTGCTCGATTTCGGGTTGGCCAAGATGGCCGAGGCCTCCTCGCCGGCGGGAACCGGCCAACAGGCACCCACGGTAACGCTCGAGCAGCTTACGCGCGCGGGAATTGTGCTGGGCACGGCGGCGTACATGAGTCCGGAGCAGGCGCGCGGCGCTCATGTCGACAAACGGGCCGATATCTGGGCCTTCGGGTGTGTGCTTTTCGAAATGTTGACGGGCCGGCGCGCCTTTGCCGGAGACAGAGTCAGCGACACCCTGGCGTCGGTGATGAAAACGGAACCGGATCTTTCGCGCGTGCCGGCCAGGACGCAGAAGCTTCTGCGGTTGTGCCTTCAAAAAGACCCCAAGCTCCGTCTGCGCGACATCGGCGATATTCAGCCATGGCTGGATGAAACGCCGCCGGCGCCGGTTCGGAGGCGAATGCTGCCGTGGGTTTTAGCGGCGACCATGGCGGCCATTGCCTCGATCGCGCTGCTTCTGGCGTGGCGTGCCGCCCGGCCGGTGAGCCAGCCCTTGATCAGGCTGACGATGGAACTGCCGGAGCTTGCAATCACGCCGCCTATGTTGACTCCAGGCCCGGCTGCGATCCTGTCGCCGGATGGAACTCGCATCGTTTACACGGGCCACGGAACGGACGGCATATTCCGTTTGTACACACGCCCGCTTGATCGGGAGCAGGCTACCGTGCTGGAAGGGACCGAGGGCGCTTATAGTCCGTTTTTCTCGCCGGACGGCCAGGCCTTGGGATTCTTCGCGGGAAAGCAGCTGAAAACGATTTCCATCGCAGGCGGCGGGGCGGCGGTGCTGTGCGATGCATTGTTCGGTTTTGGCGGCAGTTGGGGCGACGACGGCAACATCGTGGTGGCGCTGCGGAACTCCGCTGGAAGCAACACTAGCCTCTGGCAAATAGCCTCGAGCGGCGGCTCAGTGCAGCCCGTAAAGGAGCGGGCACAGCTGCACAACTCCGTTTTGCGCACCTGGCCACAAATCTTACCGGGAGCGCAGGTGGTTTTGTACACGGCTTTCGGCCCCACCGCCGGGACGTTCGAACAAGCTGCCATCGAGACGCTGTCGCTGCGCACTGGCGAGAGGAAGACCCTGGTGAGTGGGGGATATTATGGACGCTTCCTTCCAAGCGGGCATCTCCTTTACATGCATCGCGGGACATTGTATGCGGCGCCAATGGATGCAAAACGGCTGGCTTTAACGGGGCCCCCGGTGCCTGTGATCGAAGAAATATCGAGCAATGCGGGCAATGGTCTGGCACAGATGGATGTCGCGCGGAACGGGACACTGGTTTATGTGCGGGGGAGGACCGCCGGCAAAACCACGCTGAACTGGCTGGACGGCGCCGGGCAGACTCGCCCCCTCCGCCCCACGGCGGCGGAGTATGAGCCTAGCATTCATTTCTCGCCCGATGGCGAGCGGCTGGCGTTGAGCTTGACGGAACGCGGCAATGACGATGTATGGATTTACGACTGGGAGCGGGATACCATGACCCGTCTCACTTTCTCCGGTTCCGACGGTATTCCAATTTGGAGCCCGGACGGAAAGCACATTGCCTTTAGCTCGACCAGGAATGGTGATTCGGACAATTTGTTCTGGATGCGGGCGGATGGCGCTGGGGAGGCAGTGCGGCTAACCGAAGGGAAGAACTCACAGTTTGCTTTCTCCTTTTCGCCCGATGGCAAGCGGCTGGCCTTTGTGGAGCTGGATCCGCACACCAATACCGACTTATGGACGCTGTCCCTGGAGGACCCGGAGAGCGATCATCCGAAGGTTGGAAAGCCCGAGCCATTCCTGGTGACACCGTTTAACGAGATGACGCCCACAATCTCGCCGGACGGCCATTGGCTGGCCTACTCCTCGGACGAATCGGGGCGCTCCGAGGTTTATGTGCGGCCTTTCCCTGGACCGGGAGGAAAATCGCAAGTCTCCACGGCAAGCGGGGCCAAGCCGGTGTGGTCCAAGAAGGAGCACGAACTGTTTTACCGCAACGGCGAGGGCATGATGGTAGTCAGTTACACCGCGAACGCAGGCGCTTTTGTGGCGGGCAAGCCACGGGTGTGGGTCAGCAAGAAAGATCTGGGCGATTACTTCGATCTCGCTCCGGACGGCAAGCGCTTTGTGGTGGAGCAGGCTGAGGGACCTGAGCAAAGCGCTCCAACGCAACTCACGTTCCTGCTGAACTTCTCCGATGAGCTGCGGCGGCGCGCCCCAGCGAAGAAGTGATTCGTTTTGGAAACGAAAAATGAATTACTTCACCGCCACATTCAAAGGCGCGCTGCTGGCGTTCCCAACCTTGAGAATCACCGGCTGATTGCCCGTCTTCACGCTGGCGGGAATCAACGCATCCACCTGGAAAAGACCAGCGAACGATTGTGGAGCGGTTCCCGCGTAGCTGTACGTGGCGGAAACGCCTCCGATGGTCAGCGAAAACGGCGCCACCGGGCGGGGCAGATTCGCAACGGATTCATTGGCGATTTGTCCGTCCACGCCGGCGGGATTGGTCTGGCCTTCGCCCGTGCCGAAAATCTGAATATACGTTCCACGCGCGGCGGGATTGTTGGGCCCGTTCACGCTACCGTCCTGATTCAGAATGGCGCCCTGGCCATTGCCCAGCGAGAAAATTGCAGGCGCCGCAGCCACCACCGTGGCGTTGAACGAGCTGCTCTTGACGCCGTTGTCGTCGATCTGCACCACCACGCTCTGGCCGATGCTGCTGGCCAGTTCGTACGGCGCAACGGCATTGATCTGATTGGCGCCCAAATAGAGCAAAGGCGCGGGTGTGCCGTTGACTAAGACCGAGACGCCTGCCAGATTGCTGGCGACGTCTCCGTTCTCATCCAGTGCCAGCCCCTGGCCGATGGGCGGGCCCAATGCCGCACCGAATATCGTAAAAATCAGCCCCGGCGAAAGGCCTGTATTCGCCAGGCTGGCCGCGTTCAGCACATAGCGGATTTGGGGCACGCCCGCGCCGGTGTTCCAGTGGATCAACATCTCGGCGACATCCACGGAGCCCAGTCCGCTGGCCGCATCCCAACCCGGTCCGGCGTTGTATCCAATCTGGAAAGAAGCTCCGCAATTGGGCGTGCTGGGCGCGCAGGGCACGGTGTTCCCGCCGGTGGTGATGTCGTGAAATACGCTGTTGGGAGTCTGTGCCATGAAATACAAGTTTGGATTGATGTTGCCCAATCCGTAGGTTCCCAAATATTGATTCAGCAAAAGAACTATTCCCGCGAACACAGGCGCGGCCGCCGAAGTGCCGCCCACCAACTCGGGTTGACCGCCGTTTTCCACCACCAGGTAGGGATCGTGCTGGACGCCGGAGGCCAGCGATACGTCAGGCACGCCGCGCGCGGTTCCCGATGGAATGCCGGGACCAACCTGCCAAGCGGGGCGCGTGAAGAAAGCGCTGAAGCCGCCGCCACCGGCCGACAGATGCCCCGTAATGGCGCTCTCGTTCCACACCGTCTCCGGTATATACGACAGAGCCGAGGCGAAGTCGTCGTTGGTGGGGCTCCAGTAGGTTCGGCCATTTTCCGCGAACATGGTTCCACCCACTCCGGTGACTTCCGGAATAGACGCCGGCAGATTGACGGCATCCCCATGGATGGCCAACTGCGCACCGCCATCGCAGGCCCCCGCGCCCTGATCGCCCGCCGATGCCACCCATGTGATGCCTTCCGCGTTCGCTTGCTGAGCTAAAACTTGCAGGGCCATCGCGTCGGCACTGGACCCGTTCAACTCGCATCCCGCGTAGCTATAGCTGATCACGGGCGCCAACGCCTGGTCGATTGCGTAGTTCAGCGACGCCCCCAACTGGCTGGCGTATACAAACAGGATCTGCGCATCAATTGCAATTGCGCCGCTATATTCGAGATCCAGATCCGATTCGCCCTGATCGCCGGAAACCAGTCCTGGGTCGGTAGAGCCCGGAACCAGGACAAGCTGGGGCGGGTTCGCGGGCAAGCCGACGGCGGATCGAAAAGCGTTGATATCGGATAGCTGCACATTGCTTCGCCCAATCACGGCGATGTCGCCTCCCGAACCCGTATAGCCCGCTTTCCACACCGGAATCAAATCGTAAATAATTCCAAGATCGCCAGGACCCACGACGTTTTGTCCGCTGTAAGCCAGGTGTGGATCCAGAGCTTTGCCACTCGGGATTTTAGATTGGGCCTTGGGCTGGAAATCATCCAGGCCCATAAAACCCAGCACCAGTGGTTGAATCGCTTGCGGCACGGAAGGTTCGGCGGCATTCGCAAAGTGCAGTTCGCCGTTGATCCGATACTGATGAATCTCGGTTTTGAGCGCGTTCTGAATCTGCCCCGCCGTGGCATTGAACGCGATAAAACGGCGCGCGCGCCCCACCGTGATGATGTCGAAGCCCTGCGATTGCATCCACTCGCTGATCCGGGCGATGTCCGCTTTACTGGCACCGAACCGATCGGCAAATTGTTCGGGCGTCAGCCATTTCCGGAAGTCCGGGGAACCCGGCTTCTGCTGATCGCTTAGCAACTGATCGAGCGCGGCTTGTTGCGCCGCCGAAGGCTTCAGCATCAGACGGACGTAATTCAGCCTGGTGGCCGGGTCCAAGACACCGACGTCGGAGGCCGGCTTGGCTTGCGGGTTGAGGTTTCCAGTCAACTTCACGCTGCGGCTAGCGTCCACTTTGCCTGCGATGCGGTCGGCTTGTGCCAGCAGGGCCGCCGGAAGCAGGCCCGCGAGCACAAAACATGTCCAGATTTTTCGATTCAATGCCATATTGACCTTCTATTGAGATCGTCCGGGACGGACGCCAGGAATACGCCTATTTTCATGGGTCAACCAATTGTATGCCAAACGCCTGTAATCGAATCCAGTGCGTTGATTTCAAATGGCCTTAGACATAGAGAAAAAATGGCCGATTACTTGCTCGCGGGCCGGTGTTATGATGGCTACAGATGTCGATGCTTTCTCCCAGACTGCAGCTCAAGGTCTCGCAGAAACAGATCCTCACCCCCGGCCTGGTACAGATGGTCACCGTCCTCCAGTTGAACAGGCTGGAACTGAAGGACATGATCACACAGGAGATCGCCGAGAATCCGGTACTGGAAGAATCGGTGGATGGCGTAGAGGAAGTTTCGGCTGAAGAAATGCAGTCGATTCTTGAGCGCGAGCGCGTTGCCGATCCTTCCGATCAAGTGATCCTGGAGACCGTGAACGGCGCGGGGTCGGAGCCTGAGATCGCGGCGGGCATTCCGGAAGCTTCCCCGGTTGAGTTCGATTTCGACGCGGCGGCGGCTTCGGTGGATGGCGCGTCGCTCGATGGCGCTTCGGCGCCCACGGCGGAAGGCGAGATCGCCGAACCGAAGACGGAGAAGGATCCTTTCGACGAGATCGATTTCGGAACCTTTTTCGACGATTATCTGGATCCCGGTTACAAGAGTCCGGCATCGGAGACGGTGGAGAAGCCGTCGTTCGAGACATTTCTTTCGTCGCCGGTTACGCTGGCGGACCATCTGCATTCGCAACTGGCTGTGCTGGTGATGTCGGAGGATGTGCGCGACGCCGCCGACAACATTATCGGCAACCTGAACGAGAACGGCTACCTCACGGCCACGCTGGATGAAATCGCAGACTCCGGGCAGCATTCGATGGCCGAAGTTCAGGAAGGCCTGCGGATGGTGCAGTCGCTGGATCCGGCGGGCGTGGGCGCCACCGATGTGCGCGAGTGCCTGCTGCTGCAGATTGAAAGCCGCAACGGCAAGGATGGCGTGGCCTGGCAGATTGTGGCGAATCATTTGAAGCTGTTGGAGACCCGGCAGATCAAGGAAATCGCGAAGCAAATGGGGCGGCCGCTGGAACATGTCCAGATGGCGCTGGATGTGATCCGGCATCTGGATCCTTATCCAGGCTTGCGCTATTCGGACCGCGGCGCCAAGCAGGTGGAACCGGACGTTTACATCTTCAAGGAAGGCGATGAATACATCATTCAGTTGAATGATGACGACCTGCCTCAGCTTCGCTTGAACGCCCAATACCGCAAGATGCTGGATCGCGATCAGGAGCCCAGCAAGGAAATCCGCAACTACGTCAAGGATCGCTATGCCGCGGCCATTCAACTGATCAAGAACATTGAGCAGCGCAAGCAGACCATCCTGAAAGTTTGCCAATCCATTGTCCGGCGGCAGCTCGATTTTCTGGAACACGGGATCGACACGCTGAAGCCGATGATGATCAAGGAAGTGGCCGAGGAAATTGGCGTGCATCCTTCCACGGTGAGCCGCGCGGTAGCCAGCAAATACGCCGACACGCCGCAGGGAGTTTTCGAGCTCCGGTATTTCTTCTCCGAGGCCGTGCAAGGCGCTGCCGGAAGCGCCACGCCGCTATTGATTCTAAAGCGGCGGGTAAAGAAAATGATCGAAGAGGAAGATACCCAGCATCCTTTGACCGATGAGCAGATCACGGCCCGATTGAAGAGCGAAGGCATCGACGTGACGCGTAGAACAGTAGCCAAGTATAGAGAAGATATGAAAATCCCTTCCACCCACCAGCGCCGGGTCCGCGCCTAGACTCTCTCTGGTCGAGCGAGGTCCCGAATGAAAATCAGCTACACAGGAAAGTCCGAAGAGATTCCGTCGCGGCAGCGAGTCAAGCTGGAAGCGAAACTGCAAAAACTTTCGAAGGTTGTGGAGCAGCGGGGCGAGAAAGAAGCGCACGTGGTGCTGACCCAGCAGCGATTTCTGCACAAGGTGGAAATCACGATCAACGCCTGGGACCATGCGCTGGTCGGCATCGCCACCGATGGCGATATCGCGGTTGCGGCGCATGAGGCGTTCGGCCGCCTGGAGAAGCAGCTTTTGAAACTGCGGGCCCGCTGGCGCGACACCAAGCGTGTGCGCGACAAGGAAGCCGACGGAGAAAAGGCCAGCGCGACGTTGCATGCCAAGCCGGCCAAGGCCGTCAGCACTCCGAAAAAGGTTGTGGTGGTGAAGAAGGCCGCGCGCAAGCAGGTGTTTCGCGTCAATCACAGCGACGGCAGCAAGCCCATGACGCTGGAAGAGGCGATGCTCGAAATGGAGGCATCGCAAGATTATCTGGTGTACCGTGACGCGCAGACCGACCGGCTCACGGTTCTCATGCGCCGTGCCGACGGCCACTTCGACCTGATCGAGAGCTAGCGTGACGTTGCCGCGTAGCCTTGTGGCGCACGTTCTGAACGCGCCGTGTTCGCACTCATGCGACCACTTTTTTGCCGGCGCCACCTCTGAGATAGGACACTAGTGGCCAAACGCGTCGCTCGGCCCCCGGATGCGCAGCGCGCAGAGCTGGTTGTCATCACCGGTTTAAGTGGATCCGGAAAAGCCACGGTGCTCAAGGCTTTCGAAGACCTGGGCTACTACGCGGTGGACAACATGCCCATCGAGCTGATCCCCAAGTTCGCCGAACTGGCCAAGGATTCGGCGCACGTGCGGCGGGCGGCGCTGGTGATCGACATCCGCGAGGGCGAGCAACTGGCGCAGTTCCCGAAACTGTTCGAGAAACTGCGGCGGCGCACTCCGGCCACGCTGGTATTTCTCGAGGCCGACGATCGTACGCTGGCGCGCAGGTTCAGCGAGACACGGCGTCCGCATCCGCTGGGCACCGAAGCCACCATGCAAAAAAGCTTGCGGACGGAGCGTGAGCTGCTGGCTCCCATACGTAGCGTGGCGGATCACATTATTGATACGTCGAAGTTCAACGTGCACGAGCTGCGCGAGGTGATCGGCGAGAAATTCAGCGGCGGCCGCAACGAGAGCAGCATCCGGATCGACATCAACAGTTTTGGGTACCGGCATGGCGTGCCGCCGGACAGCGATCTGGTGTTCGACGTCCGCTTTCTGCCGAATCCCAACTATATTCCTGAGTTCAAAAAGCTCACCGGCCGGCATCCCAGCGTGGCGCGCTATATTCGTTCGTTCCCGCAAACCACGGAGTTTATCGATCGTATTTCAGAATTGCTCATTTATCTGATCCCGCACTATATTCGCGAAGGCAAGAGCTATCTGACCATCGGATTTGGCTGCACCGGTGGGCATCATCGGTCGGTGATGATCGCCGGTGAAATCCGCAAGCGGCTGGCGCGCGCCGGGTTCAAGGCGAAAGAAACGCACCGGGATATCGGGAGATAGAATGCGTACTGCCTTTCTGCTTGTCATCGCGGCGATTGTCTGTAGTGGTGCGTCCTCGGGTGCGTCGTCGTCCGACATAGACACCCTCTATCCCGGCATCGAGGCGCTCTACATCGACATCCATAGCAATCCTGAGCTGGCTTTTGAAGAGAAACGCACCGCAGCCAAACTCGCGGATCGCCTAAAGGAACTGGGCTACGAAGTCACCACCGGCGTCGGCGGCACCGGCGTAGTGGGGCTGCTCAAGAACGGAGCGGGACCCGTTGTCATGCTGCGCACCGAACTGGACGCTCTGCCCGTCACCGAGCAAACAGGCCTGCCATTCGCCAGCAAGACAGCGGGCGTGATGCACGCCTGTGGGCACGATCTTCACATGGCCGCCTGGGCGGGCACCGCGCAATGGATGGCCGCGCATCGCGAGCAATGGCATGGCACTCTGATGCTGATTGGCCAGCCCGCTGAAGAGGCCGGCGCGGGCGCGGCGGCGATGCTGAAAGACGGGCTTTTCGTGCGTTTTCCCAAGCCCGCCTTCGCCCTCGCGCTGCACGATGACGACACACTTCCCGCCGGACAGATCGGCTATCACGCGGGCTTCTTCCGCGCCGCGTGCGACTTTCCCAAAGTGACCATCTTCGGCCGTGGAGGCCACGGCGCCATGCCGCAGAACACAGTGGATCCGGTGGTGATCGCGGCGCGAACCATTCTTGCCTGGCAGACGATAATATCGCGCGAGAACGATCCGCAGAGCCCGGCCGTCATCACCGTCGGCGCGATCCATGCGGGCACGAAGAACAACATCATCCCCGATCAAGCGGAGCTATTGTTGTCGGTCCGTACGTTCGACCCGCAGGTGCGCAAGCGGGTGCTCGAAGCCATTGCGCGCGTCGCCAAAGCAGAAGCCCAGGCATCCGGCGCGCCGCGCGAACCCATGATCGGGCCCACGCCGGGAATGGCCAGCGGCGAAGCCGTTTACAACGATCCGGAACTGACCAATCGTCTGGCCGCTGCCCTAAAGAAAGGGATGCCGCCGGGCGAGGTGGTGGAAATGCCGGCCAAAATGACATCCGAGGATTTTGCCGAATATGGCCGCGCCGGCGTGAAAGCAGCGCTGCTGCACATCGGCGCGGTAGACCCAGCAAAACTCGTCGAGTCTCGGAAAACCGGGGTCCCCGTGCCTGCTCCACATTCGCCGCAATGGGCGCCAGTAAGAGAACCCACACTTAAGGCGGCCGTTCGGGCGGAAACTATCGCGCTGCTCAATCTGTTGAATTGATTTGAATCCGTAAAATCGCTCGAAACTAAAGCCGGAATTGTACCGTCCTATCTGCCATCTCGCATGACTTAGGAGGTAACCGTCATGGCGCGAAGGTTCTTGACCCTCGGTATTGCGGCTCTTCTTTCCGGTCTGGCGCCGGCCCAGACCAACTTCGAAGTTGCGGACGTCCAAGTGAGCCCGCCCGCGCGCAACCCGTTCATGAGAGGTCCCATGGTGCACCATGGCCTGTATGAAATCCGCTTTGCCACCATGCTGGATTTGGTTCGCACGGCCTATGGCGTGGAAGCCGAAAGAGTTCTGGGCGGTCCAAACTGGCTTGAACAGAACACCTTCGACGTGATCGCCAAACTCCCTGAGGGGGGCACGATTGAAACCGCGAAGCCGCTGCTCAAGGGGCTGCTCGAAGCGCGTTTCCAACTGGCTGTTCACAACGATAACAAGCCCGTACCCGCCTATGCCATCAAGGTTGCCGGCAAACATCCACAATTGAAGGAATCCGACGGCTCCGGCGACACCGGATGCAAGTTCACACCGCCGCCCCCGGCGCCGCCCAATCCCGGCGGCCCGCCTCCCGGCCCTCCGCTTTTCGTGAATTCGTGCACCAATATGACCATGACCGCCTTCGCGCAGGCCCTAACGACCACCATTTTCCTCGCGCAGCAGTACCTGAACGATCGGCTGGTGGTGGACGAGACGGAGCTAAAAGGCAGGTGGAACTTCGATCTGAAATTCACGCCGCGCGGTATGATCGGTCCCGCCGGACCCATGGCTGGAAGCGTTTCCCTTTTCGATGCCATCGAAAAGCTCGGGCTAAAGCTTGACCCGGTGGAGGTCCCGATGCCGGTGATTGTGGTGGACAGCGTAAACCAGAAGCCGACCGCTAATTCGTCCGACGTGGCAGAAAAACTGCACATTCCCCCGCCTGCCACGGAGTTCGAGGTGGCCGACTTAAAACCCACGCCTGCCGATTTCCGGGGCGGGATGATCCGGATTCAGCCTGGAGGGCGAGTGAACATCGCCGGTATTCCGCTGAAGTTCCTGGTCGAACAAGCTTGGAATCTGACGGACGACATGCTGGATGGGATGCCGAAATGGATGGATACGGATCGTTACGACCTGGTCGCGAAAGCCCCCGCGGCGGATGTGGATATCGATGAGCTTTGGGCTATGGTGCGTTCGCTGATCGTGGAACGTTTTAAGCTAACCAGCCATTCCGAGGATCGTATGGTTACCGCTTATACCCTGGTGGCGGTGAAACCCAAAATGAAGAAAGCCGATCCGAACA
>DATHNM010000553.1:0-3563 GCA_035486095.1 Bryobacteraceae bacterium
CCCGCCGTCAATCGGCAGCGCGGCCCCACTGATATCCCGGCTTTCCGGCCCGCACAGAAAAAGAATCATACCCGCCACGTCGTCCGCGCTGATAAATCGGCCGCCGGGCTGCTTGTTGGCCAGGAATCGTTGTTCCGCTTCCTGGCGCGAAAGAGAATCCGCCTTCATCATTTCCTCGATCCGTTTGATATGCACCGGAGTCTCCGCCGTTCCCGGGCACACCGCATTGCAGGTAATATCCTGATCGCGCGTTTCCAGTGCCACGGCTCGCGTCATGCCGATGAGGGCCGTCTTGCTGGTGACGTAGCTCAGGCGGTTCACCGCGCCAATCAATCCGTAGATGGACGATACATTGACGATGCGGCCCCAATTGCGGCGGCGCATGGCGGGCAGCGCCAGGCGGATGGTGTGAAACGCGGCTGAAAGATTCACGGCTAGGCCCAAATCCCATTCGGCCACTGGAAACTGCTCCACCGGCGCGGCGTAGCGCACCACTGCGTTGTTCACCAAAATATCGATTGCGCCAAAAGCTTCCTGGCTGGCGCCCATCATGCGCTCGATTTCGATGGGCTGCGCCAGGTTTGCGCCGCTATACATGGTTCGCACGCCATGTTCCTTTTCGATACCGGCGCGCATGGCATCAATCTCCCGTTCGTCGCCCAGGCCGTTGAATACGACATTGCATCCGGCGGCGGCGAATCGCTGGGCCATAGCCAGGCCCAGACCTTGCGTGGATCCGGTGATGAGCGCGCACTTGCCTTGAAGCATCGTCTATGATCTCGGAGTACCGTCTATTATAATGAGCGATCCGGCTACTATGGAACCCTTCGAAGTTTTCGCCATCCGCTACGGTCATCTGGGAAATCGCCATCCGGGACAAAGCTACATCCTGGCCGATCCGCACGAGTTTGGGCCGGACCTGGATTACTTTGTCTGGGTGGCGCGCCGCAGCGATTGCATGTTTGTCATCGACACCGGTTTCTCGGAGGAATCGGCCATCCGGCGCAAGCGCGAGCATCTGCGGAGTCCGGTGGATGCGCTGCGGCTGCTGGGTATCGATCCCGACAAAGTCACGGACGTCATTTTGACCCACCTGCATTATGACCACGCCGGCAACCTGGATCGTTTCCCCGCCGCGCGCTATCACGTGCAGGATCGCGAAGTCTCGTATGCCACCGGACGCTGCATGTGTCATCACTTCCTGCGGGAAGCGTACGACCTCGAAAACGCGCTCGAAATGGTGCGAAAAATCTACTCCGGCCGCGCGGTTTTTCATGACGGCGAATCCGAAGTGGTGCCTGGCCTGACGCTGCATCGGGTGGGCGGACACACGGCCGGCTTGCAAATTGTGCGCGTGTTCACCAAGCGCGGCTGGATGGTGCTGGCCGCCGATGCCTCGCACCTGTATTCCAACTTCGAACAGGATCGCGCCTTCCCGGTGGTCTACAGCGTGGCCGAAATGTTGGAAGGCTACAAATTGCTTTATCGCCTGGCCGAAACGCCCAATCACATCGTGCCGGGACACGATCCCCTGGTGCTGAAGTATTATCCGGCGGTAAGCCCGGAACTGGCCGGCATCGTCGCGCGGCTGGATGTGCCTCCGGCGCGCTGATATAACACTTCATTCCGGCACTGCGTGATATCCTAACGGCTTTGGTAAGGGGAGAAAACATTAATGGCTCAGCAGAGCGTCGGCTTTGTCGGCGTCGGACGGATGGGCGGCCCTATGTGCCGCCGGTTGATCGAGGCGGGAAACAGCCTCACGATTTTTGACAAGAGCGACGCCGCTATGCGTCCGCTGGAAGCATTGGGCGCCAAGCGAGTGGATTCGCCGGCCGCGGTGGCATCGGCGGCTGAAATTGTTTTGGCCAGTTTGCCCACGCCGCCCATCGTGCAATCGGCGGCGCTGGGGCCGCAAGGTATTATCGAAGGCAGCCGCGTAAAAATCTTCATCGATGTTTCCACCACCGGTTCCACCTACGCGAAACGCGTGGCCGAGGGCCTTAATGCGAAAAATATCGTGGCCGTGGATGCGCCCGTTAGCGGAGGCGTGGCCGGCGCGGAGAAGGGAACGCTGGCCGTGATGGTCTCATGCGATGACCAGACTTTCGCCAGTATCAAGCCGGTTGTGGAAGTGATCGGCAAGGTTTTTCATGTCGGCAAGCTGCCGGGGCAGGGCCAGACCATGAAGCTGTTGAACAATCTTCTGTCGGCCACCGCCATGGCGATTTCGTCGGAAGCGGTGGTGATGGGCGTGAAGGCCGGGCTGGATCCCAAACAGGTAATCGACGTCATCAATGCGGGCAGCGGGCGCAACACGGCCACCATGGACAAAATCCCGCGCTGTGTTCTGAATCGCAAGTTCGATTTCGGTTTTGCCATCGGACTGCTCAATAAAGACGTCCGGCTGTGCATGGAAGAGGCCGATGCCATGGGCCTTCCGATGGTTGTCGGCAGCGCCGTGCGGCAGATCCTTCAAATCGGGACCGCCAGCAATGGCGCCGATTCGGACATGACCGAGCTGATCAAAGTGATGGAAGATTGGGCCGGCGTGGTGGTGGAATCCAAGTAGTTGTTTATTCAAAAGGAGAGCAAGTGGAAAAAGAGATGTATGAGAAGGGCCTGAAGATTCGTCGCGAAGTTCTGGGCGCCGAGTATGTGGACAAGGCGATCAGCACCGCCGACGATTTTAACCGCCCGCTGCAGGAACTGGTTACCACGTATTGCTGGGGTGAATGCTGGGGCCGTCCCGGGCTGGATCGGAAGACGCGCAGCATGCTGAATCTGGCGATGATCTCGGCCTTGAACAGGCCGCATGAAATCAAAGCGCACGTCAAGGGCGCGATTAATAACGGATTGACGAAGAACGATATTCAGGAGGTGTTTCTGCAGGTGGCCATCTATGTGGGCGTTCCCGCGGCGGTGGACAGCTTCCGCCTGGCGCGGGAAGTATTCCAGGAAATGGGAATCTAACGCGCCACAATATCGCGATAGCTAATCCGTTCGCAGAGCCGCTTCGCGCCACAGTTTCTCGGGGCGGCTCAGCCAAAACCACAGCGCTGTACCGATCATGGGGAACAGCGCGGCCGATACAAAAACCGCCCAATACAATTTCAGATCGAAGAAATGGCCCCAGACCGGCAGAATAGCGGCCAGAACGGCCGACCACGATCCCGATCCGATGCCTCCCACCATGGCGGTTTGATCGCGCGGGTAAAGATGCGATCCCACGCGTAGCGACAGCACCACGAAACCATCGGCGATGAAGGTGGCCCAAAAGAAGAGCGCCAGGACAACCGGCCATGAATCGATTTGCGTCACCAGCGCCGTCGGCAGCGCCAGCACGGTGAGCATGCAGAAGAGACCCGTGGGACGGTGCCCGCGCGTCACGAATTTATCCGCAATCCAGCCCCAGAAAAAATATCCCGCTTCCCAGCCCAGCAGCGGGATCCAAAGTATTTTACCCAGCTGCGCCTGCGACAATCCAAACGCGCGATTCAAGTACAGGGGGCTCAGATAAGAGACCAGACCCAGGGCTACGGCGCCGAGCCCGAAACTGGACA
>DATHNM010000554.1:0-8014 GCA_035486095.1 Bryobacteraceae bacterium
TCCGGTTCTTCCTTCTTCGGGTGCGCCGGGGCCCGGTCCAATATTGTCGGCTTCATTGATGGTGTCGGCGATCTGCTTGTTCGGCCGGATACTCACCAGGTGAAACATCCCGTCCGCATCGCCGTTGGCGGTAACGTCCAATCCATCGCCCACACGCAGGTCGGCGGGCTTCGGGACGGCGGCTGAAAACTGGATAATCAGGAAGCGGGTATCTTCCGCTTCTAGCTCAAACGAATCGGCATCCACTTTTCGAACCACGCCGCTCACTACTTCGGTATGGGTGGCCGGCTTTTCTTCCCGCGTGGTCCGCCGCGAACGGCCGCCGCCGTTGGGCGTTCCTCCCGCGGGGTAGCGTCCGGGATTTTGTCCAGGAATTTGTCCAGGTGCAGAGGTGCCGGGTATTTGGCCGAATTGAGCAGTCAGTACAGATACGGTGATGGCGAGCAGAAACGCGGGTTTCATGCCTCCTCCTTTTCCCGGAGTTCGTCCCTCGCAGGAAGTTCTTCTATAGACGGAATACCACGCCGGACGGGTACAGCGGGGGTTAGCCCTGAACCCTCTTCTCCTTACCTTGCCAAAATTGCTCCCGTAACACCAGCTTGCGGATTTTTCCGGTGCCGGTTTTGGGCAATGGCTCCTCGCTAAACGCGATAATCCTGGGCAGCTTGAACTTGCCCAGGCGCGCCTTTAGAAACTCGATCAACTCCTCGGACGTGAGCGCCGAACCCGGTTTCCGTACCACGATCGCGGCCGGGATTTCACCCCAGGTTTCGTCCGGCGCGCCCACCACGGCGCACTCGAAAACGTCGGGATGAGCGAAAATCGCTTTCTCCACTTCGATGGAAGAGATGTTTTCGCCGCCGCTGATGATGATTTCTTTTTTTCGGTCGACAATCTGGAGGAATGTCTCTTCGTCCCACACCGCCATGTCTCCGGTGTGAAACCAGGGTCCGCTCATCACGGCGGCGGTAGCCTCGGGCTCCCGATAGTACCCTTCCATGACGTGATCGCCGGACGTGACGATTTCGCCGATGGTCTGCATGTCGCGCGGAACATCGTTCATGTCGGGGTCCACCACGCGCACCTGCATCCCGATCACTGGCCAGCCGGCCATGGACCTGCGGCGCTGCCGGTCGGCATCGGAGGCGTAGGCGAGTCCGGGCTTGGAACACGAAGTGCTGAGCAGCGGTGCGGTTTCCGTCAGGCCGTAGCCCGCGTACACGTCGCAGTGGAACGCGTTTTCCATGCGCTCCACCAGTTCCGGCGAAGCGGCGGCACCGCCCAGGACGATATTGCGCAAACTGGAAAGATCGTGGGCGTTGAGATCGGGACAATTGAGCAGCGCGTTGGCCATGGTGGGAACCAGCGCCATGTCGGTGGCGCGATGTTCCGCGATGAGGCGGAAGACCGTGACGGGATCGAAGCGCCGGATCATGATTTGTTTGGTGCCCAGCAGGGTGGAAGCCTGCGGGCGGCCCCAGCCGTTGGCGTGGAACAGGGGGATGGTGTGCAGATCGACCACGGTTTCGGGCTGGCGATATAAGTTCGCCACGGCCAGGGCGTGCAAGTACAGAGTTCGGTGGGACAACGTCACACCCTTCGGAGTGCCGGTGCTGCCGCTGGTGTAGAACAGTTCGGCAATGGCGTTTTCGTCAACGTGCGAAATGTCGGCGCGATCCGGACGTCCTTCCTGGAGCAGTTCCTCATAGCCCAGATCGGCAACCGGACCTTTTTCATCGAGCGCCACATACCGCGCGATATCCGGGCAGGCCGGCTTGAGTTTTTCCACCAACGGCGCGAAGTCGTTTTCAAATAACAACATCCGCGCGCCGGAATGGTTCAGGATGTTTTGCAGTTCGAGCGGCGATAGCCGGACGTTCAGCGGCATCACGATGGCGTGCGCCAGCACCACTCCGTAATAACCCTCCAATAACTGATGGGTGTTGAAGCTGAGGTAGGCGACGCGGTCGCCGCGCTGGATCCCGTGTTTCACCAGGGCGGAGGCCAGACGCTCCGCACGTTCTCCGAATTCGCGATAGGTGAACTGCCGTTCGCCCGATACGATCCCAATTTTATTCGGGAACAAGTCCACGGCGCGGTGGATACATCGGATGGGCGTCAGAGGCACGAACATGGTGGCATTGTACTCCTATCCGCGCGCCGGTCCTGCTACCATCGGGTTTCCTTGCGCTTCGGGCTCCATACATCTATCTCCAAGTCGCTTGAAAATGCTGCGATCAAGGCAGTGGAGGTGGGTGCTAATACGTTTCAGATCTTCTCGGCCAGCCCTCGCATGTGGCGCGCCTGTGCGCCAGCGCCGAGCGCGGTGAAGCTTTTGCAGCGCATCCGCGAACGTCACGATCTGGCGCCGCTGGTGATCCACGACAATTATCTGATCAACCTGGGGTCCTGCAGCGAGGCCCTGCGGGCGCAATCGACGGCGGCCTTTCGGGGCGAGATGGAACGGGCGTTGGCCATCGGGGCCGAGTATCTCGTAGCGCATCCCGGCAACTGCAAGGGCCATTCGATAGAGCAGGGCATCTGTGCGGTGGCCCGGTCGCTGGCGGAAGCGGCCCAGGGACTGGATACCCGGAATCTGACGGTGCTACTCGAAAACACCGCCGGATCGGGCGCGGCGTTGGGCAGCCGCTTCGAGGAGCTGGGCATCATGCGCCAGCTCGCGGCCGAGATGACAGATCTGAAGATCGGATTTTGCATCGACACCTGTCATTGCCTGGCATCCGGCTACGATGTCAGTTCCGCGGCGGGGTTGAAACAGACAGTGGCCGAGATGGATCGCGCGCTGGGCATCGAAAACGTGCGCGTGATCCATGCCAACGATTCGAAAGGCGCGCTGGGATCGCACCTGGACCGGCACCAGCATATTGGGCGCGGCCATATCGGGGAGGCGGGCTTTCGCCGCATCCTGAACCATCCGAAGCTTCGGAGCAAGGCGTTTATTTTGGAGACTCCGGTGGATGAAGAAGGCGACGAGTTGAGGAACCTGGAGATGTTAAAGAGGCTATCCCGGAAGCCTACGACGGCCAGCGGTATGCTGAAACTACCATCATGAGCAGGCTGGAAAGCGTCGAGAATGAGGTGAAACAGCTTACAGCCGAAGAATTGCGCGCGTTTCGGCACTGGTTCGCCGAGTTCGACGCGAAGGCATGGGACAGGCAGCTTGAATCGGATATCCGTAAGGGAAAGCTGGACCACCTTGCGGAGCGGGCTCTTCACGAGCAAGAAGCGGGCAAAGCCACCGACTTGTGATTCACAGGGGCGACGCCGGATTTCTGGGCCTGCTATGGCTCCCTCCCGAAACAAACCAGGACTTCGGCGGACAAAGCCATTACGAGCGGCTGCTGGATTAAGCCGGTACCGTCCAGCCAGATTGCCGAAGCGAAGGCCTTTGGGACCCGGTTATATTTAGATAGACGGGTTTCGCCGCATCCTCAATCATCCGAAACTCTGCGCCAAGCCATTTTTCAAAGCCATGCCGGAAAAGCAGTACGACCATAACGAGATCGAGTTGAAGTGGAGCGAGCGATGGGCCAACGCGTCGCTGTTTCAAGCCGAAGAGAATTCGAGCAAGCCCAAGTTTTACGTGCTCGAGATGCTGCCGTATCCCAGCGGCACGCTGCATATCGGACACATCCGCAACTACACCATCGGCGACGCGCTGGCGCGCTATAAACGCATGCGCGGGTTCAACGTGCTGCATCCCATGGGTTGGGACGCGTTCGGGTTGCCGGCCGAGAACGCAGCGATCGCAAACAAGCGCGATCCCTATGAGTGGACCAAATCCAACATCGAAAACATGAAGCGCCAGCACCGGCGCATGGGCTTCAGTTACGACTGGTCGCGTGAAGTGGCCACCTGCGATCCCGAATATTACCGCTGGAATCAGTGGTTCTTTCTGAAGATGCTGGAGCGCGGCCTGGCATATCGCAAAAATGCGTTGGTCAACTGGTGCAATGAATGCGGAACGGTGCTGGCGAACGAGCAGGTGGTGGATGGCTGCTGCTGGCGGCACGAATCGACGCCGGTGGAGCAGCGCGCCATCGAGCAATGGTTCCTGCGCATTACCGATTACGCCGACGATTTGCTGGCATCCATCGGTGAATTGAAAGAGGGCTGGCCGGAGCGCGTGTTGCTGATGCAGAGCAACTGGATCGGACGATCGGAAGGCGCGGAGATCGATTTTCATCTGGAAGGCAGCGGGCAGCCGATCCGCGTGTTTACCACGCGTGTAGATACCATCTTCGGCGCCACCTGCGTGATTCTTGCGCCCGAGCATCCACTGGTGGCTGAACTCGCCTCAGCGGAGCTCAAAGCGCAAGTGAAGCAGATGATCGATTCGCGCGCCGCCAAAGGCCCGGGCGATATCGCCAAGGAAGGTTTATTCACCGGCAGCTACGCCATCAATCCGTTTAGCGGCGAGAAGGTTCCCATCTGGATCGGAAACTTCGTGCTGATGGGTTACGGTACGGGCGCGATTATGGCTGTGCCGGCGCACGATCAGCGCGATTTCGAATTCTGCAGGCAGTATGGGATTCCGGTTCGCCCGGTGGTTCGGCCCGTGGATGGGCTGCTTCCCGATGTCGCGACCATGAAGGACGCCTGGGGCGACGATGGCATCGTGGAAAATTCCGGACCCTACACCGGCCTCCCGAGCGAAGAAGCGCGCCGCGTGATGACCGCCAAGGCCGAAGCGGAAGGTTTCGGAAAAGGCGCGGTCACGTTTCGCATCAAGGATTGGGGCATCTCGCGCCAGCGCTATTGGGGCACGCCCATCCCGGTGATTTATTGTCCGAAGTGCGGCCTGGTTCCGGTGCCGGAGAGCGAATTGCCCGTGGTGCTTCCGTTGAAGGTGCCGATTGGCGGCAAGGGCCGTTCGCCGCTCGAAAATGTCCCTGAGTTTGTCAACGTGAACTGTCCGAAGTGCGGGGAACCTGCGCGCCGCGAGACGGACACCATGGACACATTTGTCGATTCATCCTGGTATTTCTATCGCTATTGCGATCCGCACAATTCAACCGCGCCCTTCGATTCGAAGAAAATCGCGTATTGGTTTCCGATCGATCAATATATCGGTGGCGTGGAGCACGCCATCCTGCATCTGATTTATTCCAGGTTTTGGACCAAGATGATGCGCGATCTGGGCCTCATCACGAACAATGAGCCCACCAAGCGCCTGTTCACGCAAGGCATGGTGATCAAAGACGGCGCGAAGATGTCGAAATCGAAGGGCAACGTAGTGAGCGCGGACGAAATGATCGAGCGCTTCGGGGCCGACACCGGCCGTGTGTTCGAATTGTTCGCCACATCGCCTGAAAGAGAAATGGACTGGACCGATGCCGGCGCCAACGGTGCGTACAGTTTCATCGGCCGCGTTTATAAATTCGTCACGCGAAATTTGGGACAGGGCGCGTCCGAGCCGACGGCATCCGACAGAAAAGCTTTGCGGAAGCTGCACCAGACCTTGAGGCTGATCACGGACGATTTCGAAGGCCGCTGGCATTTCAACACGTCCATCGCCGCCTTGATGGGCCTGATGAACGTGCTTATCGACCTGGAGAAGGACTTGTCCGCGCCAGTGGTCGCTGAGATTCTGGAAAAACTCACCTTGATGCTGGAGCCCTTCGCGCCTTACCTGGCCGAAGAACTTTGGGAGGAGCAAGGCCGTCAGGGCCCGGTTTTCCATCAGGCGTGGCCGGTCTTTGATCCGGAACTGGCGCGCGAAGAGGAAGCCGAAGTGGTAATCCAGGTGAATGGCAAACTACGCGGACGCATTAACGTCGCTTTCGGCACTCCGCGCGAGGCGCTGGAAAAGCTGGTGCTGGCGGATACCAAGGTTCAGCCACTGCTGGATGGAAAACAAGTGGTGAAAGTGATCGTAGTTCCGGACAAACTGGTCAATATTGTTGTGAAGTAAAATAGACGTTTGTGCTGCTGACCAAGCTCACAATCGCATTGCTGCTGCCGGTGGCCTGCCTGCTGGCGCAACCCGACAAAACAGCTTGGGATGTGCTGAAGCCGGGGCTGGTCGACACCAACCCATTGAACCGCCGGCAGGCCGTTACTGCCACGGGAGCTATCGGGCTGAACCCGGAAGCGGTGCGATTGGTGGAAGCGGCCCTGAAAGACGATACCGATCCGCTGATTCGCGCCACTGCGGCGGCGGAATTGGGCGAGATGAGATCCCGCCAGTCGTTTCCAGCGCTGAAGGCTGCGCTGGACGATCCGGCGGGTGAAGTGGGCTTTGCCGCCGCCCAAGCGCTGTGGGATATGGGGGACAAAACCGGCCGCGGCTTCATTGAAGACGTTGTCGCGGGCCAGCAAAATGCTACCGACGGCGGGGTGAAGGGAGCTCTGCGACGCGCCAACCGGCTGCGCTATGATCCCAAGGCCATGGCGGTGCTGGGCGCGAAATCAGCATCCGGCGCGCTGCTGGGTCCGTTCAATATCGGCGTGCTGGCGGCCGAGCAGGTCTTGAAGAACGGCGCCGTAGCCGTTCGGATGCACGCGCTAAACTTGCTGGCTGAAGATTGCGACACGCAGACGTTTAAGCTGCTGGAAGCGGCTTCTACCGACGACAAGACCTGGGCGGAGAAGGCTGCGGCGGCCAAGGCCTTGGGAAAATGCGGCAACCCCGATGCCATCCCGAAGCTGGAAGAAAACCTGTCGAATTCGAATGTGGCCGTGAGGTTTATGTCGGCCGCGGCCATTATCCGGCTCAGCGCGCCGCGCGGGGGCGCTTCAGCTTCGCGCTAGATTTGTGTGCCTTGTAAGCTGCCCGGCTCTCCCCAATGACTTTGCGCGCCTCGGCCGGATCGCCCCAACCCAGCGTGCTGGTCTCGCGACCCTCCAGCTCTTTGTAGATGTTGAAAAAGTGCTCGATCTCGCGCCGTATGTGTGGATAGATCTGGTTCAGGCTGTGGACCTGCTCGTAGCGCGGGTCGCGATTCAACACCGCGATAATCTTCTGGTCCTTTTGCTCCTGATCCACCATCTTGAGCACGCCCACCGGCCGAACTTCCACCACACAGCCTGAAAATGTGGGCTCTTCCACCAGTGCCAGCACGTCCATGGGATCGCCATCGGAGGCCAGCGTCCCCGGTATAAAACCGTAATCGCCGGGGTAGTGTACGGGTGAATACAGAACCCGATCCAAGCGGAATGCGCCCAGTTCACGATCGTATTCGTACTTGTTGCTGGAACCTTTTGGGATCTCAACCACCATGCGCACTACCTCGGGAAAGGCTGCTCCGGGGTCAAGATCGTACAGGGAGGGGTTCATCAAATGAAGCCCCCCACGCTTAGTGGTGGCATCGCCAAACCCTTCGTTAGTCGAGAGTAAACAGAAATAATGCTTGCAAACCTTTTAAGCTTCGTGGCAAAATCCATTCAAGGCCGAAAGTGGCCAAACCAGGACCAAAGTGGACGAAAAGCCTCAGACAACGCCCGTGGAGCCTCCTCGTGGGTTCTTTTCGGCCCACGTGGATGATAAGGGCAGGCTTAAACTTCCGGTCGAACTGCAGCAGTACTTCATGGCGATTGGGGATGAAAAGTACTTCGTGACCAGCGTTGACGACCGCATAGCTCGAATCTACCCGATTTCGGTGTGGAAGGGAAACGAAAAAATTTTGGAGACGCTGGCGACGGAAGATCCCGACGCAGCGGAGGCGCTGGCGTTTGTGGCGAACGATTACGGCGCGGAGGCCAAGGTTGATCCACAGGGGCGCATGACGCTGCCCACCGATTTACGGCGCGCGCTGGCGCTGGAGAATCAGGAAGTCCGGCTGGACTGTTCCCAGGGCGCGATTAACATTTACTCCAAGGCCGAGTACGAAGCACGCAAGCAGAAGGCCAAGGACAGCCTGGCGGAGAAATTGAAGACGGCGAAGCTGAAGGGTTTCAAGTAAGTGCCGAAGGGGTTCAAATAGCGGTCATGTATGCACGTGCCGGTCATGCTCGGCGAATGTCTGGAATATCTGGCCCTGCGGCCGGAAGG
>DATHNM010000555.1:0-4630 GCA_035486095.1 Bryobacteraceae bacterium
ATCGCGATCCTGATCGGCAAGCCGCCGGCTGAGTTGTCTATCGCGCCTGAGCCTATAAAGAACCAGCCCCCGGAAGTTCCCGTCGCGTTTCCATCCACGCTGCTGGAGCGGCGTCCGGACATCGCCATCTCGGAGCGGCAAATGGCCGCGATGAATGAGCAGGTGGGGATCGCCGAAGCAGCGTATTATCCGTCTTTGACTCTGAGCGCCGGCGCGGGTCTGGCCAGCTCCAGCTTTGTGAATCTGTTCACCTGGGCAGGCCGGTTTTGGTCCGCCGGCGCCAGCCTCTCACAAACCTTGTTCGACGCCGGAAAGCGGCGGGGACAAGTGAACATCGCCGAAGCCGATTTCGATGTCGCCATGGCTAATTACCGGCAGACGGTGCTCACCGCGTTTCAGCAAGTGGAGGACAACCTGGCAGCCCTGCGGATTCTCGAACAGGAGACCGGGGCAACCAACGAAACCGTGCAGGCTGCCCAAACCGCGCTTGATATCACAACCGCGCAGTACAAGGCCGGGACCGCGACATACCTGCAAGTGGAGACGCAGCAGACGGCGTTGTTTGCCGAGCAGCAGGCCCTGGTGAATCTGTTGACGCGGCGCATGGTTTCGAGCGTGCTGCTGGTGGAGGCGCTGGGCGGCGGATGGAACACATCGCAATTGCCGGAAGTGAGCGCGCTCTCAGCCAGCGACAAACGCGCTAAAAACTGATTTTGTCCTTGGCAGCCGCGATCTTTTTGCCGTCCACGCCGTAAATGATCAACAGGTCGCCCCAGGCGTGAAAATCGCCATGCCGCTCGCGATATTTCACCACCGCTTCGGCTTCTTCACCAGTTAGCCCCAGAACCGTGGCTATCTGCTGGGCCGGGGCTTTGTTGACGTTGAGTTTGGTGGTGTCTTCCACCTTGGGGAAATTCTCGAACAGGTACGCCGCGATTACATCCAGCTCCGGCCGGGTGGCTTGCGCGCCGCGATCGCCCATGCGGTAAACGATGGTTACGTATTCGTCCCTGGTGAATCGATAGACCGCGAGCTCATCTGCCTTATGGCAGCCGATACACGCGCGCTGGATGAGTTCTTTACCCTTGCCGTCCGGAAGATCGGCGGCATTTCCCGGCGGCGAAAACAGACCGAGGGCGGCGATCAGGCATACAGCAAACTTTTCCACTGGCCGCCCCCTTTTTCGGTTATCGAAAACCTATTTATGAAAACGGCCCTCGAGCACGCCCTTCGCCAGAATGTGCCCCTGCATCGCAGCCAGAACATCGGCGCGGCTGGCATCCGGACCTAGATCCAGCTTGATGTCCAGCGCGAAGAGCTCAAAGGTGTAGTGATGATACGGGCCGGCCGCGCCCATGCCGGGTCCCATGAAGCCCACGCCGCCGCGCAGATTCTTGGCGTTAATGGTTCCGTCGTCCAGTTTCGCGGTGGCGGGAACACCCTGGGGCAGTCCCGTCGCAGTGCCGGGAATATTGAAGATCATCCAGTGCAGCACGTCGTCGGTCTTGCGCATCAAGGCGACATCGGGATCGTGCAGGATCAGCGCGAAGCTCATCGTTCCCGCGGGAACGTGCGTCCAGTCCAGCTTCGGCGAGACAGGGTTGGGATCGTTTTGGGTGAACTTATTGGGGATGATGCCGCCATCCTCGAAGTCAGGCGAAGTAAGGGTGAGGCCGGGCCCAGGCGGGGGACCGCCGGCCTTGGGCTGCGCAAAGGCCGAGCCCAGGCTCGCCGCCAAAAACATTGTTCCTACAGTGAGTAGCTTCATGAGTGTTTCTCCTTGGAATGTATCAGCATATCAGAATGCGGCAGATTCGCAGTGAAAGTCCACGGGTGAAAGGCCGCTGAGTTTTTGGTGGGAACGCGGGGCCGTGCTATGATCGGGCTTCTCGCGCAATCGTGCGGGAAAGCACCCTTCGGAGGGGCCGCAATGGCAGGGCAGGCGACGAAGTCTAACCAGAATAAATCGCGTAATTCGGCGAACGGAGAACAGCACTTAGCGGCGCATTTAGCGTTCGAAATGGCGCGCGTGGTGGAGGAAGCCGCCATCGCTTCGGCACGCACCATGGGCCAGGGCGACGGCCCGGGTTCAGATCACGCCGCGGTGCAAGCCATGCGCCATGCTTTTGAAGAAGTGCCCATCGCCGGAACCATCGTGATCGGCGAGGGCGAGCGCGATGAGGCACCGATGCTTTATATCGGAGAGCGGGTGGGCGCAAAGCCGCCGCCCGGCCTGGAATATCCCGCTGTGGACATCGCCGTGGATCCGCTGGAAGGCACCAATCTTTGCTCTACCGGCGCGGCCAACTCCATCGCGGTGCTCGCGGCTTCAGAGGCCGGCGGACTGCTGCACGCTCCGGATTGCTACATGGAGAAGATCATCGCGGGACCCGGATGCCAGGGCGCGCTGGATCTGGATGCGCCCCCGGAGGACAATCTCAAAGCCATCGCAAAGCGCTTGGATCGGGATGTGGAAGATCTGGTTGTGATGGTGCTAGACCGGCCGCGTCACGAAAAGCTGATCGCCAGCATTCGCCAGGCGGGCGCTCGCATTCGACTGATCAGTGACGGCGATTTGTCGGCCGGCATCGCGGCAGCCGTACGCGGCGCGGGCGTACACGCGGTGATGGGCATCGGCGGCGCACCGGAAGGAGTAATCACTGCGGCGGCCATGCGCTGCCTGCACGGCGCGATGCTCGGACGGCTGGTGGTAGGCAACAAGGAGATGGAGCGGCGCATGGAGAAGATGGGCATCCGCGATCCGCACAAAATCTATCAAGCCGAGGATCTGGCCCCCGGCAAGAAGATCATCTTCGCCGCGTGCGGCGTAACGCCCGGAAATCTGCTGCAAGGCGTAAGATTCTTCGGCGACGGCTACCGGACCCACTCCCTGGTCATGACGTCGCAGCCCAACACGGTCAGCTTCCGCGACACAGTGCATTTGACTGGCAAACCGGACCGTCGAGGCGTAAGGCTGTTTTAAGAATTCAGAAGCCAGAATTCAGAATTCCGGAACGGCCTCGCACCGCTGGTTAGGGGTTTCCATTCTAGTTCAAGCGGCCCAGCCAGCGATGAATGGATCCCAGTTGCTCCGTGATTTGCTCCCGATCCTCGGCATTCGGCGAGTATTTCAGATATAGTTCCAGGTCTTTCTGCGCGCTGCGGAATTGACGCATCCTGAGCCTAGCCACCCCGCGAGCTTTATAGTATTCCGGGTTTCTGGGAAAGGCTTCGATCAGTAGATCCGTCACCGCCACCATCTTGTCGAATTGCTTGCCGCGAAAGTAGGCCGAGCGCAGGTTGTTCAGCATGCGGACGAGAATATAGCGCGTGCCCACGGGCGCAAGCGCGGTGGCGTCGGCATCCGATCCCGTACGGTCGCGCGCCAGTTGCCGGCAATCTTCCAGGGTGAGCAGTTTGCCGGCATGAAACGGATCGATATAGGTGGCGAATTCCCCGTCGTTATATTCGACGATGAAGTGTCCGGGCAATCCAACGCCTGAAACCGGCTGGCCCAGCCGCCGCGCCACTTCGATATAAATCACCGAAAGCGCGATCGGGATTCCGGTGCGGCGATCCAAAACATAGTTGAGGCAGCTGTTGCGCGGATCGTTATAGTCAATCTCGTTGCCGCGGAAGTTGAGATCGCCAAACAGATAGTCGTTGGCCACCCGCACAAACTCGCGGCCATCGGCGGAAGCGGGAAGACGCGCCGCAATTCCCGACGCGATTCGATCCAGAACGCCCAGGAACGGCTCGGGATCCAGATCCGGGGTCTCGATGGCGGCGATTTCAAGGGCCGCCACATCGAGCCTGCCACCCGGCTGGTCTTGAATCGCCCTGCGCAACTCCTCCATCTACTTGCTCAATCCTTTTGGGGTCCTTTTCGAATTGTGACACCGCGCGCGGCCACTTGCACAGGCAGGATTTCCGCGCCCGCGTTTGCCAGGGCACTCGAAACGCGCTCCTGCGCGCCGCGCTCCACCAGAAAAAACACACAGCCACCGCCGCCGGCCCCACAGACTTTCGCGCCCAATGATCCAGCGCGCCGCGCCAGCGCGATTAACCGATCGATCAGCGGAGTGGAGATCCCCGGCAAATTGCTCCGCCGATGCGACCATTCTTCGCGCAGCAATCGGCCGGCTTCGCTCCAATCGGCCTTTTCCACGGCGGCGCGCATGTTGGATGCAATGGAGGCGATATGCCCGAACCTGCGTTGCACTTTGCGGTCGCCATTGATATAGGCTTTGGTGACTTCCCAATTGTTGATGCCGGATTTGCGCGGCGCACCGGTATAACAAAGCACGATGCGATGGTTGAAATCTTCCAGATCCACGGGAATCGCAACCCGCCGCACACCGCCCGCACCCAGTTCGATGGCGCTGACTCCGCCGTAGAGCGCCGGATAATAATCCTGCACCCCGGTAGGCACGCGAATGATCTGGGCTTCGACGTTCTGTGCGATTTCGCGAATTTTTTCCAGACCATGGCCTGTGCCAGTCAGCCGATTGAGCGCGCTTGCCGTGGCGATCATCAGCGCCGACGAGCCGGCAATCCCAGCGCCCGCGGGCGATTCGGAATCGGTCTCGATCGAAAGGCCCATGCTCGGCCGGAAGAAGCGCAGCAGGCA
>DATHNM010000556.1:0-13274 GCA_035486095.1 Bryobacteraceae bacterium
CCAGCGCAGTTCCGCGTAATGGAGCAGACCTTGGTCCAATCGCACATTCCGTTCCCGCACGCCAATGCGCTCTTTGTGGCTCTGGTGGAGTTCGCGTGCGGAGCGGGCCTGGCGCTTGGGCTGCTGACGCCGCTGTGTGCCGCGATGCTGGCGGGAGACATGCTCGTGGCGATCGCCACCAATCGTATCCACAGCATCCAGGCGAGCGGTGTCCTCGCCTGGGTCGACGACTTTCTATACCTCCCCGAAGTGCTGTACATGTTGATCCTTGTTTGGCTCATCTTCTCCGGGCCGGGTCGATACAGCATCGATGGCTTTATCGGGTGGGCAGCCTTGTTCCGCGTCGAGCGCTAGTGTCCGGAGCTGAGCATTAACTCTTGGAGTGGGGGCCGATATAATGGAAGCGGATCAGGTAAATATTCTCGCCCTTACCGTGTTTGGCAACCTTGAGTAGATCGATCAAACCCAGGAATCCCGACTCGCGCGCCAACTGAGGAGTGATATCCGGAAATCCAATGGGAGTGATCGAATCCACTTCGATCTCACCTTCGTCCATGCGGTACCGGGCGCCCACTTTGACATGGGGGCGCATCCATATTCGAACACTGCATGTGATTTCGCCGCGACGCACTCCCTCACGAAGCCGCTTGGTGAACACCATCAAGGAAAGTTTACACTCGACGGAGTGCGGAAGTACGTGGCGCGGTAAAATGGGTTTTCTTTGCATTCATGTCTGAACTCCGGCCGTTATCTTCCGATCTTCTACTCCACATCGCTGCCACGCTCCAGATTTCTCTGAAGAGCCTGGTGGCCACGGTGGAACTTCTCGATGAGGGTTCCACTGTTCCGTTCATCGCCCGCTATCGCAAGGAGGCAACTGGCAATCTGGATGAAGTCCAAATCCGCGCCATCGAAGAAAAGCTGCTCTATTTCCGCGAGCTGCTGTCCCGCAAGGAGACCATCCTCGCCTCCATTGAGGAACAAGGCAAGCTGACCGGCGAATTGAAGTCGCGCATTGAGCAGACACTAGACCGGAGCGAACTGGAAGATCTTTACCTGCCTTACAAACCGAAGCGCCGCACCAAGGCGATGATCGCGCGGGAAAAAGGACTGGAGCCGCTGGCGGACTATCTCTGGAATCAAGAACCGGGGGCGATCCCGCTCGAAACATTTGTTGCCTCTTTTGTGGATGCCGCCAAAGGCGTCGCAAGCCTGGACGAAGCGCTGGAAGGGGCGCGCCACATCGTGGCCGAAACCATCAGCGACAATGCCGATATCCGCAAAGTGCTGCGCCGCGCTCTGTTCGAGGAAGGAGTCATCGTCACCCGAAAAACGCTGGACGCTGTCGATGAACAGCAGAAATTTAAGATGTATTACGACTACCGCGAACCTGTGAAGCAGATCCCTTCGCATCGCATGCTGGCCATCCGCCGCGGTGAAGCCGAAAACGTCCTCTATTTCCTGATCGAACTCGATTCCGAACGCCCTCTCCATCTCATCAACGGCAAGATCCACAAGCGCCCCGGCGATTGGACTCCGCAATTGACTCTGGCCGCCGAAGACGCCTGGAAACGCCTGCTGAATAGTTCCATCTCGTCGGAAGTCCGCCTGGAACTGAAACAGCGTGCCGACGCCGATGCCATCCAGGTCTTTCGTGAGAATCTCCAAAACCTGCTGCTTGCTCCTCCGGCCGGCCAACTTGCGGTGTTGGGGCTTGACCCGGGCATTCGCACCGGCTGTAAGATCGCCGTCGTGGATGATACCGGCAAATTTCTGGGACACGATGTCATCTACCCGTTCCAACCCAGGAACGACGTGGCCGGCGCGGAAAGTAAGCTGAAGTCTCTCATCGAGAAATACAGCGTGCGGGCGATTGCGATCGGCAACGGCACCGCCTCACGCGAGACCGATGCCTTCGTTCGAGAGTTCTTGAAGAAGCAAGCCCTCTCGGCGATCTTGTGTGTGATGGTGAACGAGTCCGGCGCCTCCATCTATTCCGCCTCCGAAATTGCGCGCCAGGAATTTCCCGATCTCGACTTGACCGTCCGCGGCGCCATTTCCATTGCGCGTCGTTTGCAAGATCCGCTGGCTGAGTTGGTCAAGTTGGATCCCAAGTCCATCGGCGTCGGCCAGTATCAGCACGACGTAGATCAGAATCATCTGCACAAATCGCTGGAGATGGTCATTGAAAGCTGCGTGAACCGCGTTGGCGTAGACCTCAACACCGCGTCCTGGGCCTTGCTGCGCTACGTTGCCGGCATCAACGAACGGACGGCTCAGAAAATCGTGGAGTTTCGCAATGAACACGGGCGTTTCCGTTCACGCGTTCAATTAACCGCGGTGCCCGGCATCGGCCCCAAGACATTCGAGCAGGCCGCGGGCTTTCTCAGAATCCGCCACGGCGATCAGCCTCTGGACATAACCGCAGTGCATCCCGAGTCCTACCCGGTAGTGGAGCAAATCGCGCAAAGCTTGGACGTTCCCATCGAGCGGATTATCGAACAGCCGGCGCTACTGGAGAAGCTCGACAAAAGCGGACTTGCCGCCGGCGTCTACACGCTGAACGACATTCTTGAGGAGCTTCGCAAGCCGGGACGCGACCCGCGCGACAAGTTTCTCGCGCCCAGCTTTCAGGACAACGTGAAGGAGATTGGCGATCTGCAACCCGGCATGACGCTGGAGGGCATTGTGACGAACGTCACCAAGTTCGGAGCTTTCATCGATGTGGGCGTTCATCAGGATGGATTGGTGCACATCAGCGAACTATCGGATCGCTTCATCAAGGAGCCCAGCGATGTGGTCAAGGTTGGCCAGATCGTGAAAGTGCATGTGCTGGGCGCCGACGCCAAGTCGAAGCGCATTTCTTTATCGATGAAGACGCCGGGTTCTAAACCTGCCCTAAGCGGCGCGCCGCAGCCGAGGAAGCCCGCTGCCGTCCCGAAGCCTCAGACCATGGACGATAAGTTAGCCGCGCTGGCCGATCGCTGGAAGAAACGCTGAGATCAGGACAGCTCAGATAGTTCCTTGAACTGGCCGTTGCTATCGCCTACTCTTTCGGCCGGAACGCCCAGCTTATTCAGCAAGGTCAGTTGCAGGTTGGTAAGCGGAGTGTGTTCCGGATAAACCAGGTGACGTCCGCCCTTCAGGGTCCCGCTGCCTCCACCCACCAAAAATGTCGGGAGCGGACCGTGGGTGTGCCGGTCACTATTGCTGATGCCCGAGCCAAAGAGCAGTATTACGTGATCGAGAAGTGATCCATCGCCATCCGGAGTGTTGCGCAACTTTCCCAGATACTCGCTAAACAACGCGATGTGATAGCGCTGAATCTTGGCGCATTTTTCCATCTTCTCCGGGTTGCCTTGATGGTGCGTGAGCGGATGGTGCGGCTCCGGCACGCCAATCTGCGGGTAGGGCCGGCCCGTCTGCTCGCGGCCGTACATAAATGTGATCACCCGCGTCAGGTCCGATTGGTATGCCAGCAATTGCAAGTCATACAGCAGGCGGACGTGATCCTCAAACTTCTCCGGGATACCAGCGGGCTGCGCCACGTCGGGCAATTCCTTGGAGCTCTGTTCTTCCGCCTTCTGAATGCGCCTTTCCACATCTCGCAGCGACGCCAGATAATCGTTCACCTTGCGATTGTCGCCAGCGCCCAGCTGGCGCTGCAGTTGATTCACGCGCTCGCTTACTGAATCCAGCAGGCTCTTATCCTGGCTGAGACGCGCTGCCCGTACACGCGGGTCGGTGCTGTCGCTGGAACCGAACATCCGCTCGAACAGCACGCGCGGATTGTTTTCAGCCATCAGCGGCAACGTGGGGGTCAGCCAGGAAAGCGTGCTGCTATACGCGCAGCTGTAGCCCAGATCGCACGAACCCAGCAGGCTGTTTTCGTCGGCGGTCATTTGCAGCGAGGAAAGCTGCGTGTCGCGCTCGAAGGACCTGGCGGCGATCTGGTCCATGGAGACGGCATTCTCCACGTTGCTGTCGGACTTTTTCACGTGCACGCCCGTGAGGTAAGAGCCGCAAGCGCGGGAGTGGTCGCCGCCGCCGTCACCCAGTGCCTCCGCCGGATCGCAGAACAGGCCCGTGACGACGGTCAATTGGTTCTTGAAGGGTTCGAGTCCCTGCAACGTGGGCGAGAGCTCAAAATCAGTGCCGGTGCCCTTCGGCAGCCATTGATCGTAGATGACGCCGTTCGGATGATAGACCACGCCCAAGCGGCGTACCGGCTTGAGCGCAGCGGCTGGCGCGAACGCCGGCACCATGGAGTCAAGCAACGGCAGTGCGACGGCTGTACCCGCTGCGCGGAGCACTGTGCGGCGCGAAATGGCCTTCTTCGTCACGAACATACTGTTGTCCTCAATTCCTGAGACTGTTTTTGGCCGAAGTCACCGGCTGGGATGCTCCCTGAGCCGTTCTCATCTGAAATGCCGGGCTCTTCACTATCTCCAAGATAAGCGCTGACCAGCGATAGTCATCGGCCGCAGCGGAGCGGTCAATCGCGCGCACAGTGGAAGAGTCGAAATACTCCAGCCCGCGGCCCAGAGCGTACGTCATCAGTTTCTCGGTCACCGTTTTCACAAATTGCGTTTTCTGCGCAGCCAGGGCTTGCCGCAATTCGCGGGGACCTTCTACCTTGGTGCCGTCCAGCAATACGCCGGACGCGTCGATGGGGTGGCCGGCGTCGGTGGAACGCCACTGCCCGATGGCGTCGAAATTTTCCAGGCTTAACCCCAGCGGATCCATGCGCGCGTGGCAGCTCGCGCAAGCCGGGTTGGCGCGATGCATTTCCAGCATTTGCCGGACCGATAAAGGCCTGCCATCTTTGTTGCTCGACTCGAGCGAGGGAACATTGGGCGGCGGTGCCGGAGGCGGAGCTGAAAGGATATTTTCCAGCACCCACTTACCCCGGATGGTCGGCGAAGTCCGCGTGGTGTAGGATGTGACCGCCTGCACGCTGGCTTTACCAAGCAGTCCAAAGCGGTTCTCATCGGTGAGCTTCACGCGCCGGAAGTGGCTGCCATAGATGCCGCTAATTCCATAGTGGCGCGCCAACTGTTCGTTCAGAAAGGTCTCGTCCGATGTCAACAGGTCACTGACGCTGTTATTCTCTTTCAATTGCGCATCGAGGAACAGCTCGGTCTCGCTAACGAAAGCGGAACGCAGATTGTCGTCGAAAAATGGAAACTTGGTACCGTCCGGATTTAGCAGCCAGACGTTGCGCGTCTCCAGCCAGTCTGAAAAGAAGTTATCAACCAGCGAACTGCGCGCGCGGGGATCGGCGAACATGCGCGAGACTTGTTGTTCCAGTACGGCCGGCTCATGCAATTTGCCACTGCTCGCCAGGTCGAGCAGCGTATCATCCGGAATGCTGCTCCACAAAAAGAACGATAATCGCGACGCCAGTTCAACATCGGGAATACGATATATGGCGCCCGCAGCCGTGCCTGCGGGATCGCTCTCGATGCGGAATAGAAAATCCGGGCTCACCAGCACGCGCTCCAGCGCGGCGCGAATACCGTCGTCGAACGTTCCGGATGCGCGCGCGTGTTTGTAGAAGCTGAGCAAAGTCTGGACGTCGTCGTCGGTAGCGGAACGCCTATAAGCACGCCGCGCCAGCCTGGATAGAATTTTGGTGGCGCATGCGCTTTCGTCCGCGGCGTCCGGATGGCACACGAAAAGAAGCTGGCGGCTGGGCGAATCGGCCGGCACCCGGCCTCCATAGGGACCGCCGATCAGCAACGCCGCGATGGCAATTGTCGAGGTGGGATTGTCCGACGCGCGGCTGAAAAGCGGAAGCCGGTCCGGCCCCACGCCCTCAGGCTCCGTGTCGTCGGTCTTGAGCATGGTCGCCATCACCTGGTGCAGGCCGGCCTTCACCGGTAGCCGCACCTGAAGCGCCTCGTCACCGTCATAGAGAAAGGTCTTCGAGCGGGATTTTTCTCCGCCCAGGGTGGATTGCCAGACGCGCTGGCCGTCCACGCGGATTTCGAATTGAGTGGGCGCGTTGAGGCCGCGAATTTCGCTGGACCATGTCCGCTGCAGCCGAATCTTAAGAACGTAATCGGCATCCACTGGAAAATAGTGGCGCGCGGCAACGCCGCCTTTGGAACCCAGCGGAAAGTCCTCGCCCAGACGGTCAACTTGACGAAGATAGGTAAGGTCGTTCGCGTTGCCTTTCAATGCGCCATAGCGCACGAACGCGGCCGGGATACTGGGGTCACCCAGCGCACGGCGCGCAATGGCTGCCGCCGCGGACACGTATCGATCCAATAATGCCGGTTGCATCGAAAGCGCCTCGGCGTTGTTCTCGAACCCGAATGCCTGTGCATCCGGAGGCAGCATTGCCTGGGCATCCACATCAACGGCGACCAGATCGCGCACCGCGTTGGCGTATTCGGCACGATTGAGACGATGCAAGCTCGCCGGATGGCCCGGATTTACATGCGCCGCGGAAGCGCGGTCGATTTCCGATTCCAGGTAAGCGGCGACCTTGTCGTAGGCGGCGTTATCGGGGCGGGGAAGCTTCGGAGGCGGCATGGCACGGCTGCGCAGCTTCGCAATCACTTTTTCCCAAGTCTCTGCCGAGTTGTAAGGATTGGTGGCGTCAGTCCGATCTAACGCCAGCCCCCCGGTTTTCAGCTTCTCGTTGTGACACGAAACGCAGTACTTGTTTACCAGCTCACGAGCCGGATTGGGACTGGTCTGACCGCAAACGGTTGCAGCGGATATGGCCCATAACACCCAGCTAATCCGGTATCGTGTCACTGTTCGGCCCTGCACTTATTCTGGGCTTCGCAGGGATGCCCCAACTTAGGATCCGCGCCGTGCTTCAGCAGCAACTCTGCGCCTTCCTTGTTATAAAGCACACCGCCCAGCCGGTCGCCATCGCCGTGCGCCGCCAGGTAGGGCGTCACGCCGGCCTTGCTGAGTGCGTTTACATTTACACCCAGATCGATCAATTGCGCGAGCAGCTTGTTCCACCCGCGGTAGGCCGGACCAAACAATGCATTCTCGCCAAACGTTGTCTCGCCCTTGGGCTCGACGCCGAGATCCAGCAGCAGCTTCACGGTCTCCATCGCCTGGGCTTCGGTGACAGTATCCTCGCCAATAGAGTGGTTCAAGCCGGCCGCGGCCATAATGGCCGACCCGTTGGTAGCGCTAAGTATTTTGGGATTGGCGCCTGCGTCCAGCAAAATGCGCATCATTTCGATATCGTTGGCCGACGCAGCCAGCAGGAAAGGAGTGGCCCCGGTGGCATCCAGATATCCGCCCGCAAAGCTGGGCTGTGGTTTCGTCATGCGGGCATTCACATCGGCGCCATGCGCCAGCAGAGCTTTCACCAGCCGCAACTTTGCCTGGCGATCCGGAATACCGGCCATGGGGTCTTCAAAACCATATACCGGATTTGCGGTGAAGCTTTCCCACTGGCTGGAAGCCCAATGCAGGGGCGTAAAACCCGCTGAGATATTGTTCAAATCCGCGCCATGATCCAGCAGATACAGCGCCAGATCCACCTGTCCTCGTACCACGGCCACCAGTAGCGGAGTGTAGCCCAGGGTTCCTACCGTTTTGGCGATTCCCAGCTGAGACGTAACGCGGTTTGCAGCACCCTCGGCCTGGGTCAGAGCGTTGATATCCACTCCCGCGGCCAGCAGCAGTTTTACGCTTTCCAGGTCACCCACGCGGGCTGCGAAATGAATGGCAGCGAATCCCTGTTTGGTATTGGCTTTCAGATCGGCATGCGCTTCGATAAGCGCCTTCACAACGTCGGGGTGACGCTCCGCCGCGGCCCACATCAAGGCCGTCTGGCCCTGCGCCGGGTCTTTCGCATTCACTGCAGCGCCGTATTCCACCAGCATGCGAACCGCATCCGCGCTGCCAGCCTTGGCGCACGTCATCAGCGGAGTTTCTCCGGTGGAAATCGGCGTGTTTGGATTTGCACCCGCTTTGAGGAGTGCCCGCACGAATGGGGCATTTGCGTTGGTGCAGGTTTCCGACAACGGCGTCATTCGGAAATCATTTGCGATGTTCGCGTCGGCACCGGCGGCGAGCAGCAGATTCGCTGTGTCCATGTCATTCCAATGGGCCAGCCAAAGCAGCGCCGTCGAGCCGTCGCTCGATCGGGCATTCGCGTCCACCTTTTGAATCAGCAGCGTGCGAACAGTCTTGGAGTCTTGGTTTCTGGCCGCCTCGATGAGACGCGAGTCGGACGTCTCGGAAGTGCCTGCCAGCCCGGTAACACCCGACGCCAGGAGCAGCGCGAACGCCGTGATGAGCCGGCCATGCCTGTTGTTGTGATCAACCATAAGGCGTCCTCTCAATGGTGCGAAAAAAGGAGCGGAAAAATCCCCTGCTGTGCCAGGTAAATGAGGCCCGGAGGTAGAGTGGCTAAAATCGTCGCAAAGCATTGCGGCCCAAGCCATTATACGAGATTTGAAGGGTCAGCGAATGGCCTGTCACGGCCGGCCCGGCTCTAGTTTCCATTGCTGCCCGAGCTTATTTCGCGCGCCTGGACAGATCCGTATAAACCAGCGTCACAAACCGGTCGTTGGTAATGGCGCCGCCCATGCGGCCCGGGTCGAAATCCGCCGTGGGCTTCGACGCCACGACTTCTTCCACGGTTTTTCCGGCGCGGATCGCGCTCTGGACTCGATCCCGCACCGTCCGAAACATCGTCAGCTGCTGCTGAATCTCCTGGAACCCAATCACCGGCCCCAGATGACCTGGAATGATCTTCGTGTTCTCGTTCGCGATCTTCATTACCTGTTCGCCGGCTGCAATCATCCCGTCCACGGAGCCGCCCTCATTTACGCCGATGTTGTTATAACGCAGCGATGCCGGCACGTCGCCTACCTGCATCACATTAGCGTGGCGGAAGTAGACTATGGAATCTCCGTCCGTGTGCGCGGGCGCCGGGTGGTAGATATAAATCTCTTCGCCGTTGAAATGCAGCGTCACGCTGTCCGTATAAGTCAGCACGGGCAGGCCCGCCGCTGGCTGCGCGGGCATCCGTTTCAGCATATTCTCGTGGGAAATGATAACCGCACCCAGCTTTGCCATGGCTTCATTGCCGGCCGTGTGGTCGCCGTGGACATGGGTGTTCACCACATAACGGATCGGCTTGTCGCTGATCTTCGCCAACGCCGCCATGATTTTGTCGTGCATCGGGGCGTACATCGTATCGACCAGGAAGATGCCATCGTTTCCCGCAGACACCAGAATGTTGCCCTGCGCCGCGCCTCCCATCAGCACGAAAACCCCGTCGGCGATCTTTACGGTCTCAATCTGCTGCTTGCCGAAGTCCACACCCTGCCCGCGCGCTCCCGAAAGCCCTGCCAGCATGAGAGCCGCCACGGCTATGCCATGTCGTATCACGGGAATCGTCCTCATAGCACCGACTAATATGTCACAAAGTTCTGCAAAGCCCAAAGTCGTGTAAGGAAAAATAAGATAAGTCGACAGCCTCGGGTTCGCATCTCGCCAATGTATATTTCTGCCAACGCCTCGTGCCGTGAGCTGCGAGACACTGGCCACGGAGGTCTAGCAACATGTCTTTTCTCGCCTGGATTGTTTTGGGGCTGATCGCGGGCTTCATCGGAAGCAAAATTGTTAACAAACAGGGTGACGGGTTCCTGGTGGATATCGTGATCGGGATCGTCGGAGCGGTTGTCGGCGGCTGGCTGTTCAACACCTTCGGAGCGAGCGGGGTGACGGGCTTGAATCTCTACAGCCTTCTGGTGGCGGTCATCGGCGCCGTGGTGCTCTTACTCGTCTACCATGCCATTCGGCGAGTGGCTTGAACGCTCGCGCGTCGCGGCGATTATTGTTTATCAGATCGGTCGATGAGTCGAAGTGTCCTTCCAGCGAAGTATCCAATTACGATTGCGAAAATGAAGAAGGGAACGATAGCAGGCACTCCATTCGATTATTTTGAATTTCTTTAGCTAGATCTCTATTCTTCCAGCCAAGAGAAGTAGGATAGCATCACCCCTCAGCGGACTGCCGCGTCCGCCATCCTCCCAAGAACTCGCTCGATCCAGGTGTCGTTGGGCCGCATTCGCTAAGGGCCAATCATTCAGGCGCGTGCATCCGTCCATTGAATAGGCGAAACTGAAAGCGATTGCCGAGGCCCCCCCACCATCGAACTTTGGGGGCGCGGGAAAGCGTGCCTACAATCGGAGGTTGAAGATGCACATTCGAAATCCCGGTTTCTCAGCGGCGCTGGTGCTGGTTGTATCGCTGCTCTCTGGACAAGCCATGGCTCAATCGCCCCAAGCGAAAGGCCCCGGCACGCCACCTGGCTGGAAGGCGCCGCGCACCCCGGATGGCCAACCGGATCTTCAGGGAGTCTGGACGAACAACATCGCAACGCCGCTGGAGCGGCCCAAAATTCTGGCGGGGCGGGCGTTTCTCACCGATCAGGAGGTGGCGGCGTTCAAGAAGAAAGCGGCCGAGCTCTTCAGCAATGGGAATTCGGATGCGGCGTTCTTCGATTCGGTTTTTGAAAGCGTGCTGGAGAACGTCAACGGAACCAAATCGGGTTTCAAGAGCACGGATGGCGGGACTGGCGACTATAGTTCCGTCTGGACGGACGCCAGGGATTGGGATAATCGCACCTCGCTGATCACAGACCCACCCGACGGGCGCCTGCCGCCCCTGACACCGCAGGCCGAAGAGAAGCAGCGCGCCTTATTTGCCGCGATGACCCGCCGTCCCTCCGGCCCCGAGGACCGCGCATTGAGCGAACGCTGTATCACGTATGGCTCGCCGCAACTGGTCTCTGGATACCAAAGCTACTATCAGATTGTTCAGACCCCCAACACCGCGGTCATGCTGACCGAAATGATCCACGATGCCCGCGTGGTTCCGCTGGATGGGCGTCCCCATCTGCCGCCCGAAATCCAGACCTGGATGGGGGATGCGCGTGGGCATTGGGAAGGCGACACGCTGGTGATCGATTCCACTAACTACCGGCCCGGCGTGTTCCGGAATATTTCCACCGAAAAACTGCACGTCACAGAGCGATTCAGGCGCACGGGCCCGCAGACTCTGCAATGGGAAATCACGATCGACGATCCCGGCGCGTGGACCAAACCCTGGACCGCCATGATTCCCCTGCGGTCGTCGAAGAAAGCCATCTACGAATATGCCTGCCAGGAGGGCAACTACGGATTGTCCGATATTCTCGCTGGCGCCCGGCGCGAAGACCGGGCCGAAGCAGCGGAAAAATCGGGTCACCCGAAATAGCTCCGATCGGGCGTGATAGATTGTGCTCCATGCGTGCACGTCTTCTAATCGCTTTGGTATGGGCTGCGCAGTGGGCGTTGGCTGCCGACGCCTCCTGGAAAGCTTATTTGGGCGGCCCCGGTTCTGAGCAGTTCTCCTCACTTACCCAGATCAACAAAACCAATGTGAACCAGCTGCAGGTTGCGTGGACGTATGCGACCGGGGAAAAGGGCAATTACCTCTTTAACCCGCTCATCGTCGACGGCACCATGTACGTTCTTGCCAGGAACAATTCCGTCGTGGCGCTGGACGCCGTAACAGGGAAGGAACGGTGGACTCATCCCAACACCGGCGCGGTGACGCAGCGAGGCATCAATTATTGGGAGACCAAAGACCGCTCCGACCGGCGCCTGCTCTATCTGAACGCCGGCTACCTAACGGCCATCGACGCGCGAACGGGCAACACGATTCCCTCATTCGGCGACAACGGGCGCGTAGATATCCGGGTGGGACTGGACCGCGACATCGATTCATTCCCGCCGCTCCAGACGAATAATCCGGGGCGCATTTTCGAAAACCTGTTTATCATCCCTCTGCCGGCGCGGGGCGATAACTATGCAGCAGTTCCGGCCGACGTTCACGCCTACGACACGCGGACAGGTAAGCTCGTGTGGATATTTCATTCGGTTCCGCACCCGGGTGAGGTCGGCTACGAAACCTGGCCCAAGGACTTTTGGAAGACCGGGGGCGGCGTGCACAACTGGAACGAGATGACGGTGGATGAAAAACGGGGAATCGCCTACATACCGTTCGGCACCGGCCGGTATGATTTTTACGGCGCGAACCGCCACGGGCAGAATCTGTTTGGTAATAGTCTGGTCGCGCTGGACGCACGCACCGGCAAGCAGCTGTGGCATTTCCAAACCGTGCATCACGATTTGTGGGATTACGACCTGCCCACCGCGCCCAAGCTGCTGAGCGTCATGCACAACGGCAAAACCGTGGATGCGATCGCACAACCGACGAAACAGGGATTTCTGTTCGTGTTTGATCGCTCGACGGGCCAGCCTTTGTGGCCAGTGGAGGAGCGGCCAGTGCCGCAATCGGACGTGCCCGGAGAACAAACCTGGCCCACGCAGCCGTACCCCACCAAGCCGCCGCCCTTCGCGCGCCAGTCGTTTACCGAAAAAGACATCAATCCCTACATCAGCGACGCGGAAAAGACCATGGTGCGCGAGTGGCTGAAGACCTATCGCAACGAAGGGCTGTTCACGCCGCCCACGCGCCTAGGCGCGATTCAGATGCCCGGTAGCAGCGGAGGCGCCACCTGGGGGAGTTCGGCGGTCGAACCCAACCGGGGGCTGATGTTTATCGTTTCCAAGGAAAGGCCGGCGGTGTTGAAGCTGGATCTGCCGGGCGAGAAATCGCGGGGAGAGCGCTTGGGGCCCCCACCGCTGCCGGGCCCGCTGGTCACCGAACACGGAGATTTTCCGCGCTACGAGGCGCCCTACGACTTTATGATCATGAGCAACGGGCTAACGTCCATCGGGCCGCCGTGGTCGCAGATCACCGCGTACGATCTCAACAGCGGCACCATCAAGTGGCAAATCCCCGATGGGAGCGTGACGGAGCTTGCCGGGCAGGGTCACCGCGACACCGGTGCAGTAGCGCCGCGGGGCGGGATCGTGGCCACCGCAGGAGGATTGCTGTTCATCGCGACGGCTTCGGATCGCAAGTTTCGCGCCTACGATCAGGATTCGGGACGTGTGTTGTGGGAAAAGGACCTGCCCGCCGCGGCTGAGGGTGTGCCGGCGGTGTACGAAATCGCCGGACGGGAGTATATCGCGCTGTGCGCGGCGGCGGAGGATCCCAAGCTACACATCGACAACGGGACCCCGGCGCCTCCGGCCGTGGGTTCATACATGATATTTGCGTTGCCGCCAAGGTAGTAACCTAAAATTAAGATCACTGATCCAACATTCGCCGGAATATTCTGGCCATTCATCGCTCTGTTGCGTTTTCCTATTGATTGAGTCGCGGTAGTG
>DATHNM010000557.1:0-8816 GCA_035486095.1 Bryobacteraceae bacterium
CACCGAAGAGCTGGAACGCGGCCCAGTAAAAAGGATGCCGAAACTTTTCGTCCTGCAACAGCTCCAGCGCCGCTTTGCGCAATGCTTCGGCCTTGCCGGATCCTCCGCGCCACGCCGAGTGGAATCCCGCCATCAGTTGTGTGGTGCTCACCGACTCCACACGCCATTGGCTGGCCAGCACCGCATGGTTGCCCGCCGCCAGAAACGCCCATGCCATTCCCACGGCGCCTTCTCCTTCTTCAAAGCTGCCCCGGCCCGTTTCGCATCCCGACAGCACCACCACCGCGGCGTGCATTTCCAACTCGCGAATCTCGTCCGCCTGCAGCCAGCCATCCTGCTGTTCTTTTCCCTGCGGCGCATGAAAAACCAGGCGCGAGCGTTGCGGATGCTGTTCGTCGAAAACACCGTGCGCCGCTACGTGGATCACATCGTATGCCCCGGCATTCCGCCGAAAATTGTCTTCGCTGGCTTGCGCGCCTACCCATACGTGGCTGGCAGGCGATCCATACAGCGCGGCCAATTCACTTACCTCGCTTTCGGATTCTGCCCAATCCCCAGTTGGATTGCCAAAGGCCGCCAACGTCAGGCTCGCATCATTGGACAGGTGCTGGGATTTTCGCAGCGCCGCCACTACCGACAGCGATGGCGCATAAAAAATCGCTGCGTCCTCGATCAGATAGCGGCCCGCCGGCGTCCGCAGCGCCTGAAACGGAACCTGCCACAAATCGCCATCAGGCGCCACAATCAGCTTTGTCATGCCGGCCAGTTCGGCGCGCGCGGGAGCCACCAGCACCTGGTATAGACGGCCGGCGGCCTCTGGAAATTCCGGATCGCGTGTCGCCAGTTTCTCGCGGAACTCCGCAATCTGCTTGCCCAGGTCCGCCGCCTTTACCCGGTGCGCGGCAATCGGAAGGCCCCGCCTGACCACGAACAGATAAGTCCCCGCCGGCGTGACGGCATAATCCAGAATCGCGGTCTTGCTATCGGCTGCCAGATCCGCTGCTCCTGGCCAGCCCACCGGCTGCACGTCGCCGCGTCGCACACTCAACTCGGGATGGGCCGCATCCAACGCAACTCGAAACTCCGCCAGCTCGGCATGCGCGCCATCCATCTGTGCGCGCAGCTCGCGCATTTTCACCTTCGCCGGCGGAGTTTCCGAAGAAGCCAGCCGGAACTGCGCGCCCAACGACGCCAGCCTTCCCCGCAGCTGAGTTTCCCGGGCGCCTTCGGCGGCACCCATCATCCGGCCCGCGCGTTCCCGGCCGCCCAGCAGATCCAGCAGCGCGCGGCTCTTGGAACGTTCCGACATCGTCAGCGCCGCGGCCCAATGGCCTTCCTGCAACTCCAGCGCAGTCATTTCGCGATAAGCCTCGGTGTGTTCGGCCAGGAATGCCTCGCGCTGGGAATCCTGGCCCACCACCGTGTCGCGAAGCTGCTCGGTTGCCTGGATGGCGTCCTGCAACGCCGCCCGGGCTTCCACCCGTCGTCCCGAAGTGCGATAGATGTGCCCCGCAGCCAGGCTGGGCACCAGCAGCTCCGGACTGGTGCCGATCTCTCGCGCCAGATCGCGAGCGCGGTTGGCAAGGTCCAGGGCGCCAGCGGTATCTCCCATAGCCAACCGCACTCGAGCCAGCCAGCCCCAATCCTGCGCCACATTGAGACGGTCACCGGATTCCTGGCTGAGCCTCATGCAGCTTTCCAGATTGGCAATCGCCGCAGTGTAGCGCTTCTGGTCGAACTCCAGGCGTCCCAATTTCCGCAAACCTTCCGCCTCCACCGGCTTCAGTCCCGCTTCCTTTCCAATCCGGATTGCGCGCTTGAGGTATTCTTCCGCTTCCCGATTCCTTCCGGCGTGGTGATCCACAAGGCCTGCGTTGATCAGAGTGGTGGCCAGCTCTTCCTTGCTCGCCACGGTCTCCTTGATCTTCAAACTTCGCGCGGCATAGGATGCGGCCAGATCGTAATCGCCCTCGTCAATCGCCACGCCCGACATATTGTTGAGTACGAAAGCCTGGCCCAGGACTTCGTTGTGGCGGACCGCGATCTCAAGGCTCTGTTGCAGGGCTTGCATGGCGCGACGGTAATCTCCCGTGTCCTCGAATACTAATCCAACGCTATTGAGCGATCGCGCTACATTGGGCTCGTTCCCCAATTGACGAAAAATGGTCTCTGCCTGACGGAAGTCACTGAGCGCGGCGTCGTAGTTCCCAAGACGTCTCTCGGCGATTCCCCGATTGGCGAATACGTCGGCGAGCATTTCGGGCCGGGAGGATATTCGCTGGTGCAATTCCAGGGCCACGTTAAAGTGCGTAATGGCCTCGTCAAACCGGCCGAGATTGGTCAAAGCGGTACCTACGTCATAATTCGCGACTGCTTCCTCTCGCGTAAATCCGCCCCGCCGTGCGGCTTCGATCGACAGATCCTCAACCTCGATAACCTTAGCCAGATCGCGGTGCTTTGCCGCTTGTGGGATCACTGCCTGCATCAAAGCCCGGCAGAGTCCCGCAGTGACTTGGGTGGAATCCAGGGCGGCCAGGCGCGCGCGGGCTTCATCTCCCGGAAGATCCTTCAGAATCGCCGCGAAAGCGCGTTCCGCCTCGGTTGGCTCCACTTGGGCTGCGAGGGTGCCCAGGAACAAGCACAATGCGGTCACGCGAATCGCCGAACTCATGAGAGCCGCTCTCATTTGCGATCCCACAATTCTACTCTCCTTTTTTATGCGGCCCGGTAATATCGGCCGGTTTTGAACCACATTCATTTTCGAACGCACACATTGCAGATCAGCCGGACCGGAGGCAGCCAACTATGGCACTGATGCGATACATATTTCTTGCGGCAGGCGTAGCGATTCTGGCGGGAAGCATCGAAGCGCAGCCCGCCGACGCAAGTTCCGCGGCCGCAACAGCGGCAGCTCCCAGCGCGGGGAATCAATTGGCCTGGTTGCAATACATTTCAGCCGAACTGCGGCGCATGCATCTGGAAATCCTGGAAGACCGCCGGGAGATACAACAGGGCAAAATTCAGGATCTGCAGCATGAACTGGAGACCATTCAATCCCAACAACACCAGCTGCAGGAAGAACAGCGCTCAGAGTCACAGCAGGCGGTTGAAACCGAGGGCGATCTCAACCAGACCAGCCTGTCCAAGGCCGAGCGGGAAGAATTAGAGGCGCGCAGGGCCGATCTGCAGGCCCTGTCACCCAACAGGTTCGTCGGCGCGCAAAATGCGCTGACGCAACGCGAGGCTCGCGTGCGCGAGCGTCTCGCGCTTCAGGAGCAGCGCATCCGGGCCATCGAACAACAGCTTCACGAGTTGTCGCCCGGTTCGCGGTAGCTCGCTCTGTCCATTCTGAGACTCCCAGTTCCTGGTTGCGTGCGGCCCAGGCTCCTTCGGCGCGCGCCGGGAACGGGAATAACGTCTGAAACCCGCCATCGAAGGAGCCCACAGAAAAGGAAAGGGATTAATTCATGACCACGAAACACCTTGTTGTTTTCGCGACGATGTTATTGGGGGGGCTGTTCCTCGCATCCACGGGCGCTCAAGCCCAGAGCTGGTCGACTGCCGCCAGCGTTTGTGAGCCAGGGATTGACAGTGCCGGCTTATTCACTTTCAATGGCGGCACATTTGAGTTTGGCGGCAGCAACACCGGTGTAATCAGGACCCGGTGCGCGGTAACCAATCCACTCGATTCCGGTGTGCCAAGCTGGACCACTCTGGTTGTGGGCTATCAGGATCAAGACGGTACAGGGCTTGATTACCAGGTGAATGCGCAGCTGAATCGAGTGAGCAAATCCACGGGTACTGCATTTGTCATCAAGGTATTCGACAGCAGCGCATTCGCGACCACTACACCCACCTCGCACAACGTGACGTTTACCCACACGTTCGACTTCACCAATTACGCCTACTACATCACCTTAACGGTCACCCGCGCGGACGCAAATCAGAATCCGGGAGTCTGGTTCGTACAGTTGAAGTAAGCCATCCCGCGGCATAACTGAAACGGGGATCGTACAGGAGGAATGCGGAAAATGATCCCCGTTCCGCACGTGCTTATCGGACCTGGCGCTATTTCTTTTCCGGAAGCGCAAACACATACAGCGCATTCCCGTACGAAGGGTAGTGGACCTCGGGAGCGAGCACAGTGGGAACCATGCGCGGGCTGCCGCCGCCCAATCCGCTGGTTACCGCGATGTATTGCCTTCCTCCGATGCTGAAGCTCAGCGGGAAACCTTGCACCGATGTTGCCAGGCGTGTCTCCCACAGCGCCTTGCCGGTCCTCACGTCGATGGCGCGGAAGGTGCGGTCCATGTCTCCGACAAAGGCTACTCCGCCGGCCGTCGACAATACGGCAGTCATGAATGGGGCACGCTGCTCGATCTTCCAATTTTCCTTCAGCGTTTTCACGTCGTAAGCCGCCAGTTTGCCCACGTTGCCGCCCGAGCCCGGCGACTCATAAAAGCGCCGATTGGCGCCGCCCGCGCTGCCTCCGCCTTCCTTTAGCTCGATCTTCTGCGCCAGCATCTCCTGGCAGCTCTGCGCCACGGGAATAATGAGCTGGCCGGTCCCCGGATGATAGCTCATGGCGTGCCAGTTGTGGCCGCCTTCCGATGTGGGGCAGCTCTGGACCCAGGTCCCGATTTGGTTCTCCACGATATCGTTGCGATAGTGCGGTTCGCCGGTGGTGGCGTCGAACGAATCGTAAATGTTCTGGAAAACCGTCTCTTTGTGACCCAGATATTTGCCGGTAGCGCGATCGTTCTTCCATAAAATGCCCGCCTTGCCCGCGCTGAAGACCAGCTTTTGGCCGGCGTCATCCACCAGCACACGCTCGAACACTTCGTCCAGATCCAGCGATTCACCCGGCGCGTGCGAAAAATACCAGGCCAGTTTGCCGGTGTCGGCGTTGAGCGCCACGGTGGAGTTTGCAAAGAGGGTAGCGCCGTTGCCGGATTGACGGCTGGCCCGCATCCAGGGTTTGGATTGCGCCACGCCCCAGTAAGTCAAATTGAGATCGGGATCATAGCTGCCGGTGATCCAGGTTTCGCCGCCCGCGCGGAACAGATTCGGGAGCTTGCCCCAGGTGTCTCCGCCCAGCTCGCCTTCCTTCGCAATGGTGTAAAACCTCCAGACCTCTTTGCCGGTTTCAGCATCGTAGGCGCTGATGAAACACTTTTCCTCCTGATACTTCGCGCATCCACCCAGGCCCTGCACTACTTTCCCCTTGATGATGATGGGGCCGCTGCTGGTGCTGTAGTTGCTCTGCTTTCGATCGCCGATCACGGTATCCCAAACATTCTTGCCGTTGCGCGCGTCCAGCGCATAGATGTGCGCGTCGCTGGTGGTGACGTAGATTTTGTCCTGATAAATCGCCAGTCCGCGCTGCGAACTGCCAGTGGCCGTCTTGCCCAGGCGATTCTCCCAGATAAGATCGCCTCTGCGCGCGTCCAGCGCTTGTACGATGTTGCCGGGGTTGTTGATGTACATGACCCCGTCATGCACGATGGGCGCCGGCTGGTTGGTTCCGTCATTCATGGCCCAAACCCACTGCAGCTGGAGATCCTTCACGTTCTGAGTGGTGATCTGCTTGAGAGGGCTGTAATCGTCAGCTTGATAATTGTGACGGATGATCAGCCAATCGCTGGGATCGGGATTTCGCAGTGTGGCATCGGTCACGGGCGTGAATTTCTTCACTTCACCGGCCACCACAAGACCTCGCGGAGTTGGCGGTACGGGCGCTTCGGCGCGGCCACCAAGCGGTTCGCCGGCCGCCCCCTGCCGCGCGGCCGGTTCGGTCTGCGCTCTCACTTGTCCGGTGGCCACCGAACGGATTACCACTTTCGCGGCGGCGCTCAATGGTACAGTCCCAGGCTGCGCTCCGTTGAAATTGAGGATGAACGCGGTGACGTTGACATACGCTGGCTCGCCTAGACCGCCTGGATTGCCGGGAGGCATGGCGCCTTCGAGAAATGCGATCAGATCGGCGGTGGTGCGGTCGCCCCAACTACTCAGGAAGAGTCCGCCGGCTAATGCCGAGGCGCTGTTGAGGCCCGTAAGATCTGCCGCGTGGCAGCCGGAACAATTGGCCTCATAGGTGGCGCGACCGGCCGCGGCCTGGGCAGCCGTGTAGGGGCCGGCGGCTTCGGTCCGCTGAGCTCGAAGCAGCATCGCGCCGCTGGCTGCCAATGTGATGACCGCCACCGCAAAATTCCTGTTCAGCTTGAGCACCGATGCTGTCTCCTATTTCAAAAACCAGCCCCACAGCACGCCATCGGGGGCCTTCTCGCTATCGATCTGGATGTACAGCCCGCCCTTGCGCAGGCTGGTCAATTGCGCGGGCGTAAGATCCACCGATCCACTGACCATTCCGCTGGTGGCCTTGGAAATTATGAGGTCGCCAATGGCTGGCCCCCTTACACCGGCGGCAACAGCGCTGTGCAGGCTGGCCGCGGTCGCCGCTGACAGCAGCCCCTGATAGGAGCTGGTAATGGCTAGCTTTGTGCCTGTCAGCACGGCCGAGGCGGAGCCGGAACCCGCCAGGCTGGCGCGCGTCTTGGCGTCGGCTGGCATGGCCGACAGTTGCGCATTGAAAGTTTCACCGTTTTGCCCCGCAAGTGAGAGCACAAAGCCGCCCACCCCGATGCCCATCGCCAAAATTGCAACCCGCCGCTTGAATGTCATTTCCGGCTTTTCATTCTACATCTAACCGATTGCGGCAGGATAACGTTATGGGGTGTGAAATGGCGCTGAGTTAATCAGGACCTTCGAAGCTTCCGTTGATCATTGAGTAAAGAGGCCGTGGCAGGCTATGCGCGTCGGCGACAACTTGCATCTGGCGCCCCCCTGGCGTCCAGACCGGCTCGAAGTATCGCTTTAACTTGAGGAATGGACTTTCGAGTAAATTCCAAGAAAGAATCGCGAGCACGTAGGTGAACGCCAGACCAGTAAGGAGTGCCAGCAGAGGATACCGGTCCAAGCGGAACAATAGAACCATGTCGAACGGTATCTTGTGGAGCAAATACAATCCGTAGCTGATACCGCCTGTGTAGACCAGGCAGCGGTTGGTCAACGCCCATCGGAACCATTTCTGAGTTGCAAACAATGAGAGATATACAAAGGCAGCCGAAGCCAGCACACTCATGGAGAAAGTGAGCCATCTTGCATGGAGGGCTTCGGCGAAAAATCCGAGTAGTGCCGCGGCGAAGAGACTAAGCCAGGCTGCCTTTAGAAATTTAGCCGGCACAAATGTGGCGGAACGAACAAGCAGGGCCAGGAGACTACCCGCCATAAGGCCATCCAGACGGCAGAATACGTTGGAGTAGACACTAACATCGTGGTGTGAAAGGTAAAGCCGCAGAATCGGAGAAAGACAGATCACCGCTGCCGCAAGACGCCGAAGCTGAGCGTACGAGCAGTATCGTACGGCGATGGCCCACACCATATAGAACTGTTCTTCAATCGCGACCGACCAGGTTACTCCCAGGGGCCCAGCGGCGCTGGATGGATGGTATACGAGCATGTTCTGGAGAAAAAACGGATATGCCCACCAGGGCGACGAGCGCGCAAAAACGGCGGAGCCCAGTGCGGGGCGCAGTAGCGGGACAAAGACAAACATGCAAAAGAGGATTAGAAAGTAGAGGGGCCAAATCCTCAAGCAGCGTCGCGCATAGAAGTTCTTAAAGTAGCCCTCCGAAAGGTTTGTGTGGAGAAGAATACCCGTAATCAGAAAGCCGGAGAGAACGAAGAAAAGATCCACGCCCATCCACCCGTAGCTGGCCAATGATTGCAATGGAAGCGATGGAAATTTGCCCAAGGAGTTGTGAAATATCACAATCAGGATCGCAATTCCTCGAACGGCGTCGAGCTGAGGGATCTTGTGCTTCATTCCGTGTTGGGGGCGAACTCGTCTGGACCCTCGTGTCGCGTAGTTTGCATGCTCACGCAAAAGTAACGTCAGACGGTTAACAAGATCCAGTATCGATAGGTAGCCTCGGAAGCATCTTAAGATTACAGAAGGGCTATCTTTTGGCCATTAAAACGAAGAACGACGCGATAAAGCTACTCGATGCGGCGCTTGACGTGTTCGTGGTCGCGCAACGGCCAAGACAACGGCAGGGTACGCCCGAAGGTGAGCTATCCTAAGCGGAGGAAGCGTGACGACAAGGGCCACCATCGCGGAGTCGCGGGCTTTCGTCAGTTGGCAGGATTATCAGCAGGCGCTCAAGCGCGCCGTCAAGCCCCTGACGGATGAGCAGCTGGGACAACGGATTCTGCCAGGCCGCCGGACGCCGGGCGAAATCGCCGAGCACATCGTCTTTGGGCGAGCCCTGCATCTGTGCCGAACATTAGGAGCAGATGCTGCAGAACTGGCGCCGTATCAGCGGTGGGAAGATGAAGGCGACCCGCCCCGCACTGCGGCCGAGATCGTGCAGGGACTTGACGTGACCTGGCGGATCATCGAGGACCGATTGATGCGCGGATCCTCAGCCGACGCGCTCATCGACGGGGAGTCAGAGGCAGTCCGAACGATCTGGGGCCTTCTGGATCACGACTTACCTCACGCCGGACAACTGTCACTTCTGCTACGAGCGATCGGCATGCCCGGCGTAGACATCTAGTAGCCGAATGGTACTAGCTGCCTAATCGCCGCCGCGCCTTCTGCCGATTAACGACTCATGAACGCTCTCTGTTGGCTGCGGAACCTAGCTGCCCTCACCATATTCTGCACGCTCGCCGTGGCCCAGCCCGCTCCCGAAAGCGGCGTCGAACTTGAGAGGTCGCTGTTCTTGCAGCTTCCGGGAGGCAATTTCAATCCC
>DATHNM010000558.1:0-21074 GCA_035486095.1 Bryobacteraceae bacterium
GCATCGTGAAACTGCCGGTCTTCAGCGATCAAGCGTTGCGGCGTCTGAGAATGCCAGTGCTGGCGATCCTGGGCGGCAAAGATGTGTTGATCGATTCAACAGAGACTAAGCAGCGCCTGGAGCGGAACGTCCCGCTTGCCGAGATTCGTTACCTACCCGAAGCAGGACATTTGATCCCCAAGCAGACGGCGCCGATCCTGGATTTTCTTCGTTGTCTGGTTCCCGCTAACGTCGCCCAAAATCACAAATAAGGCACCGTCGCAAGCTGGCCCAGGCCCGCTTGACCGCTTGGCTATTCCGTGGCACGATATTACGTGGCGCGTAATAGCAATGTCTGATCCCACGCTGTTAGTTCTGGCCAGCCTCGCCGATGGCGACAAGCACGGCTACGCCATGATGGAAGACATTGAGCGGTTCGCCGGCGTTCGGCTGGGCCCCGGCACTTTGTATGGCGCTATCACCCGCCTGGAACAACAGGGCTGGATCCGGCCTCTGAAATCCGCCGAAGACCGGCGCCAGCCTTACACGCTCAGCGCCGACGGCCGCCGGCATCTGGAAGAACAACTTTCGGAGTTGAACCAGATCGTCAGGACCGGCCTTAAACGCTTAAGGCACGCATGAAGAAGCTGGCTCATTGGCTGGTTCGTTTGTATCCGCGCTGGTGGCAAGCGCGATACGCTCAGGAGTTTGAAGTACTTTTAGAGGACACGGATGTCACGCTGTGCGACGTTATTGGCATTGTGCAGTCAGCTTTGGAGGTGCGTATGAAACCGACCAATTTGCCTCGGATTGTGGACATGGCGTGCCGGGATATTCCCCACGGTTACGAGCTCGAAAGTTGCGTGGAACTTCCCGGTGCGAACGGCGGCTCGACACTGGTCCAAAGCTTTTACCGCGAAATCGATCTGGGCGACACGTACGTGACGCTGTCGCATTCATCGCGCGGAGGCGAACCGGCGCAGACCATCCTGATCAACGGCCGCAAAGGTGAAGTGGATGGCGATTTCCGCACCGATGAGACCGAGATGCTGATTCTGCACATCGACGGAACCATTGAGCGCACCGAACAGACGGTGAAGACGTGGCTGAAATACAGGGCTATCGTGGACCGGGTGCGGGACAAATATCGCAGCGGCCAATCGGCGGAAGACATTTTCCGGCAGATCCGAGCGGCGAGTGATAATCCGCTATGGTCCTGACCAAAGAGCGGCGTAACTAGGGCAGCGCGAAGGCGTAAACTCCGTTGATGCCGCGCGGCGGATGCAGCTCCGGCGTTTCTCCCAGCAGCACGCCATCCAACAGCCCATTGCCCGTCATGACCGCAACGTATTGTTTGCCGTTCACCGCATAAGTAATGGTGCTCACCGAAATGGATCCGCCCAGGATCGATTCCCAAAGTTTCTTGCCCGTGTCCGCATCATAAGCGCGGAAGCGGCGATTCAAATCACCCTGAAAAAGCAGGCCGCCCGCTGTGACCAGCGCCGCGCCATCGGAAGGCGAGCGCCCGACATTGATGCGCTGAATCTCGCCGGTGGAAAGATTGATCTTGCCAATGGCAGTCAAAGCATTGGGATCGGATCCGGGACGCGGTACCGGTTTACGCATCTCGCGCTGCTGTTTTGGATCTGCTCCGGCTGAGGTCATGTCAAGGCAGTTGTCGATATAAGGCACATACAGCGAATTGGTATCCGGATCAAACGCCGTGGGCCAAAAACTTCTGGTGTTATACGAGCAGATCACGTGCTCTTCGCCCGGCTTCTTGTTCACCAGGTCGTAGTTAATGGTCACTTTGCCGGTTTTTCCATCGATATTGGAAATCAGAAACAACGGATCGTCGTAGGGAAACGGCGTGGCCCACAGGAACTGTCCGGTGCCGCGATCGATCTCGAAAACTCCGCCCCCTTCCCCCACCATCACCGCCACGTCGTGCTCTTCACCGCGCGGAATGTCGGGATTGAACCACTTCACATACTTGGGATCGGGATTGAATTTCTCGCGGACCAGCGTGCGCTCGTGCGTATAGTCCATGTCCCAATCGTCGGCCGGCAGGTGCTGATAATACCATTTGAGCTTCCCCGTCTCCGGATCCAGCGCGACCGTGGAATTGCTGTAAAGGTCGGATGGTGAAGTGCGCGATGTGCCGTCCGGATTGCCGCCATGGCGCTGCAGGCGCGTGTTCGGCATGGGATTCGCGACGCCCCAGTAGAGCGTCTTGCGCACCGGATCGTAAGTGCCCGGCAATCCCCAGGTGGAGGCCAGGTTGGTGTCCTTAAATTCCCCGCCCCAGGTTTCCGAGCCCGGTTCGCCGGGACCTGGAACGTTGTAGAACTTCCAGACATCCTTGCCAGTGAGGGCGTCCTGCGCCGCGATGAAGCAAGTGTCACGCGTCTTTCCGCAGCCTCTGCCAGAAATCACTTTGCCCTCCACCACGATGGGCCCGGATGTGTTCTGACCATCGCCCGTGCTGGCCTGCCAGCGCTGCTCGCCGGTGCGCGCGTCCAGGCCGACAACATAACCGTCGGGCGCGGTATAGAGAATTACATCCTGATAAATCGCCAGCGCCTTGGTGCGCGCCGTGCTGGCCGCCGCGCTGGGAACCTTGCGTTTATACTCCCAGATGAGATCGCCGTTGGTGGCATCCAGCGCTTCCACGATAGCGCCGGGCTCAACCAGGTACATCACGCCGTTATGGACGATCGGAATAGTCTCGCTGGTGCCGGGACCCAAGCCGCGCGTCCAGGCCATGCGCAACTGGCCTACGTTTGACAAATTCACCTGCTTCAGCGGGCTGAAGCGCTGGGCATCGTAAGTGCGGCTGTACATCAGCCAGTCATCCGGACTGGGGTGCAAAAGCATGTCTTGCGTTACCGGAACAAAATCCTTCACCACTTGGGCCTGCACACCTGCCCCCAGCAAGACCGCGAGCGTAATATTCCTAATCATCATGCTTGTGTTTGGCTTCCTCTTCGAGGCTTGAGCAGGCAGGCGGCAAAAGCGATCGCCATTAGAAACGTAGCCGAAGGCTCAGGAGTAGTGGTCAAGATCAGCGAAGTTGCGAAGTTGGTGCCGCTGCCGAAAATAAAATCGTCCGCGGTGCTTTCGTCCGCAATTCTTCCGCCTAAACTGAAGGTGTCGCCTTGGTCGGCCGCAATGGCCAACAACGCGGCACTGTTCAGCGAAATCTGAATAGTGGTTTCGTCCTGGGCCGCCGTAACCGTGGTGCTGGCGAACAGTGTGCCGCTTCCGATATCGGAGAAATTGTAAGTTCCGAACGATCCCAGGCTATAAAGCGAATAGACTTCCGGCCCGGCGCTGGCGTTGCCGACGGCTTCGAATATATTCAGCGTGGCCGAAGTCAGCACGCCGCTAAAATCGGGTATGGAGAAATCGAAGTGGTTGCGCAGCACGGAAAAGCAACAGTTGCCCACCACGCCCACCGCGTAATTGTTGGTTTGAGAATTGCCGTTGGGGGTGTTGTCCGATTCAATCCAGCCTTGTCCTGAATCGATAACCGGAATCGTGTCCGCCCTTAATGCGCAAGCGCCCATGAGCAGGATCGCGGGGGTAAGCGTTCGGACGATTCTTCCAAACATGGCGTCGACTAGCCGGAAAGCCATTGTATAGCAAGCGGAGTGATAGAATCACCTGGACTGGGAGGTCGCGATGCGGAGCCTGGGAGTGCGATGGATTGGGGGCACGGTTTTGCTGGCAATGGCTGCCATGGCGCAAGCACCGTCACAGGCGCCCACGACGTTTCAACCGGTGGGCACCATGAAGCAGTTGATGATCGATATCATCTATCCGACTTCGGATGCGCTCTTCTACGTGGACCGCGAGCCGCCCAAGAACCAGCACGATTGGGATCTTCTCAAGACCCAGGCGCTGACCATGGCCGAATCCGGAAACCTGCTCATGATGGAAGGCCGGGCGCGCGACCAGAAGAATTGGATCATGGAATCGAAGATGCTGATCGATATCGGCGGAAAAGCCTATAAAGCCGCGCAAGCCAAGGATATCGATGGGATTCGCGCTCTCAATGATTCTCTGAATGCGGCTTGCGTCGTGTGCCACTATCAGTACCGGCCGGGGTATCATCGGCGCCGGCCGGCGATCGAAGTGAAGTAGCCTTTTGGGATCTCAAATCGAGATCATTCCCGCGATGCCGGATCAAGAACCGATCCTGGCCAACCTGCTTGAATTATACGCGCACGATTTCAGTGAATTTCACCCTCTGCAAATAGGCGAAGACGGCAGATTTGGTTATCCGCCGCTGCCGCTTTATTGGTCTGAGCCGGGTAGGTATCCGTTCCTGGTCAGGATGGATGGCGACCTGGCCGGGCTGGTTCTCGTGAAGCGCGGCAATGAAACAGTGTGGGATATGGCGGAGTTCTTTATCGTTCGCGGCTGCCGGCGGCGCGGAATAGGAACTCGAGTGGCGCATCAAGTGTTCCGGCTTTTCCCTGGCCTTTGGGAAGTGCGCGTTATGCAAACCAATGCGTCGGCGCAGCGTTTCTGGGCGGCAGCCGTTTCATCCTTCACCGGTGAAGCGGCGCAGCCTGTTCAAACCGAAATCGAAGGTGCGAAATGGGTGGTTTTTGCGTTCGAATCCAAGCCCGCCGGCGGCCCTGAAACGGCGGCGTAATTCGCGCATAAGATACAGTGCCTTCTATAAGATACACACCCTTGCCGGATGCCTTCCGGCGCCAGCCGCGCTAAGCCAAAACAGGTATGATACGAGGTGCAGATAGCAGATAGGAGACTGCCGTCATGGCTTTCCAACTGACAGTAAACGGACGGTCCACCACCGTCGATGTACCCGGGGACACACCCCTTCTGTGGGTGATCCGCGATGTTCTGAAACTGAAGGGGACCAAGTACGGCTGCGGCATCGGCCAGTGTGGCGCATGCACGGTGCACCTTAACGGCAAGGCCGTGCGAAGCTGCCAGACGCCGGTGTCGGCCGCCAAGGCGCCCATCACCACGCTCGAGGGACTTTCGGCCGACGGCACCCATCCAGTGCAACTCGCGTGGCTCGAAATCGACGTTCCACAGTGCGGCTACTGCCAGGCCGGGCAGATGATGTCCGCGGCGGCGTTGCTGGCCAAGACGCCCAAGCCCACAGACCAGGACATTAATTCCGCCATGAACGGCAACCTATGCCGCTGCGGAACCTACGTTCGTATTCGCCAGGCGATTCACAAAGCTGCCGAGATCGGCGTCACCAGCAAGCTGAAGAAGCCGTCGGAAGTCGCAGCCAGCCAGAGCGGCGCGCAGGAATAAGGAGGCAACGAAAACATCATGCTTGTTAATCGACGTTCATTCTTACGCGTGAGTTCGCTGGCGGGCGGCGGCGTGCTGCTCGGCTTGTACATCAAACCACCCAAGGCTTCGGCGCAATTTGGGCCGTCCGCGCCTCCGGTGCCGAACAACTACATCAAAATCGCACCCGATGGCACCATCACCATCATGGCCAAGGATCCTGAAGTGGGCCAGGGCGTGAAGACCATGCTTCCCATGCTGATAGCCGAAGAGCTGGATGCCGACTGGAAGATGGTAAAGATCGAGCAGACCGATTTTGACGACACGAAATATGCCGCGCAGTTCGCCGGAGGAAGTTTGGCGACGCCCTTTAACTGGGACCCCATGCGGCGCGTTGGCGCGGCCGGACGGCAATTGCTGGTCTCCGCGGCGGCCCATACCTGGGGTGTTCCGGAAGCGGAATGCTCCACTGCGGCGGGGCGCGTGCTGCACGCCGGATCGAAACGCTCCGTGGGCTATGGCGAGGTGGCAAGCAAGGCGGCCGCCATGCCCGTTCCCGATCTGCAAAAGGTGAAGCTGAAAGATCCCAAAGATTACACCATCATCGGCCACAGCAAGCGCGGCTACGACGTTCCCAAGATCGTCACCGGCCAGCCGGTATTCGCCATCGATTTTACGCTGCCGAACATGCTGTTCGCGGTGTTTCAGAAATGCCCGGTGTTCGCGGGTAAAGTGGTGAGCGCGAATCTGGATGAGATCAAGGCCATGCCTGGCATCCGCGATGCGTTTGTGGTGGAGGGCAACGTGAAGCCCGGCACCGTGGTGGAACAGGATCCAGGCCTGGAGCCCGGGGTGGCAATCGTCGCCGACACCTGGTGGCAGGCACAGACGGCGCGCAAGAAACTTCAGGTGAAATGGGACGAAGGGCACGGCGCATCGCAATCCAGCGTCGCCTTCGCGCAAAAAGCAGATGAGCTGTCGAAGCAGCCGCCCGCCAAAACCCTCCGCAAAGACGGCGATCCGGACGGTGCGCTGGCAAGCGCGGCCAAGGTAGTGGAAGCGGCTTACGTTTATCCGTTCATTTCACACGCTCCGCTGGAGCCGCAGAATTGCACGGCGCATTGGCAGGGCGACAAGATCGAGATCTGGTCTAACAGCCAGATACCGGGCGGCGGCCGCACGCTGGTTGCGAAAACGCTCGGCATTCCGGAAAAGGACGTCACCCTTCACATGCAGCGTGGCGGCGGCGGTTTCGGCCGGCGCTTGACCAACGACTATATGGTTGAATCGGCTTGGATTTCCAAGACCGTGAACGCGCCGGTGAAGCTGCTCTGGTCGCGCGAGGACGACTTCGGACACGATTATTACCGGCCGGGCGGATTCCAATATCTGAAGGCTGGCCTGGATGGATCCGGCAAGATCGTCGCCTGGAACAATCACTTCATAAGCTGGGGCGATGGCGATCGTCCTGCGCCGTCTTCCACCATGGGCGCCACCGAGTTTCCGGCCCGCTATGTTCCCAATTACGCGCTGCACAACACCAATCAGCCGCTTTGGCTGAAGACTGGCGCATTGCGCGCCCCAGGCAGCAATGTTTATGCGTTCGTTATCCAATCATTCATCGACGAACTGGCGCATGCCGCGGGTAAGGATCCAATCGAGTTTCGCCTTGCTTTACTCTCGAACACGCCATTGCCGGCTCCCGCTCCGCGGCCCGGCGGCGGCGGCTTCGGCGGTCCCGAGTTCAGCGCGGAACGAACCATCGGCGTGCTGAAGCTGGCAGCCGAAAAATCCGGCTGGGGAAAGCAGACGCCATCATCCGGACGCGCCCTGGGAGTCGCATTCCACTTCAGCCACATGGGCTACTTCGCCGAGATCGCGGATGTAAGCGTGAGCGCCGAAAACAAGGTAAAGGTTCACAAGGTGTGGGTGGCGGCCGACATCGGCAGCCAGATCATCAACCCGAATTTTGCCGAGAACCTGGCGCAGGGCGCGGTGATCGATGGCCTGAGCGAACTGATGGGCCAAGAGATCACGCTGGAGGGCGGTGCGGTGGTGCAGCACAACTATGATAAGCACCCGATGATGCGCATCGCGCAGGCGCCGGAAATCGAGGTTCATTGGCTGAAGAGCAACAATTCGCCCACCGGATTGGGTGAGCCCTCGTTGCCGCCAATTCTGCCGGCCGTTTGCAATGCCATCTTTACTGCAACCGGCAAGCGCATCCGCGAGACGCCGTTATCCAAGAGCGGTTATAGCTGGGCCTAACTAGCGGGCTAAACCAGGCGATCCGGGCAATATGCATCGGCCGCTCCCAAACCGGGGGCGGCCTTTTCATTTTGCCTTACGCCGTACGGCGCCGAAACAGGTGCAGTAGCAGCGAAATCGCCGCAATAATCAACAGCAGGTGAATGGCGCCGCCCACCAAATGAAACCCGACCCACATGACCAGCCACACGCCTATCAGCATGAAGAACAAAATTAAGAACAGGAAATCGCCAATCAACCGCATGTGACTCTCCTGCAGGTTTGATGGCCTGGGTGACAATTTGTTTCAAACCCGCTCGTGCCACACTCCGGCTCGTGTGAAACTAAAGAGTGCCCCCGGCGGTCCTGTCCGTTCGCAATCTACGCAAACAATACGGCCCAACCATAGCCGTGGATGGCGTTTCGTTCGAGGTCGGCCGCAACGAAATCGTGGGGCTTCTGGGCCCGAATGGCGCGGGCAAGACCACTACGATCAACATGATTCTGGGAGTACTCAAGCCCACTTCGGGCGCCATTCTGGTGGAAGATCTGGACCTCGCTACCAAGCGCTCGCAAGTGTTGCAGCGCACCAATTTCGCCGCCGTCTACGCGCCCTTGCCCGGCAATTTAACCGTACACCAGAATCTGCGCTTCTTCGGCCTCATCTATAGCGTCACCAATCTTTCCGCCCGCATTGAAGCGCTGCTGGAAGAGTATGACCTGCTGGCCTTCCGCGACACCAAATGCGGCGTGCTTTCATCGGGCGAACAGACCCGCGTTAGCTTGGCCAAAGCGATGTTGAATCAACCGGCCTTGCTGCTTTTAGACGAACCCACGGCATCGCTTGATCCGGCAATCGCGCGCGACATCCGCATCAAGATCCGGGAATACGCGGCCACTGGCAACGGCGCCGTGCTGTGGACCTCGCACAATATGTACGAAGTGGAAGACGTGTGCGATCGCGTGCTTTTTCTCTCGCACGGCCGCATTCTGCTGCAGGGCGATCCCCGGACGCTGCCTGCCGCGCACGGCAAGGAATCGCTGGAAGAACTGTTCATCACGGTCGCCAACCAGCCGGAGCGGGCGTAGCGATGTTTTCGTTCCGCCGCACCTCAGCCATCGTGATGCGCCAGCTTTTTCTGATGCAGGGCAGCCCGGCGCGGGTAGTTCCGCTGTTCGCCTGGGTGGCTATCGACATGGTGACTTGGGGATTCATCACCAAATACCTGAACTCCGTCAGCGGTTCGGGCTTCAACTTCGTTCCATCGTTGCTGGGCGCGGTGCTGCTATGGGATTTTTTCACGCGCGTCATGCAAGGCGTTACCATGACGTTCTTTGAAGACGTCTGGTCGCGCAACTTCCTGAACGTTTTCGCTACGCCGCTCTCCATTTCCGAATACGTAAGCGGCCTGGTGCTTTCCAGCATCGCTACCAGTTCGGTTGGCTTGGTGGTGATGTTGATTGTTGCCACCGCGGTCTTCGGGTTGTCTTTCTTCGTGTACGGAGTGCTGCTGGTTCCCTATCTGCTAGTGCTGTTTCTGTTCGGTATCGCGTTAGGCATCATCGGTTGCGGCATCGTGCTTCGGCTGGGGCCGGCGTCGGAATGGTTCATCTGGCCCATTCCCGCGCTGATCTCGCCACTGGCCGGCGTTTTCTATCCGCTCTCCACGCTGCCCCACTGGATGCAGTTTCTGTCGCATCTGCTGCCGCCTTCCTACGTTTTCGAAAATATGCGAAGCATCGTCTTGAAGCGGCCGGGTTCACCTTCCGCGCTCTTCTGGGGCGCAGCTCTCGATGTGATTTTCCTGCTGCTCGCCAGCGCGTTTTTTCGCGCCATCTATCATCACGCGGTGCGCACCGGCCTCATTGCGCGCTACAGTGCTGAAAGCCTCAGTTAAGCGGCACGCCGTTTCGCCGGTTTCTTCTCGGCCAGGCTCTTTCGCAGCGCATCCAGGATATTCGCCACCGGCGCCGGCTTCGCGCTCTTCGCTACGGTAACACGCTCACCCTTCTGTTTCTGCTCGATCAGCCGCTCCAGATTGGTTTGATATTCATCGTGAAACTTCTTCGGATCGAACTTCGCGCTCAACGTATCGATCAGCTGCCCGGCTAACTTCAATTCCTTGGCGGAAAACTTCTCAGAACCGGACTTCACCTCGGCTTGTTGAATCTCGTTCGAGAAAAACATCGTGTGCAGCATCAGTTCGTTCCCATCCGGCCGGATGACAACGATATGCTCCCGATTGTGCATCGCCACCTTAGCGATCGCATATTGCCCGCGCTGCTTCATGGCCTCCCGAAACAGCGCATAAGGCTTCACCACGTCGCCGTCGGGAAGCACGTGATACGACTTGTCCAGAAACACCGGATCGAAATCATCAGCTTTCACGAACTCCAGAATGTCCATCACCTTGGCGGTTTTGGGCGCGATCTTGTCCAACTCGGCTTGATCCACCACCACATACTCGTTCTTGCTCACCTCGTAGCCCTTCACCATATCTTCCCGCCGCAACGGTTTGTTCTCGGCCTGGCAAAAATAGACCTCCTTCACCCGCGACATGTCCTTTTTGTGAAGCAAGTGGAACCGGATCGCTTTTTCGCGAGCCGCCACCTGCAAACGTACCGGGAATGAAACCAGCCCAAAGCTGACGAAGCCTTTCCACACTGTTGCGGCCAATGTACACCTCCTTGTTTTGGATCGTGTTAGCGGAATTAAGTTTCGGAAGCGGACAGCCCGTGGCGAAATCGAACACTTCCGGGATCGCAAATCCACAGAACAGTCAGCCGGCCCGAACCCGGAGATGGACCCGGGATTGCATCAGGACACCCCGACCACAACATGTTTTGGTACGCCTGAGCTAGGATTTTTATTGACCATGCGCATTCTCTGGAGTCTATTTACCGTGATTGGCCTCACAGCCTCTCTGTCCCTGGCCCAGGAAATCACCATTGAGACGCCGCCTCCGCCACGCCTGGTGGGTCCGCTCATCCGGCCTTTTCATGAAGAGCGGCGCGTGGTATCGCCCGCTAAGCTCACCAACACGCCGCGCCTGGAATCCCTCATTCGCGCCGGCAATTTGTATCTCTCCTCGCAGGACGTGATCGCATTGGCGCTCGAAAACAATGTCGATATCGCCATCCAGCGCTACGGCCCTTACCTGGCGCGGGAAGTGGTGCGGCGCGCGCAAGGCGGCGGCGCTCTGCGCGACATCAGCCAGCCCATCAACCCCGGACCAACCAGCGTGAGTCTGGAGGGCGTCAGTGTGAACGCAGTCGGCCTGGGCGAAAACGCGGGCGTTGGCTCCGGCGGCGGCATCGTTATTCAGACCGGCACCCAGCCTCCGAATCTGGACCCGGTGTTGAGCGTCTATGCGAACTTCCAGCATTCCACCACGCCCGAAAGCAACCTCTTCGTCATCTTGGTGCCCTCCCTGCTCGCCGATACGCAGCAAGTCACCGTGCAGTATTCCCAATCGTTTGTAACTGGCACTTACGCGCAGCTAGTCTATAGCAGCGTACGGAGTAACTACAACAGTCCCGCTTTCGACATCAACCCCAGCACCAATGGCCTGCTGGATTTGTATGTCACACAGAACCTGCTGCAGGGTTTTGGGGTCGCGGTGAACAATCGCAATATCCGTGTCGCCAAGAACAATCTGAAGGTCACCGATCTTGCGCTCAAGATGCAGGTGGTCACCACCGTCTCCGCCGCCCTGAACCTCTATTGGGACTTAGTAAGTTTCAACGAAGATCTGCGGATCAAACAGGAAGCCCTGAATACAGCGCAGCAACTCTACGATGGCAACAAACGCCAGGTGGAGTTGGGAACGCTGCCAGCCATTGAAGCCACGCGCGCGGCCGCCGAGGTTTCCTCCGCCAAAGAGAATCTGCTGATCGCGCAGACCAATGTGGCACAGCAGGAGACGGTGCTTAAGAACGCCCTAAGCAGAAACGGTATCGTCAGTCAGACGCTGGATGAAGTCCACATTCTTCCCCTGGACCACATCACGGTTCCAGAGACGGAGGATTTGAAACCCGCCGGAGAGCTGGTGAACCTGGCCTTGACACAACGGCCGGAAATCGCGCAGGCCAAGATTAATATTGAAAGCCGTGTTATCAACCTGGCGGGCGCGAAGAACTATCTGCTGCCGACATTGCAGGCATTTTTCGAATTGACTAACAACGGACTGAGCGGCCAGGCCAACCCGGCCAGTATCCCGTTAGGCTTTGTGCCGCCCCAAGCCTATGTTGGCGGCTATGGCAACCTGCTGGGACAAATTTTCGGCCGCGACTTTCCAAACTACTCAGCCGGATTATCGTTGAACATTCCATTTCGCAATCGCGTGGCGCAGGCCGATTACGCCACCGATCAGCTCCAGTTGCGGCAAAGCCAGTTGCTCTATCAGAAGGAGGCGAGTCAGGTGCGCGTGGATGTGAAGAACGCCGTGATTGAAGTGCAGCAGGCGCGCGCGCGATACGAAAATGCCGTGGCGACCCGCTCACTGGCGCAGCAGACCTTGGAGGCCGAACAGAACCGCTTTCGTTTCGGCGAATCGACTATCGCCACGGTGGTCCAGGCGCAGCGCGACTTGGCGGGCGACCAAAGCGCGGAAGTCCAGTCCATGGCCAACTACACGCATGCCAAAATCGCCTTCGATGAAGCCGTGGGGCAGACGCTGGAAGTCAACGGCATCTCGATGGAGGAAGCGGCGTCCGGCCACGTGGCGCGGGAATCCGCCATCCCCGCGTCCGCCACGCAGCCGCGACCATAGGGAGCGTTCTTCATCATGACTGTAAACAAAACAATCTCAATCATCGCCGTTTTAAACCTTCTGGTCTCGCAGTGTTTCGCTCAATCTCCCCAGGAAGTGGACAAGCCCACCGGGCCGCTACTCATCCGATCTTATCGTTCCAGCAGCGTTCCGCCCGTGAACCTGCGCAACTCCGATCACCTGCACAGTCTCATCCGGGCTGGACGTCTGTACTTGACGGTGCAGGACGCAATCGCCCTGGCCATTGAGAATAATCTCGATCTGGAGGTGGACCGTTACGGGCCGCTGAGCGCGGAATGGTCGCTACAGCGAAGTCGCGGCGGGGGCCCGTTGCGCGGTGTCACCAACGGCACCAGTTTGGTCAATCAAGCAACCAGCGGCCAGGGCGTGGTGGGTAGCGAGGTATCTGCTGGGCTTGCCTCAAACGGTTCCGGCGGCGGCGTAGGCAACGGCGGGGCCACCATTTCCCAGATTGGGCCTGTGACGCAGAACCTGGATGCGGTTCTTGAGAACGCCACCGAATATTCCCACACCACTACTCCACAACCCATCACTACCGTCAGTGAAACTGATGCCCTGGTGGACACCAAGCACATCATCGATTCGTTTGTGCAACAAGGCTTCCTGAGCGGCGGCTACGTCCAGGTGGCTGCCAATGAATCCTACCTGAAGGAAAATGCACCTTCCGATTTTCTGAATCCCTCGGTGGCGCCGGTGGTGCAGATCTATGCCAGCCAAAATCTCCTGAGAGGCTTCGGAACGGGCGTGAACGGCCGGTTTATCCGCGTGGCGCAGAAAAACATACGCGGCGCCCAAGAAACGTTTCGATCACAACTATTGAATCTTGTTGCAAGCGTCTTGAACCTGTATTGGGATCTGGTCACCGATGACGACGATTTGGCCGTGCGGCAGCGCGCCGTGGAACAGGCCCAGAAGTTTTATGACGACACCCGCCGGCAGATTGAATTGGGAGTAGTCCCAAGATTTGAAGCATCGCGCGCGCAATCCAGCCTCAGCACCAGCCAGCAGCAGCTGGCCATCGCACAGGCCGCCGCGCGGGAACAGGAGAACCTGCTCAAGACCGCTCTCAGCCGGAACGGTTTGGAAGACCCGCTGCTGGACGCCGCCCAGGTGGTGGTGCTCGATCGCATCGAAATTCCCGAGCAGGACAATTTGCCCGCGCTGCGCGAACTGGTGGCTAAAGCGCTCGCGAATCGTCCGGACATCGCACTGGCCAATATCAACACCGAGACGGCGGCGATCTCAGCCGAAGGTACCGCCAACGGCGTTTTGCCTAGCCTGCAAGCGTTCGCGGCCATCAGCGCCAGCGGGCTTTCCGGCACCGCGACACCGCCCGTTACCAATAACGGCCAGACATTTGTCGCGGATCCTTACTACGTGGGCGGACTCGGCAATGCCCTGGGCCAGGTGTTTCGCGATAACTTTCCAACCCGCCGCGCGGGCGCTCTCTTTCAGGGCACCTTCCACAATCACGTGGCTCAGGGCGACTACGGAATCGAGCAATTGCAATTGCGGCAGGGCGACTTGATCGAGCGCCGCACCCGGAACCAACTGGTAGTGGACATTTCCAATTACATGGTCGCGCTGCGGCAGGCGCGTTCCCGCTATTCGCAGGCCGTGGATTCGCGGAAACTGCAGGAAGAGCTGCTCGAAAAATCGCAGCAATCGTTTTCCTTTGGCGCGGCCAGCATTAGCGATCTGGAAGCTGCTCAAACCGCGCTTGTGAGCGCGCAGGAAACCGAAGTCGCCACACGCTCGGCCTTTAGCCACGCGCGCATTTCGCTGGATCAGGTGCTGGGGCAGACGCTGGACGTGAATCATGTTTCCGTTGAGCAGGCGCTCAAAGGAACTACGGCAGCGACGCCGTAAGGTTCACCAGCTTGGCGATAGACGGTGCAATGGCGAACCGCAGCTCAACTTGGGGCTTTTTCAGAGTTTCCAGCAAGGCCCGCTGCTGGTTGAGCCACGACACGGGTGGCCGCTGCTTGCGCTCCAGGTAATCGAGAGCCTCCAGACCACTCGAGCCTAACTGGCTCAGCTCCGCAGAAACCGGAACATCTTCCTTCAGCAACTCCGATTTCTCCAACACCGGCTTAAGCCACGCGTCATTGTCGCGCCAGCGCGTCAGCCACATTCGCATCTGCGCGATATCCATTTGATCCAACAGGACCGCGAAGTTCCGGGCCGTCTCGCTCTCCGGCCGCGCAGCGTCCACCAGTCGATTGAGCGGGGTAAGCTGCGTGTAGTTGTGCGTCCGAATGCGCTGGCCGAAAGTCGCGGGCACCACTACGTCAGCCAGGGTCTTCAATGCTTCCACTGAATCGGCTCCAGCCAGCCGCTGGAGCATTGGAACATAACTGGAACGATGCGTCAGCCTCAGCCGATCCAACTCTCCGCTCACGGCATCCAATCGCCGATACATGGACGGAACATCTTTCACTTCCCGTGGCGACCACAACCGTTCGGCAATGGCGGCGGCACGCGGCCAAACGCGCGAGTCCACATTTTCCGGGCTTACAAACTCACCCCACATCGCGACTTCGCCGCCCAGGATACGATTCTTCTCCTCATCCATCAGCGCGCCGGCGTCTCCATCCAGCGGGTCCACTGCATAGAGCGTGGAAGCAGGCTCTATGTGATCGAGATAGTAACCTGCCGAAAGAATGCTCGAAAAGCCGTGCCGTGCAGCCTCTGCCAGCGATTTCTGGCCGCGCCAGGATTGAATCACGATCTCCTTCGGCAAATCCGGATCCAGGATTTCATCCCAACCCTCCATCCTTTTTCCGTGCTTGGCCACTATTTTCTGCAGCCGCCGATTGAAGTATGCCTGCAGGTCCTGCGTACTCTTCAATCCATGCGTGCGCATGAACGCCTGGATACGCGCGCTGCTCTTCCATTGCTTGCCTGTTACCTCATCGCCGCCGATATGAAAGAACGGATCGGGAAACAGCGCCGCCATGTCGGCGATAAACGCATCCAGGAATTCATACGTGGATTCGCGCGTTGGATCCATGGTTGCATCGAACACGCCCCAGTTCCGCTCAATTTGATAGCTCCCCGGCGCACTGGCCAGTTCCGGATATCCCACTAGCCAGCTCGTGGTGTGGCCCGGGATGTCGAACTCAGGCACCACGCGAATACCGCGATCGCGCGCATACTCGATCACCTCGCGAACTTGCCGCTCGGTGTAGTAAAGCCCATCGGAACCCAGCTGCTGCAACTTCGGGAAACGCTGGCTCTCTACGCGAAACCCCTGGTCGTCCGACAAATGCCAATGGAAGACGTTCAGCTTCACCGCCGCCATGCCGTCCAGATTGCGCTTCACCACTTCGATGGGCATCCAATGCCGCGCCACGTCCAGATGCAGGCCGCGCCAAGCGAACCGCGGATGGTCCTGAATATCGGCCACCGGCACTTCCGCACCTTGTGGCCCAGAAACAATAAGTTGTCGAAATGTTTCCAGCCCGCGCAGCACGCCCAGCGGATTTGGAGCCGTCAAATGCGCCTGCTGTGGCGTGACCTCGAGGCGATAGCTCTCGTCTTCACCCAATTGCTGGACCGGCGCGGAAGTCTGCTGGTACTGGATAGTCAGCGTGGCCGGCGATCCAGCCGGCACCAGTTCCCCCAGCCGGCGGACCGCATTCTGCACCCGCGGGTCCGAGTAGTCGGGCAACGCGATGCGGATCGGCGAACCGATCGCAAGGCTTCCCGGCCCCATTTCGATCTTGGCCGGCCAAGGCATCAGGCCGGGTTGCGGCTGCGCCCACAGTATGCTCGCGGCGGCCACCAGCAGCCCCGCCCACCGCGTCATGACCTATTGTCCAAGCTTTGCCGGAGCGAAGAAATCCAGCGGCTTCAGCGCAACGATCTTCCAGTGCTTCTTTTCCTTGCGCAGTTCGCAGTGCACCACTTCACGCCGCCGCAGGATAGGGCCATCCTGTTCCAGGCTGCGCACCTCGAGCAACCAATCCAAATCGATTTTGTACATCTGATCGTCGCCGGAGTCGGTTAACGGCCGGATGGAAGAAGAAACATCGCCTTCATTCAGCAGCGCCGCCACGTTCTTCTCCAGCGCGCCGTAGTCCGGCATGTCCTTACTGAACGCGGCCATGAACTGAGTCAAGTTCCCATGCCCCGCACCATTGCCGGTCCCACTGACTTCAGTCAAAGCAGCCGCCAGCGACGTCACCACTTCCAGAACGTCGTCGTGCGCATCGGCGCACGCCAATACGGCAACAATGCACAGCAGCGCCGTGCCACGCACCGTCCTACGTACGATAGCTCGCATTAATCTCAATGTACTTCTCGGTCAAATCGCACGTCCAGAACCGCGTGCTGCCGCTGGCGCGCCCCTGAATCGCGAACCGAATCAGGCATTCCGATGCATCCAGCTTTTTCTTCAGCTCACTTTCGGAAAACTCCGCCGCAAGGCCTCCCCGGCACACTGCGATGCCTTGCAGATCGATATCCACTTTCGCTGGATCCAGCGGCACGCCCGCATTCCCGGCGGCGGATATTATGCGGCCCCAGTTCGGATCGGAGCCTGCAATCGCGGTTTTCACCAGTGGCGAATTCGCGATGCTGCGCGCGATGCGCGTGGCCGCCTCTTCGTTGCTCGCGCCGCTCACCTCAATGGTCACCAGCTTGCGGGCACCCTCGCCATCGCGCACAATCTGCCGCGCCAGATCTTCCATCACCTCTGTCAGCGCCGCTTCCACTTTCTTGTTTTCTTTCTGATTGGGCTGAACCCCCGACGCGCCGTTCGCCAGCACCAGCATGGTATCGTTCGTCGAAGTATCGCCATCCACGCTGATGCGATTGTAACTGCGCTTCACCGCGGCGGCCAGCATGGTGGACAGCACGGAAGCCGGCAGGGCCGCGTCCATCATCACGAACCCCAGCGTGGTGGCCATGTTCGGATGAATCATGCCGGAACCCTTGGTCATCCCGGCAATCTGAATGGAACCTTTCTTGAAGCGCACCTGGCTGTGCGCGGTCTTCATCACCAGGTCGGTGGTAAGAATAGCGCGCGCAGCATCCTCAAAACGGTTCGGCGCCAGCCCCGCCACTAAGCCCGGCAGCGCGTTCACAATCAAATGCGCATCCAGTTCCACTCCGATCACGCCCGTGGACGCAGGAAAAACCTGTGTCGGCGGAACGTGCAGATGATTCGCTACCCCATCGCAGCAAGCCAGCGCGACACGATCGCCTGTTCGGGTTGCGCAATTCGCGTTGCCCGCGTTGATCAGCACCCCGCTTACTATCCCGCGGGCTTTCGTCAGATTCCAGCGCGCGATACGCACCGGCGCGGCCTGCACCCGATTCTGCGTGAACACCGCCGCGCCCGCCGCGGCCACATCGGGAACGATCAACGCCAGATCGTCCTTCTTCACCTTGCGGATTCCGGCGTACACGGCCGAATATCGATAACCCAGCGGTAATTTCACGCCGCCTTTACCCCCAAGATTTCGTCGTCCGTGAGCTGTTGCCCGTTCAGAAAGGCTTCCGCCGGCATCCGCTTGCGGCCCTCCACCTGAACTTCAATCGCCTCCAGCACACTGCCCTCGCCGCAGGCAATCATCAGTCTTTTCTTCTGCAAAATCATCCGCCCGGGCGTTCCACTCAGCACGCCGCTCGCAACACGCGTTTTCCACAAGTGAAACATTTGCCCACGAAAGAAACTGAACGCGCCCGGCCAAGGCAGCAGCCCGCGCGATCGATTAAATATTTTCCGCGCCGTCCAATTCCAATCCACCTCACCGTCCTCCTTCTTCAGGATCGGTGCATAAGTCGCCTCGGCGGGATCTTGGCGCTCGGGCACAGGATCTTCGCGCAGCGTTTCCACCAGCAGCGCGGCACCCGCCTCTGCCAGCCGTCCGCCTAGCGCCAAAGCGTCTTCTTCGGGTCCGATTTCGGTCTCCCACTTCAGCAGCATATCCCCGGTATCGAGGCCCGCATCAATCCGCATGGTTGTTACTCCGCTGCGCGTTTCCCCATTGGCAACCGCCCACTGGATGGGCGCCGCGCCCCGATACTTCGGCAGTAACGAGGCGTGAACATTGATAATGCCGCGTTTTGGAATATCGATGATGGCCTGCGGGATGATCTGCCCATAGCCCACCACCACCATCGCGTCAGGGTTCATCTGCTTCAATTGCTCTGCAATCTCCGGGCGACGAATGCGCTCCGGCTGATTCACCGGCAATCCCAGACGCAAAGCCGCCTCTTTCACCGGCGAAGCGCTCAGTTTCCCTCCGCGTCCCTTGGGCCGATCGGGCTGCGTGAAAACCGCCAACACACGATGCCCCGCATCCACCATGCGTTCCAGCGTAGGAACCGCAAACGTCGGGGTGCCCAGAAAAATCAGCTCCATTCGCCGGCTTTCGCCAGTTTCCGCACCTTGCGCCGGATCAAATCGCGCTTCAAGGCGCTCACATGGCTGATGTACAGCCGGCCATTCAGGTGATCGATCTCATGGCAGAATGCGCGCGCCAGCAGTTCTTCGCCGTTCATCTCGAACCACTCGCCCTTAACATTTTGCGCACGCACCGTCACGCTCTTCGGCCGTGTTACCTGCTCTCGAAATCCGGGCAAACTCAGGCAGCCTTCCTCGCCGGTCTGAAAATCTTCCTTCCGGATAATTTCGGGATTGATCAAAACGATCTTCTGCTGCGGATCTTCCGCGACCGACAAATCGATTACCGCGATACGCTTCGCAATCCCAATCTGCGGCGCGGCCAAGCCAACACCTTTGGCGGCGTACATCGATTCAAACATATCCTCGATCAGCTTATTCAATTCCGGCGTATCGAAATCGGCTACCGCCTCGGCTTGCTTTTCGAGCACCTGCTCCCCATACAGAACGATCGAATACGTCATCAGAAGTTTCTAACCTGCTCCCTGTAGCCATCGAAATTGCGGCGGGTCTCAGCCAGCGAATCGCCGCCAAATTTTTCCAGAAACGCCTGCGCCAGAACTATGGACACCATCGCCTCGCCAATCACCCCGGCCGCCGGGACCACGCACACGTCGCTACGCTCGTAAGCGGCCAGCGCGGGTTCGCGCGTCGTCAGGTCCACCGATTCCAGCGGACGCCGCAGCGTCGAAATGGGCTTCAGCATGCCGCGAACCAGCACATCCTGGCCATTCGTCATGCCGCCTTCCAAACCTCCCGCCCGATTCGCCCCGCGCGTGAAAAGCCGTTCCTCGCGATCGTAATGAATGGTGTCTTGCACGCGCGATCCAAATGCAGCCGCGCCTTCGGCGGCGAATCCAATCTCCACGCCCTTCACCGCCTGCATGGATACGATGGCCTGCGCCAGCCGCCCGTCCAGCCGTGAATCCCACGTCACGTGCGAACCAAGACCCGGCGGAACCCCGTGCGCCACCACTTCGAACACACCGCCCACCGTGTCGCCGGTGCGATAGGCATGATCCACAACTTCCTTCATCCGGACTTCCGTCTCCGTGTCCACGCAACCCAGCAAGACCGCTTCCTTCTTGCTCAGCGCCACCAGTTCGCCCCACTCCGCTGCACGTCCCAAAACTGCCTCGCCCACCCCGATTACATGGCTCAAAACCGTTATGCCAAATTCGCCAAGAAATGCTTTGGCCAAAGCGCCTACCGCCACGCGCGCCGTGGTCTCTCGCGCGCTGGCGCGTTCCAGAATATAGCGGGCGTCCGGAAAGTTGTATTTCAGGCTCCCGGCCAGATCGGCATGCCCCGGACGCGGCCGCGAAACTGGCTTGTGCTTCGCCGGCTCATGGTCGGAACCTTCCACCGGCAGCGCTTCCGTCCAATTCTTCCAGTCTTTGTTCTGGATGATGATCGCGATGGGCGCGCCGATGGTCTTGGAATGCCGCACGCCTGCAACAATTTCGGCGCGGTCTGTTTCAATCTTCATGCGCCCGCCGCGGCCGTAGCCCTGCTGGCGCCGCCACAGTTCGCGATTTACTGCGTCCAGGGAAATCGGAATTCCCGCGGGAAGCCCGGTAAGCGTTGCTACCAGGCACTCTCCATGCGATTCGCCGGCTGTTTCGAAACGGAACATGTTTGAGGGGAAAACTTCATGTTACCGGAAACCCGGCTCCCGCTGCCTGCAAGCCCGGCCTGCGGAACATTCGCCGCTGGCTTGCGCGCACACGCCGCCACGAATGCGCCTGTAAATCCGCGGGTGGGCAGGCGGCTCAGCTGAGAAAACATCGAAAGCAGCCGCCCAATAACGCCGTCGGCGCGCGGCCCCAGTATCCGCCGCAAAGCGAAAAAAATCAGCGTGGAAATAAAGCGCGGATTGTGAATCAGGCAATCCGTCGATTCAATCTCCAACCCCACCCCCTCCAGGATGCGAAGCAGTTTCGCCAGCGGCAATGTCTTGCCGAGCGAAAATGACAAACCCATCCAACCAGCCGCCGCGCGGAACGCCAGGAATAACGGATTGCGCGGGTTGTCCAGCGTCACCAGCAACCTTCCGCCAGGCTTCAATACCCGTGCCAGCTCCCCCAGCGATTCTTCGATCTCCCGCTGGGAGCTGAAGTGGTCAAGAGTCGAGTTCGACAGCACAACATCCACGCTCGCGTCTTCAAAGGGCAGCCGCCGCACATCGGCCTGCAGCAAATCGGCCTGCAGCAAATCGCAAGAGGTCGCACGCCCCCGGCCAGCCGCCCGCGCAACGGTGGCGCCGTCAATGTCGATTCCAATTTTGACGGCAGTATCGAACGGCAGAGAAAAGAGCAGCTCGTCCTGCCCGTATGCCTCCTCGAACAGATCGGTCTTCA
>DATHNM010000559.1:0-10908 GCA_035486095.1 Bryobacteraceae bacterium
CTGTTCGATATTCTGAACGAACCGCACGATCGGCTGGAAGACGACGTTCTTCCCATACATGTGATCGGTCCCGACGGCGACGTGGTCGAGTCCGACAGCTCCAGCGTCGGCCCCGCGCAATGGGTCCCGTGGGCGACGCGCCTGGTGACCGAAGTGCGCAAGATCCGTCCCAACGGAATCGTCGTGGTAGGAGGAGTTGACTGGGCTTTCGACCTGCGTGGGATTCAAGTCAACGCCGCGAATATCGTGTATTCCGCGCACATTTATTCCAACCGCAATCCCGATGACTGGTGGAAAGCAATCGGCAATTCCGCCGAAATTCCAGTTTTCGTGGGAGAGTGGGGCGGAACGGAAGACCAGCTCGCGTTCGGACGGACCCTGGCGGACCTCATGCGGCAACAAGGCTTGGGATGGACAGCCTGGAGCTGGGTGGATTATCCACCGCTGGTTCAAGCGCCCCGCTCTCCCAATTATCAGCCGACTCCATTCGGAGAGCTGGTGCGAAATGAATTGCTCGAATAGGGTCTATTCCACCGCAATCAAGGCTGGCTACAAGTGAAGTTGGCTTCGTCGTCGATGCTGCCAGAGCCTTTGTATTTGGCCACCTGGGGATAAGGGCACAGAGGACGCGTCCGGTCTACCTTGCCGCTGGTGCTGTGCGACGCAATCAGCTTCTGTGGCGCTTTGCGCTGTTCCACCCACTGCTCCACCGCGCCAACTTTGTCGAACACGTTGGGTCCTTCGCCCCCGCCGCAGTGCCCCATGCCAGGTTCCAGAAACAACCGGACACTGTTCGAAGCTTTGGCCGCGCCGCCCATGCTGTCCACCACGCTGTTGTAATACTTGATGGTGTTGACAGTCGGGACATTCGGATCGCTCCATCCGTGATACAGAAGCAGTTTTCCGTTGTGCGAGAAAAACGGCTTCATGTTGGGATCGGTAGCGTTCATGATCAGGTTCTCCGGCAAGTCGCCGCGCACCACGTCGCTGTCGAAGTTAAACGTTCGCCAGTCCCAATTGGGATCTTTGAACACCACGTAGCGGTACTGATCGTAGATGGGCGCAGAGGGTTCCGGACCAGCGGCCTGAACGCCCCATCCCAGTTCCGTGCCTGGCACCAGCGACGCGAACATCTGCTGGCCGGTGCGTGGATTGACGGCCGGCGAATAGACTTTTTTCGCGGCTTCCACTTGAGGTGCAGTCAGGCATGCGGGTCCATCCGCGCCTGTGCACAGCAGCACCTTGGGATCGAAGTTGCACTTGGTGGGATCGTCGATGAGCCCGTCCTTCAGACCGTCGCGTGCATCGCAGGCGGCGATGGCGGCCTGGTGGATCAACGGATATTTGCTGGGGGGAATGTAGCTGGCCGGGTCCTTCAATACAGCGGCGGCGATCCACAACGAGATTGCCGTCCGGTTAGCCGGCGCGCCGGCGATGATGGCGTCGTAATCGTCGGGGAACTTTTGCGCTTCCTTAAGACCTTGTCTGCCGCCGGTGGAGCATCCATTCCAGTAAGAAAGCCGGGGCGCGTTGCCGTAGAAAGCCTGGATTACGGCCTTGGCCTTTACGGTCATTTCGTGTTCGGAGCGCCAGGCGAAGTCGGTGAGTTTTTCGGGATGATCCAGCGCGAATGTTCCCCGGCCGCCCACGTGGCCGGTATCGGTCGAGGTGGTGGCATACCCGCGGCGCAGCGCATCGCCCAATTCGCGGTAGCTAATGACGCCCGCCCATCCCCCGTTTCCCACTGCCTGGAATTTTCCGTTCCACCCGCTCGCAGGCAGCCAGACTTCCACTTTGATATCCGAATCGCTGCTGGGTTTGATGGTTGCGGCCACGCGGCAGAACTCGGGGAGATCGGCATAAGGATTAACGCCCTCCCGCTTGTTTTGTCCGTCGCTCGGAACGGAGAATTGTCCGGCTGGCACAAGCCGGGCCATCGTGATGGTGGTGTCCGGCAACGCAAGCGATGCGAGGCTATCGCACGAGGCCGCAAACGCGGGCACGGTCAGGCACGCAAGAGCGAGTATTCTTTTCATTGCTGGGGCCTCCAAATCGCCTCAGTATACACTTTCCGAAGGACCTGGAATTGAGCTGCCAGGCAGAGGCAGTTGCCAGGAAGCGGCTTGAATTATTTTGCCAGCCTGCTGTCAGAGGCCACCGCGGTCCCTGCCAGTTCCGCCAAGGCGGCGCGAAGTTCCTTTAGTTTGGGCGGCTTGTTGAGCACCCGATCCACATCCGGCGGGACGTCGCCTTCCGCAATCAGCCGCTGTCCCCAACCCGTCAAAAGAATCACCGGTGTAGACGGCGAATCGTTCTTGATGGCGCTGGCCACTTTGCGGCCGTCCACATAGGGCATTCCCAGGTCTGTGATGACCACCGCGAAATGTTCGTCGCGCTCTTCAGCCGCGCGAAAAGCGTCGATCCCCTCTTGTCCGCCATTGGCCGTCACCACGGCGTGGCCATCGGCTTCCAGCGCGTCGCGCAGGGATTTGATCAGCAGCGGATCGTCGTCCACACTCAGAATGCGCAGCCGCGGAGGCATGGCGTCGGGTGCACCGATCTGGAGCGCAGCCGCATTGGGGGCGGCCACGGGGAAACGCAAACGAACAGTGGTGCCTTGCCCGATGGCGCTTTCCATTTCGATGTCTGCATTGTGCCGCCGCACCACGCCGTACACCATGGCGAGTCCCAGGCCGGTGCCACGTTCGCCTTTGGTTGTGAAAAACGGCTCCAGGCAGCGGCGCCGCGTTTCCTCGTTCATGCCCACACCGCTGTCGGTAACTTCAACATCCACTTGCCGGGCTTCTGAAGACGTCTCGCCGGCTATGGTGCGAATGATCAACTTTCCGCCCTCCGGCATGGCGTCCACGGCGTTGAAAACCAGATTGATGAGTGCCTCGCGAATTTCGCTTTCGATTCCTGCCACCTGGGGAAGATTTTGTCCCAGGTCCAGCCTCAGGTCGATCACAATCCCGCGCTGCTGCGGCATGTCGGACCAGCGCGCGCGGGTCAAGTCCACCACCTGCTGCACCAGAACGCTCAAATCCACGGCCGAGAGGACCAATTGCGGCTCCTGCTGCCGATAGAATTCGCGCATGCGCGCGACGGTGTGGGCCACATCTCCAATTGCGCGCCGCGTAGTCTCCAGATATTCGCGTGTTCGCTTGCTGAGATCGGTCTCCTGCTCCAGCAGCATTTCGGTGTACAGGGCTACCGGTGAAATGGCGTTGTTGATGTCGTGTGCGATCCCGCTCGCCATCTGCCCCAGCGCGCGCAGCCGCTCATGCTGCATCACGGTCTGCTGCGTCTGGCGCAGATCATCGTAAGCCTGTTGTAGCGCGTTATATACTTCCGATTGATGAGACGCCAGCGCGACATGCTCGCTCAGCTGTTGCAGGAACTCGCACTCGCCGCTGCTAAAACTATTGGGTTCGCGGCGGGCAGCGATCAGAATGCCGAAGACCTGGCTTTCAAACAACAATGGCGCGGCTACGAATGCCCGAATTCCGCCGCGCGCCAGACGTTGCGGAAAAGGGAAGTCGATCTGGCTGACATCCTGCTCGTAAACCAGCCGGCCGCGCACGCACTGCGACAGGCCATTTTGATCGATGCCGATGTGCGCCTGGTCCGTCATTGCCAAATCCATGGCTAGCGGTTCGCTGCGCACGCCCACGCAATTGACAACCACTTCGGCGGCGTGCGGATCGTACAGGCAGACGCACCCGAAATCGATCGGCAGGCTGTCTTCCAGACTTCGAATCACCACCTGGAAGATACTGCGCAGGTCCTGACGCTCCCCAATAGCGCGAGTGATCTGGCCCAACAGATTCAGACGCACCAACTGTGTCTGCAATTTCTGCTCCGCCAGTTTGCGATCGGTGATATCGCGAGAGCTGCCCAGAAAACTAACAGGGCGTCCGGCGTCATCCTGCAAAACTCTGCCGCGGCACCAGACCCAGCGAAGGGTTCCATCCTGCTGTTTCACCCGGCCCTCAAATTCGCACACGCCGCCGGAACTGACCGCCTGCTGGTATTGCTCCTCCACGGCCGCGCGATCCTCCGGAATAACGTGTTCGAACAGAGTCTCACGCACCGATCCGCCCAGGCTGGCGGCATGTCCCAGGATCTGGGCGTGACGTTCTGAGCGATCCACCTTTCCGGTGACCAGATCCACATCCCAACGGCCGATGCCCGCCGCATCCAGCGCCAGGTCAACGCGTTCTTCGCTCTGCCGCAGCGCCTGTTCGGTGCGCTTGTGCTGCACGATTTCCGACTCCAGTTCCGCTACGGCGCCGGCCAGTTCCTGGGTGCGGACCTGAACCCGCCGATCCAGTTCGCTGTTGGCCTCGCGCAGTTGATCGCGCTTTTTGCGCTGCGAATTCGCCACCAGACTAACCAGCGCGGAAACCCCTATCAACAGAATCAGGCGGCTGGGATCGGTACTGCTGAGCCGGAACCCAGGAGTGGCCAGTAAGGGAATGCCAACCATCACGATCAGGCACGTCAGGATACCCGGCACGTAGCCGCCTATCCAGGCTGTTACAAAGATGGCGATAAGAAAGAAAAAAACGTAAGGAAAGTCTACCTGCTTTGGCACGAACACGGCGATGGCTGCTTGCACGCAAATCGCGATCACCAGCGTGCCTAATGGCAGAAGGTACCGGATCAACGGGCCGGGCTGATTCAACAGGCTTTCAAAAATTCGCGTGACTCGTTTCGGGGGACGCATGGGCTAGAATTCCAGACGGGCGCCGAGCTGAATCTCACGGCCGGGAAGCGAAGATGTGATGGTTCCAAACGCGGGTGAATCGATGGAGTTCACCGGTACACCCAGATTCGTGTGGTTCAAGGTGTTGAAGAATTCCGACCGGATTTGAAAACGCCGCGTCTCGGCAGCTCCCCAAGGAAACGACTTCGACATAGCGAGATCGATATTGTTCAGGCCCGGAGCGCGCAGGATGTCGCGGCCCGCGTCGCCGTATTCGGGCGTGCTTGGAATCGCGAAAGCCGCAGTGTTAAACCACTCATTGATGGACTGCTGGCCGGACGGCAGGGCGCCGCTCGCAAGCCGGTTGGGCCGGCAGTTGTTGCCCTGGGCATTGATATCGGCGCAAGACATCAGCACGCTGAACGGCGTACCACTTTCCGCCGTCAGGATCCCGCTTACTTGCCAACCGCCCAGGACGCCATTCACCAGTTCACGCGCGCGCGAGCGCTCCACTGGGCCGCGTCCGAAGGGGATTTCCCATACCACGCTGCCCACCAGCACCTGGGGCCGGTCGAAACTGGAGAGCCCGCGGTCCAGACCGGCGTTGAGCGGATCCTGCGGATACTGGCCGCTGGCTATTACCGTGTCCGTGCCGTTGCTCTGGTTGTCGATAGATTTCGACCAGGTATAGGATCCCAGAAAATACAAGCCGCGGGAAAAACGTTTTTCGATCTTCGATTGCAGCCCGTGATAGATGGAATGGGCGCTATTAGAAAGCTCGCGAATCTCGCCCAGCGCCGGACCATACGGCTGGCGCGTGGTGGGGTCAGTGAGGCCGGGCAGCGCCGCGTTGATGTTGGACGCCGTCAAAAGGCGATTGCCGCTGGTGCCGACATACCCCACTTCGAGCATCCAAGCCGGGCTCAATGCCCGTTGTATGGTGAAGCTCCAGGTCTCGGAGTATTGATTGCCGTCGGTGGGCACGATATAGCGCTCATTTCCCGTGGGCGAGTTGGGCGATGGCATCACCAGGCCGGGCAGCACACTGCTCAGCGTGTGCGTGGGCGCGCTGAAGGGAAATTCCGTGATGTTGCCGAGATTGTAAAACGGAGTGTTGAATTCGTTGGCGTTCAGTGCACCCGCCGCGCCGTAGGGATCTATGAAGCCGATGCCGTATCCCGCGCGAATCACGGTCTTGTCCGTGGGCGAATAGGCCAAACCCACTCTTGGCGCCAGGTCTTTGTAGTCCGTGTTTACCAGCCGCTGGCTGGTGTTTTGGCCGGCAATCAGCATGGTCCCAGTGGCCGGATCGAAGTTCGATAACCGGTTATGCATTTCGAGTGGATAGGGCATGATGTCGTAGCGGGCGCCCAGATTCACGGTAAGTTTCCGGGTGAGCTTGATGTCGTCCTGCGCAAAAAAACCCACGCGATAAGAAATCAGCCCCACCAGGCCGGGTGGAAATTCGTCGCGCAGAATTTGAAAAGGCGCACCCACCAGAAAGCTGGCGAAGGCGTTGCCGCCGGGCGGCCCAACCAGTGAGCTGGTGGAGAGATTCAGGAAAGTGTAATTGCCGCGGCCATAAACCAAGTAGCCCGTGCTGCCCATTTCATGCTGATAGTCGAATCCCAGCCGGATGACGTGGCGCCCCTTCACCCAAGTAATCTTCTCGGTGACGTTCCAGTCGGTAGTTGCTAGCTGCAGAGGCGTGAGCAGGCTATCGCCGATGTCAAACAGGCCGGCCACATCCAGATTTGATAGTCCGGAGGTTTGCGGACTCACGTTAATGCCCGGGATCCCAAACTGCGAAGAGAGATTCTGGCCGTAGTCTTCCTGGGTGAGCGTTGTGGTCTGCCGGTTCAGCCCGAGCCGAATTTCGTTGATCAGGGTGGGGCTGAAGGTGTAGGTGTAACCAACGCCCGCGTTCTGATTGCGGGCGGCGGTGGCGCCCGCTCCCAGGATTGAACCACCCAAAGGCGGCCCAAAGATGGAAGGCGCAAAAGCGCCGGTATTCTGGAACGATTCGCGCGCGAACAAATTACTGTTCGTCGAAAACTGGTGATCTATTCGAATATCGAAAGACTCCACGTTCGAAGTATCCATCCGGGTCACAGCGTAATTGTTGAACGGCAGGGCATTCCCGAAACCGTCGAACTGGTTTGGCAGCGGCAGCAGAGACGTGATCTTCATCGCCGCGGGATCCATCAGGCTGGCGGGGATGATGTTGTTCGGAAACTGGGTGCGCACAAACGAAGCGGAGAACGGATCGTAAATGGGAGTGCCGCCGGGCCCTAGCAATCCCGAAAAATTGCCGCTGCGCTGGCCGCTCAAGGGAACACTGCTGACCATGGGCAGGGCGGCGTGCGTAACAGTGCCCTGATAATCGGCAAAGAAAAAAGTTTTGTTGCGCCGTATGGGGCCGCCCAGCGATGCGCCGAACTGGTTGTATCGCAGCGCGTTCTTGGGCTGGCCGGTTTGGTTCGAAAAGAAGTCCGCCGCGTCCAGCGCGTTATTTCGAAAGAACTCAAATAACGATCCATGCAAGCTGTTGGTGCCGGACTTCGATTGCAGGTTGATCACCCCGCCGGCTACGTCGCCGTATTCTGCTGAATACGCTCCGGCCTGTACCGAAAATTCGCGAACGTCGTCCAGCGGGATGTTGAAATCGTTCCCCCGGCCTTGAGCGGACGAAGTAGTGGAGATGCCGTCCACCAGATACAGATTTGCCTTGGTCCTCTGCCCGTTGATATTCACCGGGTTGGGCGAGCCCGATTCACCCGGCGCGCCCGGATTTACGCCGGCGCTCAGATCAATCAGTTGCTGCCAGGTCCGGCCGTTCAGCGGAATCTCGGCTACCTGCTTGCTAACGATAACCTGCGAAACCTCGGCGCTTTCGGCGGAGAGCAATTGGGCTCCGGAAGCCTCCACTTGAACCGATTCGGTTGCCGCGCCAATATTGAGCGCAAAATCCACCCGCACCGTCTGGTCCACTTCCAGCGTCACCGGCCCGAACACTTCGGTTTCAAACCCGGTTCCGCTCGCACTCAAAGTGTAGGAACCCGGGATCACCGTGGGCGTGACATAAAGCCCATCGCCATTCGATTCGGTGTTCACCTCAATGCCGGTGTCATTGGATCGGATGACAACTTTGGCGTGCGGCACCAACGCGTGGGAGGGATCGTGGACTTCGCCTCGAAAGACGCCGCCGGAGGTCTGAGCGCCGGCAACGCATGTGAGCAGAGCACCGGTGACCAACAATCTACTTGGAATCGACAACCAACTGATCACTTGCATCCTCCCAATCGCCCCCCGGATATATCACCGCCTTGCACGGCGGGTTTAGGGCATTCTACTTATCGGCTAAGTTTTTGCCGCGCTTTAGCTGATCGAAAGATGGTTAGGACTATAAAGGGCAGGACGAAAAATGCCGATTCCTATTACACATAATCTAAGGCGAATAGCCTGGATAATAGCTGCACCAACGTAGCGGGGTGGGGGTAGGAAGGATGAGGAGTTGAGACTCGCGAACCTCACGGATTCCCGCATTCTCATCGTTGACGACCAAACCGCGAACCTGCAGGTACTAGCCGCGGTTCTCGAATTTGCAGGTTACGGCAAGGTTAGCTGCCTGAGCGATTCGCGGAATATCCTTCAGATATTCCAGGAATTCCAGCCCGACTTAATCCTGCTGGATCTTCATATGCCGCATGTGGATGGCTTGGCGGCCATGGATCAGCTGGCCACGGTGATCCCAGCGGACGACTATCTGCCGATCCTGATCCTCACGGGCGATAATACCTCCGAGGCCAAGGAAAAGGCGCTCTCCCACGGGGCCCATGACTTTCTTTCCAAGCCCCTCAATCGGACCGAGGTGCAGCTGCGCGTAAGGAATCTGCTGCAGACTCGTCTGCTTCATCTTCAGCTCAAAACCCAGAATGCGTCGCTGGAGCAGCAGGTGCGCGAGCGAACCGAGCTTGCCGAAGAGTTGGGACGAACCAACCAGGCGCTGCGCGAGACACAGGCGCACCTTATCCATTCCGAGAAGATGGCCGGGTTGGGCCAGCTTGTGGCGGGTATCGCGCACGAGATTAATAATCCACTGGCGTTCGTGATCAACAACATCTTCATCGTGCAGGAAGGCCTGGCAAAACTGGCTGCTGAGGACGCGGGCCTGCCTGCGGAGGCATCCCAAAGGGTGGGCAAGATGCAGACCCGCATCCACGATGCGCAAGCCGGCGCCACACGCGTGAAGGAGTTGGTCACCAAGCTGAGGACGTTTTCCAGGCTGGACGAAGGCACGGTTAAGACCATCAACATCCACGAAAGCATCGAATCCGTTCTGCTTTTCCTGCGGCACAAGATGGAAGGCCGGATAGACGTGGAACGCAATTACGGCGAGGTGGAGATGCTCACCTGCCTGGCGGGCGAGTTGAACCAGGTGCTGATGAACATTGTGGCGAACGCGATAGACGCCATCGACGGCCCGGGACGCATCACGGTTGCCACGGCCCAGCAGAACGGCCATTTTGTGATCCGGGTACGCGATACGGGGAAGGGAATACCGGAAGCGATCAGCAACAGAATATTCGAACCGTTCTTCACCACCAAGCCCATCGGGCAGGGCACTGGCCTGGGCCTGGCCATTTCTTACGGAATCATGCAGGCGCATCAGGGTTCTATGGAATTCTCCACCAAGGCCGGCGAGGGGACGGAGTTTGTGCTGAAGATTCCCACCGCGCTCGGGTCCAGCCAGGCGGAGCAGCGCGCATGACGGAAATGAACGGTAAGCCGAAAGTGCTGGTGGTGGACGACGAGCCGCAGATCCTGGAATCCATCCATGCGCTGCTCGAAGACGACTTCGACGTGGTGGTCACAACCAATGCGGTGGAAGCGGTGGAGTTTCTCAAAACCGCGCAAATCGCGGTGATTCTGGCAGATCAGCGGATGCCGAAGCTGAGCGGCGGCGAGTTCCTGGCAAAAGCGCGCGAGATATGCGACGCCACGCGTATTCTGATCACGGGTTACGTGGACATCGACGCCCTGATTTGCGCGGTGAACGATGGACAGATCCATTCCTATGTCCCCAAGCCTTGGGAGCCGGGCAGTCTCAAGGTAACGGTGTTGAAGGCGGCCACCTACGCCAGGGAAGTCAGCCAGCGCAAGAAGGCGGCGGAGATCGTCCATGAGCAGCAAGAAGCACTGGCCCGTTCGGAAGCCGCTTACCGCCAGCAAACAAAAGTCCTGCGATCCGTTCTGGACAGCATGAGCGACGGAGTGATGGTGACGGACGAAAGCGGAAAAATGCTGCTTCTCAACCCGGCTGCGGAGCAAATGGTGGAGTCTGACGCCACCGATACGCCCCTGTCGCAGTGGAGCCAGCGCTTTGGCATCTATCGCCCGGGAACCACGTCGCTGTATCCACCCGAAGAGCTGCCTTTGGCAAGAGCCGTACGCGGCGACACCGCGGATGGAATCGAGCTGTACGTCCGGAACCCAGAGAGGCCGGACGGCCGGTATCTCAGCGTCAGCGTGCGGCCTCTGAAAGACGACAGCGGAAACACGAAAGGCGGCGTCGCGGTGGTTCGCGACGTGACGCAGGCAAAGTCCAGCGAGGCTTTGCTGCGGCAGGCCAAGGAAGAGGCCGAACGGGCCAATCGGGCCAAGAGTGAATTTCTTTCCCGCATGAGCCATGAGCTGCGCACACCGCTCAATTCCATCCTCGGCTTTGCGCAGCTGCTGGCTTTGGCGGACCTGGCGGCGCAGCATCAAGGCAACGTGCAGCAGATTCTGAAGGGTGGATATCATCTTCTGGAATTGATCAACGAAGTGCTGGATCTGGCGCGGATTGAAGCCGGGCGGCTGAGTCTTTCGCCGGAGCCGGTTCAAATCAAGGACGCGGTGCAGGAAGCGCTGGATCTGATACGGCCCATCGCGAGTTCGCAAAATATCGTGCTCAGCGCGGATTTTTCGTCCTACGGAAGCCGCTACGTCCACGCCGATCGCCAGCGGCTAAAACAGGTGCTGCTGAATCTGCTTTCCAACGCCGTCAAATTTAATCGCAGCAATGGCATGGTCGTGCTGCGGTGCGATCAGGCTCCCAACGGCCGGCTTCGCATCGAGGTTGCCGACACCGGCACCGGGATCGACGAAGCAGGGCTGAAGAAAATCTTCACGCCGTTCGAGCGCTTGGGGGCCGACCG
>DATHNM010000560.1:0-3790 GCA_035486095.1 Bryobacteraceae bacterium
CGGCGCTGAACCTGCCGGTTACCAACGTGGACAACGCACAGGTTGGAGGCACCACCGCGAACGTCATCAGCGCCGGGCTGGCCATCGGAATGATGCCTGGCGTTTACGCGGTGCAGTTGCAAATCAGCAACTCGCTGCCCACCAATCCGCTGACGCAGCTGTATATCGCTCAGAACGTGTTCACCAGTAACATCGTGACTATCCCGGTGGTGGCCTCTACGAATCCGGCGGCCACCTCGGCCGCGCGGCCCGCGGACCAGAAGCAACGCGGGCGAGGCGCGAGTCTGCCACGCCGTTAATTGGAACCGGCGGCTAATTTTCCTTGAGCAATTCCTGAATCAGCGGGATGTTCTTCGCGTCGGGCGAAGTGGGAAGCGTCTTGATGTAGGCATAGATGTCCGCAAGTTTGGCATCCGAAATCACCTTTGGCCCATATGACGGCATTCTGCCTGCATTGCGGACGAACGTCATGAACGCGGCCTGATTCAGCGGCATGGGAACCAGCCGCGCGCCCGCTCCGCCATGCCCATCGAAGCTATGGCATGAATAGCATGCATAGCTCACAAAAAGCTCTTTGCCGTGCTTGGCATCGCCGGCCGGCTGCTGCGCGCAGGCCAAGGCCGCGAACGAAGTGAGGAATAATAGCCGCTTCATGGTTACCTCGGCTGCGTCACTACATCGATCATCGCCGGTTCACCCTTCTTCACAATCTCGAGCCCGCGCTTCAGCGCCGGAACCAGATCGTTCGGATCGCTGATGGGGCCTTCGCCGTGCATGCCGTAGGCTTGCGCCATCTTGGCGTAGTCGATATTCGGATCCCACAGCTTGGTCCCGATATGCGAGCGATCGCCAGCGCGATTGTGCAGCGCGGCCTGCTCTTCCACGAACATCACTTCCTGGTGATAGCCGCGGTTGTTATGCATGATGGTCAGCAAGGGGATGCGATGATGCGCCGCGGTCCACAACACGCCCGGCGCGTAGTTCAGATCGCCGTCGGTCTGGATGCTGACGGAGAGGCGGCCATGCTTGCGGTTCGCCAAAGCTGCGCCCACGGCAGCCGGTGCGCCGTAGCCCATGCCGCCCGCGCCCTGCCCGCCGATGTATTGATAATGCTTGTCGAACTTCCATAGACGATTTGGCCAGTTGCTGATAAAACCCTGCCATGAAACCAGGGACCAATCATCGTTCTTGATCAGCGGCCAAAGTTCAGCCGAGAGCCGCGCGAGACTGATGGGGCTGGAATCCCACCCGTATTGCGCATCCAGAATCTGCTGATCCCAAGCCTTCTTGTGCCCCTCAGCCAGCTTGGCGCCCCGCTCCTGCAGCGCGCGTTTGCGATCCGGCGTGAGCTGTTTTCTGACCTCTTCTATCAAGGCCGGCAGCGTGGCCTGGGCATCCGCGCCGATGTCGAGATCGATGTCGGCGTAGTGTCCAAAATCCTGAATGTTGCTCTTGTGGAAGACGGAGACCGCGGTGATCTGGATGGTCTTGGCGCCGCGCGCGCGATCGATGCGGGCCTGCGGCAGAATGTCGCCCACTTCCAGGTTCAACGTCACATCCGGCTGGTAGCCCGCCCAGCCCGTGCCCGCCAGGGGATGGCGCGTGGGGAAGTTCATGCGCTCCTGGCTGTTCACCGGCGCCTGCAGCAGCTCCGCCAGCTCCACCAGCAACGTCATGCCTTCCGGGGTGCGCGCCATGCGCTGCGCGATGATCTGTGGGCGCTCGGCATCAAGCAGCATTTTCGCTGCCAGGCGCACGGCCGCCACGTCGCCTGAGGGAGGCGTGGTGAAAGTGAGTTTCGGAATGCGCGGTGTCGCGCCCTGAATTGGATCGCCCTGTATCTCGGCATTGCAGACGATCAGCACGGGGCCGCCCGGCGGCGTCATCGCGATGTTGTAAGCCCGCACCGCAGTCTCGGCGAAGTGCCCCAGCGAAAGCGGTTCGTCGTCCCACTTGGTATAGTCGCGAACCAGCGCGCCCAAGTCCTGTGCGCTATGCAGGGATTGCACCCCGGGAGCGCGCCGCGCGCCGTCGGAGTGGTTGCCCACAACCATATAAATGGGCACTCGATCGACGTAGGCGTTGTAAATGGCCATGGAGGCGTGCTGCAAGCCGATGTCGCCGTGGATCAGCGCCATCATCGGCTTGCCTTCGATCTTGGCATAGCCATGCGCCATGGCCACCGCCGACTCTTCGTGGCAGCACGTCAGAAATTCGGGCATCTTGTTGTCGCCGTAGTTAATCAGCGATTCGTGCAGCGATTCGTAAGTGGAGCCCGGATTGGCAGCCAGGTATTCGATGTTCAAGCTCTTCAGAACATCCACCATGTAATCGGAACCGGGATGCTCAATTACGCGTGCGGATTCGGCGGGGCGGGCACCGGTTTCACGCGCCAGGGCCACTTGAGTGGGCGCCGGCGCGGAGCCATTCACGCCGCGATTTTGGGCCGTTTGCTGCCCATTTTGCCCGTTGGGAGCCGCCGCCGCTTCCTGCGCGCCGGCCACCTGAGGCTTCGCCACCAGCGCAGCCGCGCCCGCTGCGGCGCCTTTCAAAAACCCGCGCCGGTCAACCGAAGTCTTCTTGGATTTCGCCATGCCAAACCTCCCAAGCTTTACTGCCCAGCGGCGCCCAGGGCCGCACTAAACATTCCACACTTTATCATTTTCTCCGCCGAAGTAACGGGCGACTGTGCCGTCAAACGCCCGGGTTCCTCATCCAGTTGAGAATGCTGGCTAGAATGGAGCAATGCCTTCCGATCGCCGGCGGTTCCTGCGCTTTCTGGCCGCTAGTCCCTTAATGGCTCGCGCTTGGGCGCAGGACCCGGTGCTCAGCATCACGCGCCCAAAGGACGCGCTGAGCGTCATGGATTTCGAACCGCTGGCTCGCAAGGCGCTTCCACCGGCGCACTGGGGTTATATGGCCACCGGCGTGGACGACAACAAGACGCTGGGTATCAATCGCGAGGCCTTCGATCACTACCAGCTTCGCGCTCGCCGGCTGGTGGATGTCACCCAGGCCGATCTCAGAACCGAGGTTTTCGGCGCAATGTGGGACACGCCAATCTACGTTAGCGCCGTCGGCAGCCAGAAGGCGTTCCATCCGGAAGGCGAAATCGCCACCGCACGAGCCGCCAAGGCCAGGAAGACCATGCAGATGCTTTCCACGGTCACCTCCGTCCCGCTGGAAGAAGTCGCCCAGGCGCTGGGGACGCCGCCCTGGTATCAGATGTACATGCCCACGACCTGGGATGACACTGAAAAAATGGTGAGGCGCGCGGAGGCTGCCGGATGCCCTGTGTTGGCGTGGACTATCGATCTGCTGGCCGGGCGCAACACGGAAACCGCGACACGTTTCGCCCGAGCGGACCAGCGGGATTGTTTGAGCTGCCACGCCACCTCGCCTACCGCCGGCGCGAATACCCAACGCAACCGGGGGAAACCGATGTTCGCCGGCCTTTCGGGCGAGATGAATCCGCCGGGCGCCACCTGGAGCTACGTGGAGCGGCTGAAAAAGATGACCCGGATGAAGCTGGTGCTGAAAGGCATCGATACGGCCGAGGACGCCAAGCTCGCGCGCGAAAACGGCGCCGATGGTGTGATCGTCTCGAACCATGGAGGCCGTTCCACTGAAACCGGCCGTGGCACCATCGATATCCTTCCCGAAGTAGTGGATGCGGTAGGTCCGCAATTCCCGGTTTTCGTGGATGGCGGCTTCCGCCGTGGCTCCGACGTATATAAGGCTCTCGCCATCGGCGCGCGTGGCGTGGGCATCGGCCGGCCTTACATCTACG
>DATHNM010000561.1:0-6549 GCA_035486095.1 Bryobacteraceae bacterium
CGAAGGGCACTACGCGCTGCTGGTAAACACCCAAAAGCTTCTGGAAAAGCAAGGCTGACTAAACCTCGACATGGCCAGGTCCCCAATCCCGCGCGAGCGAAAGCGAGCGCCCAAGCTATCATCAACAACATGGATCTGAAAAGCTACATCACATTGGGACGCACCGGATTGCGCGTCAGCCCGCTCTGCCTGGGCGCGATGACCTTTGGAACGCAGTGGGGCTGGGGCGCCGACGAAACCATGGCGCGCTCCATCTTCGACCGTTACGTCGACGCCGGGGGCAACTTCATCGATACCGCCGATGGTTATCAGGGCGGCCAGAGCGAGCAGATGTGCGGCAAATTTATTAACGATCGCAAGCTGCGCGATCAAATCGTGCTGGCCACCAAATTCACATTCAACGGTTCACCCGGCAATCCCAATTCGGGCGGCAACGGCCGCAAGAATATTTACCGTGCCATCGACGCGTCGCTGCGCAGGCTGGCTACCGATTTTGTCGATTTGTATTGGCTGCACGCCTGGGACACGGTGACCCCGGTGGCGGAAGTGGTCAACACGCTCACCGATCTGGTGCGCGCGGGCAAGATTCGTCATTACGGATTTTCTGACACCCCCGCCTGGTATGTGGCGCGCGCCCACACACTGGCCGAACAGCAGGGCAAGGAAGGCGTCACGGCGCTGCAGCTGGAATACTCGCTCATTGAACGCAACATCGAGCGCGAACACATCCCGGCCGCGCAGGAGTTGGGAATCGGAATCTGTCCCTGGAGCCCGCTGGGCGGTGGATTCCTCACCGGCAAGTACAAGCGCCAGGGCGAGACCGGAACCGGAGACGGCCGTCTCACCAAGGGCAGCCCTTTCAACAAATTCACCGACAGCAACTGGCGCATGCTGGACGTGGTCCTGGAGGTGAGCAAAGAGCTCGGAAAATCGCCTGCTCAAGTGGCCATTCAATGGGCGGCGACGCAACCGGGCATCACGTCTACTATTCTGGGCGCGAGCAGCCTGACCCAGCTGGATGACAACCTGGCATCGCTCGAATTCAGCATCCCCGCCGAACTCCGCGGACGTTTAGATGCAGCCAGCGCGCTGCAGCCGGTGCATCCCTATGTGTTTTTCAGCGGAGCGATTCAGGGGATGATCAATGGCGGCGTGCAAGTGAAAGCTTGGCAGGCCGCGGCGGGGAGCTAACGGATCTTAGGCCGGCCGCCGCAGGGAGTGTTCCAGCTGGAGCACGATGCTGCGGCTGGCGCGCCGCACTTCCTTAGCGTGAGCCAGAGCCTGCTCGGCGAAGGCCATCAGGCTTTCGGCGTCGGAGCCGTTCTCCGGGAAACAGGCCACGCCCACCGCCAGGCCCGAGCTCTCTTCTCCGCACAGGCCGCGGCAGGCGTGCGCCACCAGATGGTCCAGCGATTCTATCTTGCCGGCCAGTTCTTCCGGCCGTGCCGATGCCAGCAGTAGTACGAACTCGTCGCCGCCAACGCGCGCCACATAGTCGATACTGCGTGAGTTATTGCGCAGAACCTTGGTGGTCAGCTTCAGCAGTTCGTCCCCGGTGGGACGCCCGAACAGTTCGTTCACCCGCCGGAATTCGTCGATATCGCACAGCAGAACCGTCACTGCTTTCCTTTGCGCGGCAAATCCATCCTGCAGGTAGGCCAGCAACGCGCCCTTGGCCGGCAACCCGGTAAGTTCGTCGGCGCCGATGCCCTGCTGCGCTTTCTGGAACCGCATGTATGCGTCCACAGCCCGGGCGATGTCGCCCTTGATCGCTAACAGGACGCGCAAATGGTCGGCGCTAAAAGCGTCCTTCCCGGTGCGATACAACGTCAGCGCGCCGCTCAATTGATCCACTCCATCGCCCAACGGAATAGAGAGCGCCGAGTTCAAGGCCACCAGTTGGGCGGATGCGTCGACATAACCGGGCTCTACGGCCGGATTGCCATTCACTATCGCCTTCCCGTTTTCCACAACCCAGCCTGAAAGGCCTTGCCCCATGGGAATCTCGAGAGCTGCGAATCTTTGGCTGGTCAACCCGCTGGTGTAGCGCGCCTTGAGAACGGTTCGTTCCCGCACATAGATCGCCAGGCAATCATACGGCACCATCTGCTGCAACCGGTCCGCCAGGATGCTGAGAATGTCTTCCATGCGCAGTGATTTGCTCAGGTCCATCGCCAGATCGACGATGGCGCGCATTTCGTGCCGTGCCGCGGCGATGGAATCCGCCGGCGCCAGGCCGGGAACGCCCGAAGCGGCGGTGGAAGCGCTCTTCTCGTATCCTGCATCCGGCGCGTCGCCACGGCTGACGATCAGATCCTTGCTCAGCCGGTGATTGCGCAGCGGCGTACTTTGCGCCAGGCTTTCGAACTCGCGGTAGTTGGCCTTCAGGATCTCTACCACCTGCGGGTCAAAGCTCTTTCCGGAGAGCCCGGCCACATAACCCATGGCCTCATCCAGGGGCAGCGCGCGCCGATACTGCCGGTCGCTGGCCAGCGCGTCCAGACAATCCACAGCCGACAAAATGCGCGCCCCAATGGGAATGTCTTCGGCCTTCAGCCCATCCGGATAGCCGCTGCCGTCCCACTTTTCATGATGTGAACGCACAATGGGAGCCACCGGGTAAGGAAAGGCCACCTGCTCCAGAATCTCGGCGCCAACCACCGTGTGAACCTTCATCTTTTCGAACTCATCGGGAGTCAGCTTGCCGGGTTTCGAAATGATGTAGTCCGGCACCGCCAGCTTGCCGATGTCGTGCAGGATAGAGGCGGCCTGCAGGGCATTTACTTCATCGGACGAGAGACCCAAGTGCTTGGCCAGTTCCAGTGAATAAACCTGCACCCGGCGCAGATGGTCCCCGGTGCATTCGTCCTTGGCTTCGATGGCCGTGGCCAGCGCTTCGATGGTTCGCAGATGCAGCGACGCCATGCTTTCGGCGTGTTCTCTTTCCTGCTCCACTTTGCCGAAATACAACCGGATGGAGCGATAGATGAGATACAGCGGCGGAAGCAGCGCCAGACTGAAGGCCCATCCCAAACGCTGCGTGGCGGTGTGCACAATCTCGGCGGCCGAGACACCCACCAGGTAGAAAAAGAACAACCAATCGCAAACGCTGCGGATCACCATCTGGATATGCTGCCCCTCGGTGAGGGCAATCACAATCGCAATGGGAACATTGTTGGCAATAAAGTAGGCGATCCCTCCCAGCGTCAGCCGAAATAGTTCACTCCCCGGAACATGCGCCAGCCAAGGCTTTTGATAAATCCAAGTGGCGGCCAATACCGCCAAAGCGATGCAGGTGGTGTTAAAGAAAAGCCGGACCAGCTTTACCCGGCCCTTGGCGTTCCAGCACGTTTGCGCCGCCGCGCTAGCCACCGCCAGGAACATAGTTTGGGGCGCGCTCAGCTCCACCAGGCCCAGCATGATCAGAATGAAGTTCAGCGAAATGGTGCCCCGGACGCCGGGAAAGGCGACCTTCATGCCGGATGTGGCGAGCGCCACCAGAAGATAAACAATGAAGCGCGGCTGGGGTTCCGGCGACCAACCCCGGAACGTGATGGCCATTCCCGTCAGACCGGCAAGCCCGATCACAGCGATAAAGACTCTCGCTGCGTTCGGTATTCGCTCGGGCTTTGCGTGCTCCACTTCCCAATCTCCTTAGTGCTTCGCCTTAAGCGACCCTAGCCACACAGGCCGTGGAGTGCCCATTCTGAACCGCGACCAAAGGAAGCGGTGTTTTCATTTTTTTCCGCAGACCACTCAGCTCCCCGCGACGGACAATCGTCATAGGCAGTTATCGGCAGAGTAAAAGCCGAACTTTATGAGGATGAAAGGGTTGCGGGGGTTAGTCGGCGCGTAACGCGATGGACGGATCAACGCGGGCGGCACGCAAGGCAGGTACCCAGCTGGCCGTCAAAGCAACTAGTAGAATGACTAGACTTGTAGCCGCTAGGGTGACCGGATCCGCCGGGCTGATTCCGAACAGAAACCGCGCAATAACGCGGCTGCTGGCCAGACTGATGGCCACGCCAATCCCCAGACCGATGGCCGCTAGTCCGGTGGAGCGAAAAACCACCAGCTGTAAGATAGCTCCCGGTTCGGCCCCCAGCGCCATGCGAATGCCCAGTTCCGCGGTCCGCTGGGACACCGAGTAGGACACTACTCCATATAGCCCCAGCGCGGCCAGCACCAGAGCCAAGCCCGCAAAAGTGGCGATCAGGACGGTGCGAAATCGCTGCTGTGCGAGCGAGCCGTATAGAACATCCTGCATGGCGTGCACATTAAAAACCGGCTGGCTGGGATCCAGCGCTCGCAACTCTCTGAGAACGGAGGATGTCAGGGAAACCGGATCGGCACTGGTGCGAATAACCAGCGCCATGCTCGACTCGGCAAAATTCATCGCCTCCGGCGGTATCTGCAGATAGTGGTAGTAGTTTTCGGGATTGGTTTGCGCATCCAAACCGGTGTGCTTCACGTCGCCCACCACCCCCACGATGGTGGACCATTGCACCTCCTCAAAGTTAGACAGGATGTGCTTGCCGATGGGATTTTCGTTCGGCCAGTAGCGCCGGGCAGCGGTTTCGTTAATGATCACCACTTTGGGCGTGTGCTGATTGTCGCGGCTGTCAAATAGCCGTCCCTGGATCAATGGAATACCCAGAGCTCCAAAGTAACCGCCGCTGGCAGCGCGGAACTTGGCGCGGGGCTGATCGGCGGCGCCCAGACGGGGCTGGCCTTCGATCAGGAAATTAGCGCTGGCGTCGTTGCCGCTCAAGGGCAGAAACCGGCAAACTCCAGCCGATTCCACTCCTGGAAGCCCGGCCACACGGCTGAGAAGCTGGTCGTAAAACAGTCCCACCTTCAGGCCGGGATAACGGGCCGGCGGAAGCGAAAGCTGCATGGTCAGCACATGATCGGGACGGAAGCCCGGGTTTACTTCCTGCAATCGGACCAGACTGCGAATCAACAATCCGGCGCCGATGAGCAGCACCGCGCTCGATGCCACCTCACACACCATCAGCACGTCCCGCACCCGGCTGCGAGTTCGGCCGCCCGTTCCGCCGCGGCCTCCGCTGCGTAAAACCAGGTTCAGATTGGATCGCGCGCTGGACAACGCCGGAACCAGACCAAATGCCAGTCCGGTAAGGATCGATATTCCCAACGTGAACGCGACAACCCGCCAATCGAGCGTGGCTTCGCCGGCTTGCAACAGGCCCGCCGGCGCCAGTTTCACCAGAATCCAGGTGCCCCAGTAAGCTACCAGCAGACCAAGCAGTCCGGCGATGACGGCCAGCAGTACACTTTCGCTCAGCAGCTGCCGGACCAGCCGGGCGGAGTTAGCGCCCAGCGCCCGCCTGACCGCGATCTCTCTCTCCCGCGCACCGGCTCGCACCAACAACAGATGGGCCGCGTTCACGCAGGCGATCAGCAAAATGGCCAGCACGGCGGCCGTGAGCATCCACAGGGTGGGACGGACAGCGCCCACCAGCTGCTCCTGCAGCGGCGCCAGATCCACGCTATAGCCCGAGTTGGTGTCCTGATACTCCCGCGCCAGCCGGTCCGCGATAATTCGCAACTGGCTCTGTGCCTGCTCGCGGGAGCTGCCGGCCTTCAGATGCCCCAGGACATTCAACTGGCGAAAACCGCGGTTGCTGGGAAGAAAATCGTTCGCTTCGGGAGTATAGGGGATCCACAGCTCGGAGGGTTTTCCAGGCAGCCGGAACTGAGCAGGGGCCACCCCGACGATGGTGAATGACCCGGAGTCCAGCGCCAGCTTCTTGCCGAGGATATTTGGATCGCTGCCAAAGCGGCGCTGCCAAAGCCCGGCGCTCAGAATCACAACATGGTTTCTGTCCGGTTGGTCCTCGTCGGAACCGAAAGATCGTCCCAGCGCCGGCTCCATTCCAAGCATCTCGAAAACGCTAGGCGATACGGCGGCGGTTTCGATTCGCTCGGGCAGTTCCCCGCCGATCAGAACCGAGGACTGAGCGCGAATGGCTCCCATCTGATCCAAAGCCTGAACTTCGCTTCGAAAGTCTCTGTAATCGGCAGGGGAAACCGGCTGCTGCCGCATGCCCTTGGATAGATTGTTCTCCCACACGAAAACCAGGTGGCCGGGGTCTTTGTAGGCCAGCGAACGAAGTAGAACAGCGCTGGTGACGCTGAAAATTGCGGCGTTGGCTCCGATCCCTAAGCTCAGAACAACAATGGCGACCGCAGTGGAGCCCGGATTATTCAGGAACGTACGCAGGGCGTACCGCAGGTCTTGCGAAAGCGCGCTCATTTCTCAGCGCTTGCATTGTAACCCTGGCGGGGGATCGGCTGCTGAAAATCAGGCGGGCCTAAAATGGAAAACCGCGGCGAGGTGTGGTTCCTCGCCGCGGAAATATTCCTAAAAACTGAGTTCGTGCGCTCAGTCTCCCCAGGTGGTGGAGCCGGCTTTAATATTCGTCTTGGTCCTCATTGGCGCTTCCTCCTTCTACTTATTTTTTTTTTGCTACTTACTTACGACTCTTATGTATGCAACTGCGATGCCAAGGGTACCATGACCCA
>DATHNM010000562.1:0-6179 GCA_035486095.1 Bryobacteraceae bacterium
GTGAGAAGGGTGCTTCTCTATTTATAGCCATCGCGGCCTTGGTATGGGTAGTGATTCCGATGATGGGTTTGTTTGTCGATCTGGGAATTCTCTATTCGGTGAAGGCGCGCTTGCAAGCGGCCGTGGACGGTGCGTCACTGGCGGCGGCGCGCGCCTTGAACCTGGGCCAGAGTACCGCCGCGCAAGCCACCGCCGCCCAACAGAACGCGGTGGACTGGTTCTACGCCAATTTTCCGAACGGCAACTGGTCTACGTCGGGAACCGTCATGAATACCGGCACCGTTACGGTGGTCGATTCTCCCAACAACGCCAATCTCCGGCAGGTCACCGTAACCGCCACCACCAACGTTCCCGCCTGGTTCATGAAATGGGTGGGGTTCAACTTCACCACTCTGACAGTTCAGGGACAGGCTTCCCGCAAGGACATGGTTGCCATGCTGGTGCTGGACCGTTCCGGGTCGATGTGCTCCATCAACGGCGGCAGCCCAAGTCAGCCGTGCGGGGCCAACGATGGAACTCCGTGCGCCTCAATGATTACCGCCGCCAAGAACTTTACCGGGGCTTTCGCCGAGGGGCGGGATCAGATCGGGATGATCACCTTTAGCGACGGCGCCTATTTGGATTCGAGACCAACCACTAATTTTCAGACTCTGCTGGGTTATTCCAATGCCGCCGGCAGTGGCGCGGGGGCCATTGACAACATCTCCTGCAATGGCGGAACGGGTACCGCGCAGGCGGTCTCACTGGCTTACAACGAGCTGTACAAAATTGCCCTGCCGGGCGCGATGAACCTGATCATGCTGGAAACGGATGGATTGCCCAACACCCTGGTTTACAATTTCTGGGACAGCACCAATAACGTGTCCGCAATCGCCAGCGGCAGCAGCTGCCAGGATGCGAACGGCCATACGATTACTCATAGTGGATGGACCACCGCTGCCTCAGTGCGGGATTGGGATTCGACCGGCTATAACATGAGCAATGGTGGCTCCGGTTACATGGGCAATATTCCCGCCGGTGCAATTGGCTCGGTTTACTCCGCGGACCCCTCGCAAGGGCCGCCCTACTATCTCAACGTGTTGTTCTATCCCTGGCAGTCCAGTGACAGCGGCAGCAACAATAGCATCGCCAGTTCCAACGCGAATGGCTGCAGCTTCTCGAGCGGCACGGTCTCGGATTATTCGGACTTCGCATGGCTTCCCAGCCAGGACGTCTACGGAAATCAAATTCTCCCCAGTAACGCCTATCAAAATACGTTCAGTTTGGACGGCAGCAATCACCTGGCGTTATCGAGCAGCGCGAACCCGGCCACCGATTGGCCAAAAACCCACGCTGCTGCCCTCAACGCCACCGATAATGCAGCTTACAATGCGCGCGCGAATGCCACGCTTCCGGCCTATGTCTTTACCATCGGGCTAGGCGGCAACCACGGCAATCCGCCGGATCCGGTGTTGCTGCAGCGCATGGCCAACGATCCGAACGCGGATCAGTTTAACAATCCGGCGGTGTTTCCGGCTTGCTCCACCGAAGCCACTTGCATCACCTATGCCAGCCAGCCGCAGGGCACATTCATCTATGCACCAACGGCGGCGCAGTTGGGCCAGGCATTCCTGTCCATCTCTTCCCAGATCCTGCGCTTGAGCCACTAGAGGGCCCGTGCCAACAACGCGGCCAAGCCGATTATTTCGGCTTGGTCTCGATCTGGATTACCCGGCCATTATCCAGCCGAACAGTTCCCAGCGGTTTGCCCTTCACCCAATATTGCAATGTCTCGCGCAGATGACCGTCGTCATCGGGAACCACAACTTTGGACGATGGCGGCCCCAGCACGGCCAGAACCTCTTTCTGCGTTGAGCCGACGTGAATAAGCCCAAACTCCTCGCCAGTAAGGTTTTTCTGCGGAGGGCCGGGCGGAACCGCTTGCACGGTGGGTAAGGGGGCCGGCGCCGGCGCGGACGCCGCTTGTGTCGCTCCACTGGATTCCGCGGAAGCGTCTTCCTTGGATTCGCGATGAGCCGTGCCCCGCGATTCCGCCAATGCGTTTGGCCGCTCCGGGGCGTTTTCCGTGAGGGCGTCGGTTAAGCTGGTCCCGGTATTTTTCCTCTTCGGCTGAGGCTTTGATTCCGCAGTGCCCGAAGTTGCCTGGCCTGAAGAGCTTTGGGCCGTCGCGGGATTTGTGGACAAAGTGGTTCCCAGTAAGGCTACGAATATAACCGGTCGCATGGCATTCTCCCTCTTCTCATGCTAAGCGGAGAACATGAGCCATACCAGCCGCGAAAGACCTGAGTTGAAACTAAGCAGTTGTTCTGAGATCAGGCTCAGGCCCGCCCGTTCCGCGAAACCACCAGCCCCAACAGCGCGCCCGCCGCCAACGCCACGCCCACCGCCTTCCAGGGGTGCCGTCTCACATGACGGTTCAACCGATAGAAGATATCTTCGCCGGTTTCTCGCGCCTGTTTTACCAGCCGGGCGGCAGACTCCTGCCCGTCTTCCCACGAAACGCCTTTCGCCCACGACATCCCCGGAACCTTGTGCAAAGTTGCCACTTTCATGACTTCCCCTTTCAACGTCAATGGTTTAGGCGATTTCTTCGCCCCTGGCGGCCAACCCGCCCGTTTGTTCGACGCCGGCAGGCTGCGCCGATTTCAACCGATCTTTTACCATCCTGATACAATTGATTCACTCTCCCTTGGGATTGGATCAGCGTTACCGGTCGAGCTTGTCATGGATCTAGATCAGCTCCACACGTTTCTCGAAATTGTCCGCTTGAAGAGCTTCTCCAAAGCGGCGCAGACCTGTTACCGGACGCAGCCGGCCATCAGCGCCCAGGTTCGCCAGCTTGAGCAGGAGTTGAATACCACACTGTTTGAGCGGCTGGGCACCAAGATTTCCCTCACCACGGCGGGCAGGATCTTCGCCGAATATGCCGAGCAGATTCTGGATTTGCGCCGCCGGGCCCAGGACACCATCAACGAGCTGGACCGGGTGCCGCGCGGCGAACTGGTGATCGCGGCCAATGAGGCCACCTGCATTTACGTTCTGCCTTCGGTGTTTTCCGAGTACAAAAAGAAGTTTCCCAACGTCCAGCTTTCGGTGGATCGGGCCTACGGTTCGCGCGTGGTGGAAGCGGTACTGGAGAATCTGGCCGATTTCGGCATCACGCAGCTGCCGGTGCAGGAAAAAAAGCTTCAAGTGGCGCGGATTCACTCCGATGAGATTATCTTGCTGCTCCCTGGCCGACATCCCTTGGCGAGTAAACGCTACGTTACCGCGCGCGATCTGATGGATCAGCCGCTCCTGCTGCCGAAATCCGGCACCACCCGGATTCGCTTGAACTCATGGCTGGAACCAGTGGAAGATCAGATCCATATATCCATGGAACTGGACTCCACCGAGATGATCAAGCGCTTCGTGATGGCCGGGCTGGGCTATTCGTTCCTGGCCGCGTCCAATTGCCACGAGGAGATTGCCGCCGGGAAGTTATCGGCCGTGTCGCTGGGCCCGGAACCGCTGATTCGCAAGGTTGGACTGATCTACCGAAAAGATAAAGCGCTTTCCAAAGCCGCGCTGGGCTTTATTCAGGTTATATTGGAACATGCGGGGAACGAGATTCCCGGGGCTGAGCGGTCCAAGTTGCCCGAGGTAGTCTCTTCCTAAGCCGGAGAAGGAACGCAGTATGTCCCGCGTCACGTTGAAGAGTTCGACGATTTTCATTTCCGTCGGAAACAAGACGGAAGTCTACCGGTCGGTGGCGGACGTTCCGCCGTCGCTGCGCAAGAAACTGGAACAATCCACCAACGGCATCAATTCAGCCACCATCCTGATCGCCGATCGCAAAGGCAAGGAAGAGATCGTGCGCGCCATTCGCGGCCTGCCGTCGAACCTTCGCTCGAAGCTCTCTACCTCGCTGCGCGAAGAAGCGCCGCCCCTGGAACGGAAGCCCATCGCGTGGGCCAGACTGTGCCAGGACTGGGCGGAGTTCCTGCTGCCTGCCGCCATTGGCGTGGCAGTCTGGTGGCTCTTCAGCGTGAAGTAGGCAGCGCTGTCTGGTGTTTTTCCGGATATGATATCCTTTGCCCTGAAAAAGGAGTCATGATCCATGGAACGCAAGAAAGCGTCCGATTTCCCGCAAGAACTGCTTAACCTCTTCGACCGTTATGTGCACGGCGACATCGGGCGCCGTGACTTCCTGGATGGCGCCAAGAAATTCGCAACCGGCGGTCTTACCGTCGCCGCCATCTTTGAAAGCCTGCGTCCCAATTACGCCTGGGCGCAGCAGGTTCCTAAAGACGACAGCCGGATCAAAACCGAATATGTGACGGTGCCGTCGCCCGACGGGAACGGCAGCATCAAAGGCTATCTGGTTCGTCCGGCCAGCGGAGGAAAGCAGCCTGGAGTTTTGGTGGTTCACGAGAATCGCGGGTTGAATCCCTACATCGAGGATGTAGCCCGGCGGCTGGGAACAGCCAACTTCATGGCCTTCGCGCCGGATGGTTTAACCAGCGTGGGCGGCTATCCGGGGGACGATGAAAAGGGCGCGAAGATCTTCGGACAGGTGGACCGGCAGAAGATGCTGGAAGACTTTCTGGCGTCGGCGAAATGGTTGAAAGCGCGTCCGGATTGCAGCGGCAAGATCGGCGTGGTGGGCTTCTGTTTCGGCGGAGGCATTGCGAATCAATTGGCGGTCCACATGGGGGCTGACCTGGCCGCGGCGGTTCCTTTCTATGGCGCGCAGCCCATGGCCGCCGACGTCGCGAAGATCAAGGCGCCGCTGCTACTGCAATACGCGGGCCTGGACGAACGGATTGATGGCGGCTGGCCGGCGTATGAGGAAGCCTTAAAGGCCAATCACGTCACCTATACGGCGTATATTTACCCGCAGGTGAATCACGGCTTCCACAACGACACCACGCCGCGCTACGACGAAGCGGCGGCCAAGCTGGCTTGGGGACGCACGCTCGATTTCTTCAACAAATATCTGAGAGGCTGATTGGAAAACTCATGACACGAAAACTAAAGCTTGCCATTCTGTTGTCCACTTGCGTGATCGCGTATTCGCAAGACAAACCGAACCCCAATTTCACGGGCGGAGAAGTGAAGACCATCAAGGAAAACTCCGACGGCAAGTCGGCGCATTTCTACTTCAGTCCAGGCGCGCGAACCAAATGGCATAGCCACGAAGGCGGGCAGATCATTTTGGTGGAAGACGGCGTCGGCCTGTATCAGGAAAAGGGCGGACCTGTGGTGGAACTGCGCGCCGGCGAAACGCATTACTGCCCGCCGGGAGTGGTGCACTGGCATGGCGCGGCACCCAAGGAAGGCGGAACGCAATTCAACGTCAGCCGCGGCGGCATCACCTGGCTGGCCGACGTGACCGACGAAGAGTTCAACGCCAAGCCGGTTCACAAGTAGCCCGCGATCACTTTTCCGCCGGCCGGACGATCCCAAAATGGTCGGCCAGCTCATCGGAATAACCCAAGGGGCCGGTGTTGACGTCGGGCCTATCGGGAAGCATGCTGGCGTTCCAGGCTTCGTAGTCCGCGACGAATTTTTCGTATACAGCAGGCTGCCTTTGTTTGAGATTGGCGCGTTCCAGCGGATCGTCCACGACGTTAAACAAAAAATCGTTGCCGGCGATCCGCAGGTATTTCATGTCGCCTTCGCGCGCCGCGCGCTGTGCGTTGTAGTGGTAGCGCCAGAAGAGTTTGCGCGGGATGGGTGCGGCGTTGGCCGTGAGTTGAGGCAGCAGATTCATGCCGTCCAGCGGATATCCGTCCGCTGGCCCGGTGCCGGCGGCGGCCAACAGCGTGGGCATCCAATCCATGCTGATTCCCACTTGCCCGGTGGTGCGGCCTGCTGGAATCCGGCCCGGCCAGCGGATCAACGCTGGAATCCGTAAGCCGCCCTCCAGCAGTTCAGTCTTTTTGCCGGTGAACGGCCAGGTGTCGGCGAAACGCTCGCCACCGTTATCGCTGGTGAAAATGACGATGGTGTTGTTCGCGATGCCGGACGAATCCAGAGCCTGGAGAACGCGGCCCACCTGCAGATCCATTTCCAGCACCATGCGTTCGTAGGTTTTCATGGAGCCGCCGTCACGGTCTGCTAAAGATCGTATGCGCTGCGATTCAGCTTCATCGCCCGGCCCCTCCCACGGCCAGTGAGGAGCGTTGAAATGCAGG
>DATHNM010000563.1:0-2655 GCA_035486095.1 Bryobacteraceae bacterium
GAAGTTGCCGTGGCGCTGATTCTTCTAGTGGGCGCAGGGCTGATGGTCAAGAGCCTCTATCGCCTCTTGGCTGTGGATCCCGGATTTAAGACGGACCGGATTCTCACGATGGATATGCACCTGCGCACGACGCAATATGCAAAAGATCCGGCTATTTTGAATTTCTGGCAGCAAGTTCTTTACCGGGTTCGCGCGCTGCCTGGCGTGGAATCGGCGGCGTTAGGGACGGTAGTTCCGCTCACCGACTCACACTCGCGTTCGGATATTACGATTGAGGGCATGGCGCTGCCCAAGCCGGGCAGTTTCCCTCACCCGGATGGCCACAGCGTAAGCCCTGGTTACCTAAGAACGTTGGGCGTTCCGCTGCTGCGCGGCCGGGAATTCACGGACGCCGACCAGCAAAACGCTCCTCTGGTAGGGATGGTTAATGCCGCTATCGCACGCCAATTCTTTCCGAATCAAGATGTTTTAGGGAAACGCTTCATGTTCGGGCACCCATCGACTGAGCGTTCTCCGAAATGGATCACCATCGTCGGTGTGGCTGCCGATACCAAGCTTTATGGCCTGGCGAATCCCGCGCGTCTGGAAGTTTATCTTCCTTTGCGCCAATCGGTCTTGAGCGGTATGAGTCTGATTGTAAAGTCGGCAGCCGATCCGGCCGCGCTCACTTCGTCAATTCGAGGCGCAATCGCATCCATCGATAAAGACCAACCCATTTTCGCTATCGCCACCATGCAGGAGCTGGTCAATAGTTCCATCTCCCCGCAGCGCATCACCCTAATTCTTCTGGGGTTGTTCAGCGCGCTGGCGCTGGTCTTGGCGGCCATCGGGATTTATGGCGTGATTTCCTATTCTGTGGCCCAGCGTACGCACGAAATTGGGATTCGCATGGCTCTGGGCGCCGACGGCGGCGGCGTGTTGCGCATGATTCTGGCGCAGGGAGTCAAGATCGCGGGCGCGGGCGTCGGGATCGGCATCTTTGCATCCTTCGGACTCACGCGATTGATGACCAAGCTCCTCTATTCTGTTAGTGCTGCGGATCCAGTCACGTTCGCCGCGGTTGCAATTGTTCTAGTGGTGGTGGCGATGCTGGCCTGCTACATCCCGGCGCGCCGGGCGCTGCGTGTGGATCCGATAATCGCGCTAAGGTATGAATAGGCGGTTTTCAAAGGTTGAGTCGTCCGTCGTTTTGCGCGAATTGTAGCCCCGTGCGTAAGCAAGGGGACAGGGGCCGGAGCGTAAGGGACTGGTGATTTTGAATTTTTAAGTTTGTTTCGAAACCGGCCTGCCGCGGTTCACGTCCAGCATTGAAATGAAGAGGCGCCGTATGCGTGCATTCCGCCTTCCACTGCTGTTGGTGGCATCGCTTGCGGCCGCCGACGACACCGGGGTGTCGCCTCGGCCAAAGCCTGCCGATTATCCGGTTCACGATGGCGCGAAGACCGCTGTGATCGCCGCCGCCATTGTCCCGCCGGATCAAGTGAGGAAAATATTTTCAGGCGACATTGCCAAGCAGTACGTGGTGGTGGAGGTGGCTGTTTATCCCCAGGACGGCAAGTCAATGGAGGTGGATCTTTTCGATTTCGAGCTGAAAGCGGGTGAGCAGATAGTCCGCGCGTCCGCGCCTCGCGATTTCACCACCGCTTGGCCGTCGGCAAAGAATCCATCGATCGGCAGCCGGGGGCCGAATGTTACCGCTGAAAGCGGGGTCATCGTCGCGCGCGATACGGATCCTGCGACGGGACGGCCGCGCACCGGCGTGGGGACCTATGAAGGAGTCGCTGTCTCCAATTATCCGCGCCCGGACCCGCCCGCGCAGTCGACCACGAATTCCAAACAAAGCGACGTCGAAGACAAGATCCGTCAGATGGCGCTGCCTGAGGGTCCCGCGAAAACGCCGGTGGCGGGTTATGTGTATTTCCGATACCGAGCGCACAAGCAGGACGCTTTGACGCTGAATTATTCGAATGACGATGGATCGATGGACCTGAAATTTCCGAAGTGAAGTGAGCAAGTCGGTTGGCAGGCGAAAGCGCCTGCCCCACGTCTGCGCTAGCGCTGGCGCGGCGACGACGCCAATCCGGCCGCTAGCGTCGCCAATAGCAAGCAGAGCGGCGAATACAACCAGGTGTCCCAGTGTGCAAAAGGCGTCTCCTTAATGGTCTTGAAGAAGCCGAAGGATCGCAAATTTCCCACCGCGCGCAGCAGGAAAACCAGGCTGAGCGCCCATATGCTGCAGTCGATCACCCAGCTTAATGGCCCAGTTTGGATGAAGCCTGCCTTGCCCAAAACCAGAATCACTCCGATTCCAAAGAGGCCGGCGACCGCCCAGGTTGCCACGGGCGTAGGATCGAACATGCGCCGCCCACTCACCGTCGGTACCGTGAACGCGCTGCCCCATTTGCCGCCCAACGCCCAATAAACGTGCAGAACCGAGATTCCACTGAGCGCAATCACCAGCGGGATTGCGAACAAAAAACGGCTGTGCATGGGCCCATTCTCGCACTTATCATGCGGCTGCATCCGCGTTGATGCGCAGGGCCGCAGCCTGTTCGTTTTCGCGTTGTATCGACGCCGCGAGGTTGCGCGTGTCGGATGCCTGAGCATCCAACTCTAGCAGAAGGGACGCGATGGCCGGGCACATCGGCAACAATG
>DATHNM010000564.1:0-2599 GCA_035486095.1 Bryobacteraceae bacterium
GGGGCTGAAGCGGGCCGGGTTCTCGCGCGAGGAGATCGCGGCGCTGAAGGCGGCGTATAGAATCCTGTATCGTTCCGGATTGAAGCTGAAAGACGCGCTGGGGCGGATTGCGGCGGAGTTGCATACGGAGCACACGCGGCATCTGGTGAAGTTCATTGAGAGCAGCCAGCGAGGAATTTGCCGGGAATGACTGCCGCAGCTTTACTGCAGGACACGCGGGCGCGATTGAAGGCCGCGGCGGATCCGGAGTTCGCGGCCGGCCTGCGCTGGTTTTTTAAGGAGCCCGTCACGCCATACGGAGTGCGGACGCCGCTGCTTCGCGAACTGGCGCGGATAGCGTACGCGCAAATAAGGCACTGGCCGGTAGCCGAGCGGGATCGCTTCGTCACCGATTTGTGGAAGAGCGGAATGCTGGAGGAAGGCGGAATCGTCTGCCACCTCTATCGGCGATTCGCCAAATCGTGCGGCGAGCGCGAGTTTCGGATGTTCGAACAGTGGATCAACCGTTATGTGCGCAACTGGTCGCACTGCGACGGTGTTTCCACGTGGCTGATTGCGGCTTCGATCGCGAATCGGTCAGGATTAGCGGATCGCCTGGCCAAGTGGACGAAATCGAAGAATCGATGGAAACGGCGATCGGCAGCGGTGTCCCTAATTCAGGAAGCCAAGCAAGGCCGCAACACCGAAACAATCTTGGCCATTTGCGATTTATTGCTCGAAGACGCGGACGACATGGTGCAAAAGGGCGTCGGCTGGCTGCTTAAGGAAACCTATCCGAAACGGCCGCGCCAGGTGCTGGATTTTCTGGATAACCGGCGTCCGCGCGCGCCGCGGCTGGTGCTGCGCCTGGCTGGCGAGAAGATGACCGAGAGAGACCGGAAATGGTTGCTCACACGCCCTGCACCAAGACCGTGAGGGAGTTGGTTTTATAGCGTGGCCTCTAAGCGCCGCACGCCCTGCGGCTCCAGCACGGCCAGCATCTCATGCGCGGTCTTGCCGGTCAGCGGATGCCGGAAATCCGGCGCGATCTCGGCCAGCGGCTCTAGAACAAAGCGGCGCTGGGCGATGCGGGGATGCGGCACCTCCAGCTCCGCCGCGGCGATTACAGCGCGCCCATAGAACAAAATGTCGATGTCGATATTCCGCGGCCCTTTCGGCGTCATGCGCCGCCGGCCCATCTGGCGCTCGATTTCCCGCACCCGCGCCAGCAATTGCATCGGAAACAAGCCGGTCTCCACCTGGAGCACGGCGTTCAAGAATAACGGCTGATCAAGCAGCTCCCGCGGCGCGGTTTCATACAGCGAGGAACGGCGTACCACGCGGATCTCGTCCGAATCCAGCCGATTCACGGCCTCTCGCAGATTGGCTTCTCGATCGCCGACGTTGGAGCCGAGCGCCAGGAATGCGGTTTTCAAAAACAGATCACTCCCTATAGATCACTCAAAACAAATCGCTCTGCATTCCGCCGCGGGGCGGCCTGCGGGGAATTTTGAAATACTCGAACGCGCGATCGGTGCCCACGCGGCCGCGCGGGGTGCGGTCGATGAAGCCGAGCTGCATCAGATACGGCTCATAAACTTCCTCGATGGTATCGGCCTCTTCGTCTATCGAAGCGGCAATGGTATTCACGCCCACCGGGCCGCCGGCGTATTTTTCCAGCAGCGTGAGCATGATCTTCTGGTCTATTTCATCCAGCCCGAAGCGATCCACTTCCAGAAGATCCAGTGCGCTGGTGGCGGCACGCAGATTGATGTGCCCTTCGGCGCGGACCTGTGCATAATCCCGCACGCGCCGCAGCAAACGATTGGCGATGCGCGGCGTGCCGCGGCTGCGCCTGGCAATCTCTTCGGCGCCGTCCAGATCCAGCGTCACGCCCAGAAGCCTGGCCGAGCGCTCCACGATCGCGGTCAGCTCGGCCACTCCGTAATGATTCAGCCGCAGCACCAAGCCGAAGCGCCCCCGCAGCGGCGCGCTCACCAGGCCTTGCCGGGTGGTGGCCCCGATGGCCGTGAAGTGCGGAATGGCGATGGAGTGGGTGCGCGCGCCCGGCCCGGTGCCGATCAATATGTCCATGCGAAAATCTTCCAGCGCCGCGTACAGGATTTCCTCCACGTCCGGAAGCAGGCGGTGAACCTCGTCAATGAAGAACACCTGGCGCTGGCGGATGTTGGTCAGCACGCCGGTCAGGTCCAGTTTCTTCTGCAGAATGGGGCCGGAAGTCTGCTCAAAATCCACGCCCAATTCGCCCGCGATAATGGTCGCGAGCGTCGTCTTGCCCAAGCCTGGCGGCCCGTAGAGCAAAACGTGGTCCATGGCCTCGCCGCGTTTCTTGGCGGCTTCGATGGCAATGGAGAGGTTTTCCTTCAGCTTCGGCTGGCCGGTGAAATCGGCCAATCGGGTGGGGCGCAAAGCTGTTTCGAATTGGCGCTCGTCGTCCAGCGGCGATCCCGGATCGCGCATGCTATCGCACCAGCTCCAGGGCTTTGCGGAACATCGGTTCAAAGGCGCCGGCGGGCTCGGCTGTTTTGGCTTTTCGCACCGCCGCTTCGGCGGACGCACGGTTGCAGCCAAGATTCAGCAGCGCCGACAATACATCCTG
>DATHNM010000565.1:0-3061 GCA_035486095.1 Bryobacteraceae bacterium
GTGCTTCGATGAGCTGCCCCAACCCGCCCTTTAGCGTCTGCAGGAACGAACCGCCAGGATTTTGAGGACGGGGTGTGGCCAGGGCGCCGCGCGTCAAGCTGCCGTACCTGGATTCAATTTCTACAAAACGCGCCAGTACGCTGTTGACGCTCATCTGGCGCGGGTCACCGCCATAGACTCCGGCGAGCAACGGCTCAGCCAGATAATCGATGGATTCCTCGCCGTAATGATCCAGTAGAAATTCGTAAACCGAACGATCGGGCTGCGGCCCGCGCGGCTGCCGGAAAATCTCCAGGCCCATGCGGATTTTGGCGCCCCAACTGAGCAGCCGCGTTTCAGCCAGCGGCAAAAACTTGGTGGGGATCATCATCATCAGTCCGTCGGGCATGGGAACCAGCTTGCCGTTTCGGACGATGTAGGTGATGCGGGAATGGTCGTTCGACCCGATTACCTGATCGGCCAAGCCGAGTTCGCGGATCAGATTCATGGCCCACGGTTTGGCGGCCATAAATCCGTCTGGGCCCTCTTCGACTACGCAGCCCTGCCGAACGGAAGTCTGGATCACGCCGCCTACCCGCGGCTGGCGTTCCAGCAAGGTGGGGCGAATGCCCGTTTTTGAAAGGTAGTAAGCGGCGGACAGGCCAGAGATCCCGCCGCCGATAATCAGTGCCTGGTGACGCACAGCCTACATCTTGAACTCGCGCACGAAGTCCACAACGGCGCGCACGTTGTCGGGCGGAGTCTCCGGCAGAATCCCGTGGCCCAGATTGAAGATGTGGCCGGGCCGCGAGCCGGTGCGCTTCAGCAATTCATGCACGCGCATCTTCAACTCCGGCAGCGGCGCAAAGAGCACTGCTGGATCCAGGTTGCCTTGGACCGCGGATCGATAGGAAATATCCATCCAGGCCTGGTCTATATTGACGCGCCAGTCAACGCCCATGACGTCGCCCCCAGCGGCGTGCAACTCACGGAAGAAGCCCGAAGCTCCGGTGCCGAAGTGGATCACCGGAACGCTCCCCGTGCGGATGCGTTCGATCAATGCGCGCGAATAGGGCGCGACAAAGCGAACGTAATCGTCGGGACTGAGAGCGCCCACCCAGCTGTCGAACACCTGGATGGCGCGCGCGCCGGCGGTAACCTGGCTGAGCGCGAAAGGACCCAGCACATCCACCAGCTTGCCCATCAGACGGCGCCACAGAGTTTCGTCGCGGTACATCATGGTTTTCGTCCGGACGAAATTCTTGGATGGCCCGCCCTCAATCATGTAGCTGGCCAGCGTAAACGGCGCGCCTACAAAACCAATCACCGGCACGCGGCCGGCCAGTTGCCGGACCACCAGCTGAATGGCCTCGCTGACGTAGTTGAGATCGTCGGTATTGGAGATGGAAAGCGAATCGACGTCGTCGGAAGTGCGGACGGGATTGTCGATATGCGGCCCTTCGCCCGAAAGAAATTTGAGCTTGAGGCCCATGGGTTCGACAGGCAGCAGCAGATCGGCAAAAATGATGGCCGCGTCCACGTCCAGAAATTCCACGGGTTGTAAGGTGACTTGGGCCGCCAGGTCAGGCCGCTTGCAAATCTCCAGGATTCCGGCTTTGGCGCGGATGTCCCGGTATTGTTTCATGTAGCGTCCGGCTTGCCGCATGAACCAGACTGGCCGAACATCGGTGGGCCGGCGGCGGCAGGCATCCAAAAAACGACTATTCGTCGAGGTCATTCGCATCGATTTCCCGGCGTGAATTCGCGATTGAACATGGGTAAGTGGGTTAGCATCCGATTGGCCGCGTGTGAACGGCCCAAATTATAGTAGCGCTTGGACCAAGCCCTACTGTCAATAGTTTGGACCCAAATTTGTGCAAGCAAGGTGAGTCACGCATGGATTGTCCTTTGTATTCAATTAGATAGGAGGCCGTTGCGGATCTAGGCTGTTATTGGCGGGGACGGCCCTTTTTGATGCGCTTCAACAGGTGGTCCATGCGGCCGCCCAGTTCGGTGGCGATGTCGGCCTCAAAATGCAGCTCAGGCACCCGGAAAAGTTCCAGCCGGCGAGCCACTTCGCGCCGCAGAAATGTGGCGGCGTGTTCCAGCGCGGCGATGGCTTCGGCGACATCGGCGCCGTGGTCCACGCGGATACGCACCAGGGCGTGCCGCTTGTCCGGCGATACTTCTATGCCGGTTACGGTGGCCGAACTCACTCGCGGGTCTGAGAGCTCATAGCCGATCATCTCGGTGAGTTCCTCGCGAAGAGCTTCTGAAATGCGCTCGGTGCGGTGCTGCATGTTAAGGTTATTCGAACCACTCCATACTACTGCCAACTAAAACGCCGCCGAGCAAATTTGCGGCTTCGCGTTCCACCAGCTGGAGAACCTGCTCGGCGTGTGCATGGTCGCCCGATACGGTGACCGCCGACACCAGCGAGCGCTGCCAGAGATCCTGATAGGCGATTTCAGCCACCGCAACGTTGAACTTGCCGCGCAGCCGGTCTTTGAGGCTTTTGACGGTGTGCCGCTTGTCCTTCAGCGAATGCGCGTCTTCCAGGTGTAATTCGAGCGTTAATACACCGACACTCGGCATGACATCAAGCCATGGTCTCCACGGCGACACGTTCGGTGGCGAAGGCTTCAATGACATCGCCCGGCTTTACGTCCGAGAAATTCCGCAGCGTGATACCGCACTCGAAGCCGTTCTTTACCTCGCTGGCGTCGTTCTTAAAACGCTTCAGCGAATCGATTTTGCCGGTGAACACCACCACGTTGTCGCGCAGCAGGCGCACTTCGCTGTCGCGCTTGAGCAGGCCATCTATTACGAAGCAGCCCGCCACATTGCCAACCTTGCTGATGCGGAACACCTCCCGCACCGAGGCGCGGCCCTGATAAACTTCCTTGAACACCGGCGCCAGCATGCCGGTCATGGCGCGCTTCAACTCGTCGGTGAGCTCATAGATGATGGTGTGCTGGCGGATGTCCACCTTTTCCTGCTCGGCGAGCGAGGTGGCGTTTCTCTCGGGCCGCACGTTGAAGCCAATGATGATGGCGTTGGAGGTGGAGGCCAGCAGCACGTC
>DATHNM010000566.1:0-21578 GCA_035486095.1 Bryobacteraceae bacterium
TCCATGATCCGCTGGCGGCCCACGCCGAGCTGCTCAAGAAATATAGCGACGCCGATATGCACAACATACTGGCTTACCTGGTGACCCTAAAATGAAGTTCCTGGAAATAAAGCTTCTGGTATTCGCTCTCCTGGGATGTCCACTGCTGGCACAGAGCCTGGACCCCGCACTGCTTCTCAAACCACCCACGGAGGCTTGGCCGACCTATAACGGCGATTATTCGGGGCGCCGCTTCAGTCCGCTCTCGCGCATCAACTCGTCGAACGTTACGGCGATGACTTTGGCCTGGGAATATCGCCTGGATGCCGGCACAGGCACGCTTACCTCCAGCATCAAATCCACTCCACTCGAGGTGAATGGCATTCTCTATTTCACGCTCCCCGACCATGCCTGGGCGGTGGACGCGCGTACCGGCCGCCAGATCTGGCACTACCAATGGGAATCGCACGGCGGCATTCATATCGGAAGCCGCGGCTTCGGCATGTATGGAAGCTGGTTGTACTTTGAAACGCCCGACAATTATCTGGTCTCGCTGAACGCCAAGGACGGCACCGAACGCTGGCACGTTGAAATTGCCGACGTGAAGCAGGAATATTTCTCCACGCCCGCGCCCATCGTAATCCGCAATCACATCATTATCGGGGTGGGCGGCGATTCGCTGGACGTGCCCGGCTATCTGGAATCGCGCGATCCTGAGACCGGGCAGCTGCAATGGCGCTGGAACACCACGCCGCGCAAAGGCGAGCCGGGCGCCGAGACTTGGCCTAATCCGGAAGCCATGGAGCACGGCGGCGGCATGACATGGGTGCCCGGCACGTACGATCCCGAACTCAATCTTTATTACCTGGGCACAGGCAATCCGAATCCGGTGATGGCGGGACAAGGCCGCAAGGGCGACAATCTTTGGACCTGTTCCATCGTCGCCTTAAATCCGGATACGGGAAAACTCGCGTGGTATTTCCAGGCTTCGCCGCACGACACGCATGATTGGGACGCCGCGGAAACTCCGGTGCTGATCGACGGCCAGCTGGATGGCCGCCCGCGCAAGCTGCTGGCACAATCCAGCCGTAATGGTTACTTCTTTTTGCTGGATCGCACCAATGGCAAGAACGTTCTCTCGAAGCCCTTCATCGATCTCAATTGGTCCAAGGGACTGGACGCGAAAGGCCAGCCCATCGGCAATCCGGACAAGGAGCCGAAACCCGACGGCACGCTGGTGATACCGGCGCTGGGAGGCGCGGCGAACTGGCCATCCCCGAGCTTCGATCCAGAAACTGGTTACTTCTACATTAACGCCTCGTCGTCCTACAGCCTTTTCTACCTCACCGACACCGCCGACAAACCGGAAGGCTATGGTGGACGCGATTCCGGCGTTTACTCTACGCTGGCTCTCAAGGCCATCGATTACCGCACTGGGCAGATCCGATGGACGCACGATTATAACCGTGCCGGTCCGCCTATCGGCATCCTGACCACGGCGGGCAAGCTGCTATTCACCGGCGATCCTTCCGGGAATTTCGTTGTTTATGATCCGGCCAGCGGCAAGATTCTCTGGCACGCGCACCTGATCGGCAACATCAGTAACGGTCCCATGACTTACGAACTAGACGGGCATCAGTATGTCGTGGTGGGAGCCGGCGACACTTTATACGGATTCACGCTGCTGCAGTAAACCGACATCTGTTTGGCACGCCTGGTGCCGGAAGTGCTAACCGCGCGAGTGCAAGTCGGCGTAGGCAGGCAACCCCGCGATTCCACGGGCGTTCATCACCGCGCGCAGCACGGCCTGCGCCATCACTTCGGCGGCCAGCGCGCCAATAGCCCCGTGATTGGCGCGCGTTGCAATTGCGCCCGTAGCCACCGCAAAGATGGTGTCGCCATCGCTCGGCGTATGCACCGGATAAATGGTCCGCGCCAGCCCATCATGCGCCATCTGCGCCACCTTGCTGGCCTGCGCTTTGTCCAGCGCCACGTTGGTGGCCACCACGCCGATGGTTGTATTAGTGGCGGCGTCAGCCCGCACGCTGTACCCTTCGCGAATGCGAGCCATGGAATCCATGAATCCCGTTCCATCGGGCTTGCGCGCGCCCGCGATGATTTTGCCGGACTTCGGATCCAACACGTCGCCGATGGCATTCACCGCCACGATAGCGGCGACCACGATTCCGGTGTTGCCCACGCGCACGCTGGCGCTGCCCAAGCCTGACTTCATGGCTTGCTTTGGCCCGAACATCTTGCCGATACTCGCGCCCGCGCCGGCGCCCACGTTGCCTTCCGCCACGCGCTCCGTGGTAGCCGCCTGGCAAGCCTTGTATCCCGATTCCGCGCTGGGCCGGATCTTCGCGTCGCCAATTTCCAAATCGTAAAGAATCGCTGCCGGGACAATCGGCACGACGATATCTCCCACTGCGTAGCCCAGACGATGCTCCTCCAGATACCGCACCACGCCCGCTGCCGCGTCCAGTCCAAATGCACTGCCGCCCGCCAGCAAAATGGCCTGCACTTTTTGGACGGTGTTAATAGGATTCAGCAGATCCGTCTCGCGCGTCCCCGGCGCGGAACCACGCACATCCACGCCCGCAGTGGCGCCCTTCTCGAATAGCACTACGGTGCAGCCCGTGGGACGCCGGGTCTCGGTGTAGTGGCCCACCTTCACACCCTGCACGTCGGTGATGCTGCCGCCCGCGCTTTCCGTAGCGGCTTTCATCGGCAAAAGCGCGGCCCCCGTGGCCACGCCAGCCAAGGCGCGGCTGAATTCGCGTCTCTTCATGCTCATTCAGGTTACTCCAGCCCGCTTGCCGCGGTAACTGGCCCCGCGTTACAGTCGGGTTTCCAATGCGCCGATCCCTTTGGCTTATTCTTCTCAGTTGCTGCTCGCTGCTAGCGCAGACCAGGCAGCATGGCTCCTGGAAGTTTGCGGTGTCGGGCGACTCGCGCAACTGCGGCGATATCGTCATGCCCGCCATTGCCGCCGGCGTTCACAAAAGCGGCGCGGCTTTTTATTGGCACCTGGGCGATTTTCGCGCTATCTACGAACTGGATGAAGATATGTCGCCGCCCGTGGCGCTGGGCCTTCACAACAAGCCTCTCGAAACGCCGGCGTATCTGAAAGCAGCGTGGCCCGATTTCATTGCGCACCAGATTGTTCCCTTCGGCAATCTCCCGGTTTACCTGTTGATGGGCAACCACGAAACCATAACGCCCATGACGCGCGAAGCGTGGCTGGTGCAGTTCGCAGACTGGCTGGAGACGCCGGCCCTGCGCGCGCAGCGCCTGAAAGACGATCCCTCGGCTCACAAGCTGCAAGCTTACTATCACTGGACGGAGCGCAACATCGATTTTATTTCGCTCGACAACTCAACACCCGAGCAATTCGATCCCGATCAGATGAAGTGGCTGCATGCCGTGCTGGCGAACGATGAAGCATCACCCCAAATTCGCAGTATCGTGGTCGGCATGCATGAAGCGCTTCCTGGCAGCCTGAGCCGCCTGCACAGCATGAGCGAGTCTCCGCCCGGCGACAAAAGCGGGCGCGAGGCCTACGAAGCGTTGTGGCACGCTCAGGATTCGGCCCACAAACGCGTATACATTTTGGCCAGCCACTCGCACTTTTACATGGACAATATTTTTCAAACGGCCGATTGGAAGGACAAGGTTCTTCCCGGCTGGATCATCGGCACGGCGGGTGCTCAGCGCTACAAACTGCCGCCGGAGACCACGCCCGCGCAACACGCCGAGACCAATGTCTACGGTTACATGATCGCCACGGTCAGCGCGGACGGTGCGGTGTCATTCCAGTTCCAACGCCTGAGCCTGGAGGCTCTGAGCGCCATCAACGGAAGCGCATATCCAGAACCGCTGGTTCGCTGGTGTTATGAAAATAATCACCAGTAACTGACGCTATTATGCTAAGGGACATGGGGCAGAAAGCAGCAATCCCATTGCCACCGTGGTCTGAGTCGCAGACCTCATTTGAAGAACTGGCGGCCCGGCAAGGCGTTCAACCTAGCCGCCAGTGCCATCCATTACTGCCGCTTCTCACGGCACCTTAGAAATCAAACTGGCGAGTTACTCCCAGCCGGTCTTTGAGTTGTAGGGCATCACGTTTTCCACAGCCCATCGCCCGGCTTCATCGGTACGGTGTTTTCAACAAACTTGACGTCTTCAGCGAAGGCCACCTGCGACGGGTTGTGCGCCACCATGGCCGCGATGTAGCTTTTTCCAGGCACGCCCGGTCGCACTTTGCCCTGTTGCAAGACTTAAGAAGATCAGGCTTTGGAGGGATGTTTTCATGCGATGTTTTGGATCGCAGCCAGTATATAATTCTTGCATGCAAGAGGGGGGAACGTAGTATGATGACCAGGCAGCAAGGAGAGAAATCCGCATGAAATCTGCAGGAACCAAGCTATTCGGAGCGATACTGGCGCTGTCGTCCCTGGGAGTGCTATTGGGCGAATCAATCAATCCGCCCACCATGCCGCAGACGGCACCTATGGACAAGCAGTCGAAGAAGAACCTGGACATGGTGCTGGAGTGGTGGCGCGTGGTGATCCAAGGCGGTCATCTGGATCAGGCGCCCAAGTACCAGGCCGAGGATTATATCCAGCACAACCCTAACGTCAACACCGGACGCGCGGGATTCGTTGAGTTCTTCAGCAAGTTCAGCAAGCCCAAGAACCCGATCCCCGACAAACTGGACAACCCGCCGGTGGTGATGGGCGCAAAGGGCGATTTCGTGTGGCTGATCTTCGAAACAGAATCAAAGGACCCGCGCAATCCGGCGAACACCTACCACTCCAACAGCTTCGAAATGATCCGGATTCAAAACGGCAAGGTGCAGGAACACTGGGACAGCGCGATGAAGATGCCTGGGTCAGGCGATGTCAACACGGGCGTCTCACCCAAACCGCCATCGCAATGGAATACCGGCAAGCTTTCGAAGCAGGAAGAGATGACGCTGGCACTGGCCACCGAAGAACTGAAGGACATGTTGCAGTACGGCCACCTGGAACTGGCAGATAAGACTATGGATCCAGGCTATATCCAGCACAACCCCATGGTTCCGCAGGGTCGCGACGGGTTTAAAGCATTTATGAGCGCCCGGCCCGGAAGGCAGCCGCAGGAGATCAAGCCGGAATGGCCGAATGCTCCCGTCTTAACGCTGATCGACGGCCCCTATTCGGTAATGATGTGGGACCGCATGGCAAAGGATCCGGACAATCCCAGCAAGATGTACACCTGGAACCACTACGATGTGGTTCGCATGGAAAATGGCCACATCAAGGAACATTGGGACGAAGCCCGAATCAATGCGCCGCAGCCGGGTGCGAACAAGCAGTAGCCTGCCGGCCCCGCGACCCGGTTTGGGCGATGGCTGGAACGAAGGCTCCGGCCGGTAAAGCTACTTCCCGGTCATGTGCTGAACGGACTTCTCATTCTCCATACAGATCTCATCGGCTAACTCCGTATCCACCTGGATGGCTTCTTTCAGGGTGACTGTCCAGGGCTTGGTGTAAGCTTTCGGATCGTTCACCGTCACTTGGATTTCCAGGCTGCCATACGCCGGCCTGCGGAAGCGCTCGCTTACTTTCGCGGCGCTGGTCATGGGATTGCCCCTCATGTCCAGCCACAAGTCATCGCGAAAGCCCACGCTCTCGACCACCAAAGTGTCGCCCTCCCACTTGCCGGATGAATAGCCGCTCCACGATGGTTGCGGATCTTCGGGAAAGGGACGGCCATCGGTAAAGATCTGCCGGTAGCTGGCATTGAATTCGTCCAGAATCACCAGTAACCCTGGAATCTGGATGAACTTCTGGTGATGCGGAAACGCAAAAGCCCGTGGAAAATTCGGCGGCATGCAGCGCGCGTGGGGATCATCCTTGGACAGGTCCGCCACGCGCTGCTTTACCAGTGCTGCGGCCCAAGGCTGATAGGGCAATCCGCCCGGAACGCTGGCGCCGAAATCGACCGCTTCGCGCGACAGCGGGATCTTCTCGATGCAATTGTCGCCATCGCGCAGATCCTTGGGGCAGGGCAGTGCATTGGATATCAGCCAGACCCCCGATAGATCCGGCTTTCCGTCAGCGGTCTTCGGCGCGGGCGCATTCAGATCCGGCTTTCCGTTCGCCAGGCGCGGCACGCCCGGCGTGGGATAGTGAAACCACTGTGCGGGGAGCGGAACGGCCCACAAAACACACACCGCCGCGAATCCCCAGTTTCTGGCCCGCATTAGTCCTCCCAAGAATGAATGTGCTCCATGTTATCGAAGTCCAGCGTCACAATGGAGAAAGGGAGACTGCATGAGCGAAACGCTCTTCGACGTGATCGTCATCGGCGCGGGACCCACGGGTGAGAACGTTGCCGATCGCGCCGTGAAGGGTGGCCTTACCGCAGCCATCGTTGAGTCGCGGCTGGTGGGGGGCGAGTGTTCTTACTACGCTTGCATCCCCAGCAAGGTATTGTTGCGTAGCCCGGCGGCGCTGGCTGCGGCCGGGCGCGTGGACGGGGCGAAACAGGCCATCACAGGCACGCTCGATGCCGCAGCTGTTTTGGCTCGCCGCACGCGCTTCGCAGATAGCTGGAAGGATGACAGCCAGTTGGAATGGTTGAAGAACGCCAAGGTCAGCCTTTTCCGCGGCCAAGGCCGCCTGGCGGGCGAGCGCGTGGTGGAAGTGTTGGCTCACGATGGCTCTGCCACCCGGCTCAGCGCGCGGCATGCCGTAGTCATAAGCACTGGCACTGATCCGCTGTTGCCTTCCATCCCCGGCCTCGCCGACGCTTCGCCCTGGACCAATCGCGAAGCCACCCGTGCCGATCGCATTCCGCCTCGTCTCGCGGTGCTGGGCGGTGGGCCCGTGGCGTGCGAACTGGCCCAGGCCTTTCGTTCGCTCGGTACCAGGGAAGTGACGATTCTCGATCGGGCAGAGCGTCTTTTGCCCCGCTTTGAGCCGTTCGTGGGAGACACCATTGCCGGCGCGCTGCGCGAGCTCGGTATTGCCGTGCATACAACCACAAATGTGACGCGCGTGCAGCGCCGTGCGCCAGCCACGCCAGTGCAACTATGGTTCGACGGGGGAAGTATTGAGGCCGACGAAATCCTGATCGGCGCGGGCCGTGTTCCCAAGACGAAAGACATTGGGCTGGAAATCGTGGGGCTGAGGCCCGGCGATTGGCTGGACGTTGACGAAACTTGCCGCGTCCAAAGTGTGGCGGGTGGTTGGCTCTATGCCGCGGGCGACGTCAATCACCGCATCCTGCTGACCCACATGGGCAAGTATCAGGCGCGCGTGTGCGGCGATGTCATTGCGGCGCGTGCCAAAGGGCAAATCATCGAAGATCCCGCGCCTTGGACGCGATTCGCCGCCACCGCCGACCACTCAGCCGTGCCGCAAGTGGTTTTTACCTATCCGGAGGCCGCCGCCGCGGGCCTCACCGAAGCACAAGCCAAGGCTGCGGGTCTGCGCGTTCGCGCCGTAGAGTACGACCTGAGCCATATCTCCGGTGCCAAGATCGTCGCCGACGGCTACCAGGGCCATGCCAAAATGATCGTCGATGAGGATCGCCGCGTCATCGTCGGCGCCACCCTGGTGGGCCAGGACGTCGGTGAACTGATCCACGCCTTCACCATTGCCATCTCGGGCGAAGTTCCGCTCGATCGGTTATGGCACGCCGTTCCATCTTTTCCAACAATGAGTGAAATCTGGTTGCGCCTGCTGGAGTCATACGGATTATAGGGTGGCCGATAGGGGATTCATGTTTCATCACAAACATCTCGACGTGCATCAAAGAGAAAGAGAGGGGATCGTCATCCTCGATCTGAAAGGCAAGCTGGTGTTGGGCGGCGGCGACATCGCGCTACGCGATTTCGTGCAAGGGCTGCTTGACGGCGGCAGTCGCAAACTGGCGCTTGATCTGGCTCAGGTTTCTGAGATCGATACCGCCGGCAATGGGGTTCTGTTATTTATCTCCGCCGAGTACGGCAAGGCGGGAGGCAAACTGGTGCTCTTTAACATCGCTCACTCGCATGGCAAGCTGTACGAAATGGCGCGCCTGGAAACCGTCATCGAAATTTATCGCGACGAACTGGATGCCATCAACAGCTTTTTCCCCGATCGCGCGACGGCGCATTACGACATTCTGGAATACGTGGAAAGCCAACCGCCCCATGAAGACAAAAACCACAAAACCTAAAACTGTACCGCTGCAGGAATACCGGGAGAAGCGCAATTTCGATGTCACGGCCGAGCCGAAGGGTGCGCGCGCCAGTGCCAAACCGGCCAGTGAACTGCAGTACGTGATTCAGAAACACCAGGCATCGCAGCTGCATTATGATTTTCGCCTGGAATGGCGCGGGGTTTTGCTTTCCTGGGCCGTGCCGAAAGGTCCGTCGCTGGACCCATCCGTCAAGCGTCTGGCTACTTCGGTGGAGGACCATCCGCTCGAATACGGGGGCTTTGAAGGCGCCATCCCAGAGGGCGAATATGGCGGCGGCACGGTTATGTTGTGGGATCGCGGCACATGGGCTCCGGAGGATCCCGACGTGGACGCGGCACTGGAAAAGGGGGACTTGAAATTTACTCTCTTTGGAAAAAAGCTGCACGGGTCGTGGGTGCTGGTTCGGACCAAGCTGGGCTATGGGGGATCGAAAAAGCCGCAGTGGCTGCTCATTAAACATCGCGACCGTTATGCCTCTACCGAGGACGTTCTGGTGGAGCAGCCGCGATCTGTACTCAGCAAGCGCCTGCTTGCCGAAATCGCGCGCGACGCAGGCGGCGATGTCGCAAAAGCTGCCAAGGGCGATGTGGTGAAGGCAGCCACGGGCCGATGAGCGGCGGCCTTGCGTTGCGCGTTGAACCGATGCTGGCGACGCTGGTGAAAGAGCCTTTTGAGCGGCCCGGTTGGGTCTACGAAGAGAAGTACGACGGCTATCGCATCCTGGCGTACAAGGAAGGACACCGGGTGACGCTGCTTTCACGCAACGCGAAGGATCGCACGGCGCATTTTCAAACGGTGGCAGACGCGGTGAGCCGCCTGCCACGCGAGACTTTGGTGCTGGACGGCGAAGTGGTGGCATTCGATCGGCGTGGTGTCTCACGTTTTCAACTTCTGCAGAACCTTTCCACGAATTTGCACTACGCGGTGTTTGACTGCCTGTATGTCGATGGCCGCGATCTTCGCAAAGAGCCCCTTCGTTCGCGCCGCGCCGAACTGGAGAAAGCATTAGGTAAGCCCGCGGGAAAAGAGCCTGTCATTTTCTGCTCGTCGCGGCTGGCGGCCGATGGACTGAAAGCTTACGAAATCGCGAAAAGAAAAGGATTCGAGGGCGTGCTGGCGAAAGACGAAGCGTCTAGCTATACGGGCGGGCGCTCCGGAAAATGGCTCAAGTTCAAGGTGAAGCAGGAGGATGAATTCCTCATCGCCGGTTACACCGCGCCGGCCGGCGCGCGCGAACATTTCGGAGCGCTGTTGCTCGCGGCGCATTCAGACGGCGAGTTGAAATACGTGGGCAAAGTCGGCACCGGTTTTTCGCAGGAATCGCTGGCGCAGCTGTATCGTAAGTTTCAACCGCTGGTGCGCAGCAAGCCGCAAATTGTGGATCCTCCGCGCGAGCGCGATATCACGTGGCTGGCGCCCCGCCTGGTGGCACAAATCGCCTATGGAGAATGGACCGACGATCGTAAACTCCGCCAGCCGGTGTTTCTCGGGCTGCGCGACGACAAACGTCCTCAAGAAGTTGTGTTGCCGGTGGCTAAATGAAACTTGACGATCTGATCACTCACCCCGACAAGGTTTTCTGGCCTGAGGAAGGCTATAGCAAGATGGATCTGGCGCGCTACTACGAGGCGATTTTCGCCAAGCTCAAGCCTTACGTTGACGATCGCCCGTTGTCCCTGGAGCGCTGTCCGGACGGCATGCGCGGCGACTGTTTTTACCAGAAGGCCGCGCCCAAGGGACTGCCCAAAGGCACCCCCACGCATCGCATCAAGCATCAAAACCGCGATGTCGATTATGTAGTGGGCGGCGCCAAAGACACGCAGCTCGCGCTTACGAACCTGGGCTGCATTCCAGTGCATGTGTGGGCCAGCCGCGCCAGCCACGAGCAGCAGCCGGATTGGATGGTTTTCGATCTCGACCCTACGTCGGGGAAATTTTCGGATGCGGCCAAAGCCGGTCTGCTGGTGAAGAACGAATTGGATCTGCTGGGCCTCACGTCATTCCCAAAAACATCCGGCAGCCGGGGCCTGCACGTTTTTGTCCCGCTAAGGCTGGGTCCTACTTATGACGAAGTGCTGCCCTTCGCCAAGCAGATCTGCGAACGCCTGGCTGCGGATCATCCCCAGGAACTGACCATGGAACAGCGCATCGATGCCCGCGGCCAGCGCGTCTATCTGGATCCGTTCCGCAATGCGTTCGGAGCAACCGTGGTTGCGCCGTATTCGGTTCGCCGCCGCGAGAAAGCGCCGTTCTCCATGCCGCTTGCGTGGCCGGAGGTGAAACCTTCGCTGAATCCGGCGGCGTTCAACCTGGGAAACTACGAAAAAGTTCTGGCTGGCGCAGATCCCTGGAAAGATTTCTTCAAGAGCAGACAGTCTCTCAACTTGAAAAAAACATCCGCCACGTAGTGGCAACCAGCGCATGGGTGACCATGCTGGCGCGCACGCTGCGCGCTCTTAATAGCGACAGTCCACAGAAAAGGCCCAGCGCCACCGCGACTATTGCAAGCCGCCAGTTGGGAAATTTCCGGAACGGCAGATGCGCCAATCCGAAAAGCGCCGCGGCGATCAGCAGACCCGCGGTCTGGCTGTGTGTGCCCTTCGCAATCACGCGCTGCAAAAACGCACGAAAGAAAAATTCCTCGGCTAGCGACACCACCCACAAAATCCCCCAAAACGTAAGCACCAGGGCTGCGGCGAATTTCCACCAGGACGGCGGATGCAAATGGAATTGTCCCAATTGCACGATGTAGACCAACGTCCCGCCGATTGGCAGGAAGTAAACAAAATGCTGCGCGCCGATTTTCCATTCCTCGCGCGTGGGCAAGAAGCCAAAACGCTCGCCGTCCAGCGATCGCAGTGAAAGCACGGCCATCAATCCCAACCGGATCCACATGAGCTGGCCCAGAATCCCCAGCGGCACGCGGGGTGCGGCTTGCCCATAGATGTGATCGAATTGCCTGCTCAAATACACCCCCGCCATGAAGGCGAGAAACAGCAGGTCGGCAAGCATCCCGCGGCTAATCCACACGTACCAGAACGCCGCTATCGATACCGGAACCAGCAATTCCAGGAACGATGCGAAATGAAACGTCCGCATGCCCAACGTGTCGATCAGATAAGGAATCACGCCACTGGCAGCCAGCAGCGCGGCTCGCAGCGGTTTAGAACCCAGCGCATCGAAGGTTTTGCGAACCGCCGCGAATCCCGGGACAAGATAGAAGGCCAATTCCACCAGGAACGCGGGAACAACAGCCAGCGCGATGGTTGAGGATATATGCTGTTGATGGGAGTAAAAGTAAGCTGCGGTGCAAGCTGCTATCCAAACCAGGGACAGCGTCGTCAGGAACTGGCGCATTCGCTTCATGCTAGCATCGGCGCTCGCATTTTCCGCGCTGCTGTTTGCTGCCCCGCTCGCGGCGGAGGATCCTCCCGCGAATCTCACGCGCTTGATCGCCGCCCGGGAGACCGAAACCGCACAAGCGCAGAGCAACTACACGTATCGCCAGACCGTGACCTTGGACGAACTGAATCCGAGCGGCCTCACGGAGGGCACCTACCGGGAAGTCCGCGACATTATCTTTTCGCCGGCTCAGGAGCGCAGCGAGCAGATGATCGGCCAACCCTATCAGACGCTGACGCACCTTAAATTGACGGACGAAGATTTTCGCGATCTGCGCGAGGTGCAGCCGTTTATTCTGACCAAGGACCAGGCGTTCCTCTATGAAACGCAGTTTAAGGGTGAAGAGACCATGGATGGCGTGGATTGCTTCGTCGTCCAGATACGCCCGCGCCAGATCCTGGACGGGCAGCGCCTGTTCGACGGCATGCTGTGGGTTTCGAAGAAAGACTATTCGGTAATCCGCAGCGAAGGGCAGGCCGTCCCGCAGATTCACACGCTGAAAAGCGAGAACCTGTTCCCGCATTTCACCACGCTGCGTCAAAAGGTGGAGGGCGATTACTGGTTTCCCGTAATGACTTATGGCGACGATACGCTGTATTTCCGCGGGGGCGCGCAGCGCGTTCGACTGAGTATCCGGTATAGCGAGTACCATCGATTCGGCTCCGATTCCAAGATCACTTTTGATAAATAAGCGTGGAACCCGCCGGTTAAGGCCTTCGTATAGAGGGTAGAATCGAGATACCACTCAAAAGAATCGGGAGGGCGCAATGGCGCAGCATGTGAAGATCTTGGGAACTTTGCACATCGTGTTGGGTGCGCTGGGTGTTTTTGGGGCGGTCATTGTGCTTTTGATTTTCGGCGGTATTTCCGCCTTTGTGCACATGGCGGACCGTTCCACGGATGTGCCCGCCCCCATTGTAGGCCTCATTGGCGTCCTGGTATTCATCGCCATATTGGTCCTTTCGCTGCCGGGCCTGATTATCGGAATCGGTCTGGTTCAATTCAAGCCATGGGCGCGCATCGCGGGAATCGTTGTGTCGGCTCTCGATTTGTTAGGATTCCCCTTCCATACCGCGTTGGGAATTTATGGTCTGTGGGTGCTGCTGAATCCGGAGACGGAGCGAATGTTCGCACGTCCGCCTATGCGTCTGGCTTAAGGCCGGCCCGGAGCTTTAGTCCAGATGGGTCCATGCCGTCGCCGGTGCGCCGCATCCAGTTGTTGAGCAGGGCCTTCAGCTCATTGCGCTTCAACTCGAACGCGGAATCCTGCGCGCGATTGTCTGTCTCGCCGGGATCTACGCCGAGATTGTAGAGATGGGTGGCGTTCAGCGAACGATCCACCACCAGCTTGTCCAGCCCGCGCACCAGCATGCGCCATTCGTCAGGCGCTCCAATCTGGCCGGCGCAATAAATGGATTGGGGCTGTTCGCGCATCAGATCGCGCCCCTGTATGGCATCGCCAGGGCTGGCTCCGCACAACGCCAGCAGTGTAGGCGCCAGATCGACGTTTGAAGCCAGAACATCTCTACGCCGGCCGGGATTCAATCCCAGGGAGCGAAGCATGAATGGAATACGCACCGCAGGCTCCAGCGGGCCCGATCCATAGCCGTGATCGGATGTGAATACCACTATGCTGTCGTTCTTGAGTTTCAGCTCATCCAGGGCAGCCAGGATTCGTCCCGCGTTGTCGTCCACCACGGCGGCATCCGCCCGATACCAGGCCAAGAGCAGCAAGAACGGACTACGGTGGCTTTGTTTGATGAAATCGATTGCCAGATTTGTCTCCCCGGTCCTTTGCGGCCCTCCCAAATTCCAGTTGCCGACGATCGCGGTTTCATAACCGGCATCCGCCAATAGATGGGTTAAAGTGGGCTGATCCGGCGGCAGCCGCATGCCATCGCGCGGCACGCCGCAGGCGAATGGAAAACGGCCTGTAATCAAGGATGCTTGCGAGGGGCCGGTTTCGGGACACGAGGCATAGCTCCGTTCGAACTGCACGCTTTCGTCCGCGAAACGTGTCAAATGGGGAACGCGGGTTGAGGGGTCGAGCGAAAGATCCGGAAGGCCGCTGGCGAGCATGACGACAACATTGGGCTTGCGCGGTTGTTGTGTCCATGCCAGCCGGCCTGAAGCGGCCAGAATCCCCGATTTTCTGAGGAAATCCCGCCGGTTAGGCCGGCTTGTTTTCGTTGTCAGCACACTAAGGCCGTTGCACGTAACGTCCGATAGCTTATCAGGATAGACTTCATGCGACGATTGCGCGTACAAAACCAATCCCGGGAAACGTTGCTGGCCGATCGCGCCCAGATCGCCGACACCAGCAAGACGCGAAAAACGGGCCTCTTGAAGCACGACCGGTTGGAGCGCGGCGAAGGCTTGTGGATTACGCCGTGCGAGGGCGTGCATACGGTGGGCATGAAGTTTCCTATCGACGTTTTGTTCCTGGATAAGAAGCGCAAAGTGGTGAAGATTCGGGCAGCGATGCCGCGCTGGCGCATGGCGGCGTCTTTGTGGGCGCACTCGGTGCTGGAATTGCCTAGCGGCACCGCGGCCGCTACCCAAACCACGGCCGGGGATCAGTTGGAATTCGAAACGTACGAGAGCTAGCTCCTAGCTCCGCCTCAATACCGCCAGCCCGGCGATCCACGTGGCCAACAACAAAAGAAACGGTGTGGCCTTGCCGAACAACAGATGCATCACATAGTCGGGATCCATCCCCACCACAATCCATAAGACAGCGAAGGCTGCAATGACGATTGCGACCAGGGGAGTGATTGTGATCTGGATGCTGAAATTCATATGCGTCCTTGGGGAGATGTTGATTGCGGCGAAAAGAGCATGCGAAGCGCTGACGTCAGCAGCAGTCCCAGAGCGCCTCCGTACAGCACTATCCAAACGGGAAGGGTGAGGCTGGAATGGCTGGTCCAGAATGCCGCTTGTGCCAGTAGCATCCAAGAGAGGCCGAGCAACGGCCCGCGCGCCAGCCGCAAGGGCGATCGCCGGCCGGGTTTCGCATAGGCATCTTCGAGGATCAGGGCCAGCAACGTAATGGCGCCCGGAATCGCCAGCCGCACCAATCCCCATTTTTCATAGAGCAGGGCAGGAGCTTTAAACCAGGCCGCGCCGTAAAACGACAGATACAAAACGAACGCGTGCATCAGCACCAGGTGCGGGTTGGCTGTGCGGCGGATTCTGCTCAGAATTACCAGCGGCACCGTGCGCAATACGTCGCGGAAGTATTGTGTCGCCGATGTGCAGCGTTCCTGCAGATCGCCCAATACTTCCTCCCGGCATGCGCAGGGCAGAAAGAGAGCGGCGATGGCTTGAATGGCTCTGGGTGGGCGAGCAGGCATCACCCGGTTTCCTTTCCCAGGCGTTTGCCCCATTCCTTGCTCATGCCGCGGACCCACTCTTTACCCCACACTTCCACGATGCCGTCCCAGATGCGCTTGGCGGTGACGGCCGACTCTTCCAGTGCGCGCTCGCCCAAAGCCTCCAGACGATAGCAGCGTTTGGCGCGGCCGCCGCGTTCCGGCGTTGGATCGGAAAGCCAGGACTTAACCAGGCCCTTGTCTTCAAGACGGTCGAGAGTAACGTAGACGGCGCCCAGCGAGACCGCTTTGGGGTGAGCTAATTCCTCAACCTTGGAATGGATGCTGACGCCGTAAGCATCCTCGCGGCGAGTCAGGATTGCGGTGAGAACCAGCTGTTCGAATTGACCGAGGGCGTCGGGTTTTGCCATTTGTCTAACAGCGTATGACAAATGTGTTGGGGAGTCAATCCCTTTCTTTTAGGCAAGCATTGACGTCAGGCATGTGGTTAGAGCGTCAGCTGCACCACGTGCTGGCCGCGCGGCAGGGTCAGCACAAAGCCGCCGCTCGATTCGCGCAGCTTCGGATCGCCGGGGATGCCGTCGATTTCGAATTTCCGCGGGTGCGCGTTCAAGATCGCCATGGCGCGTGCGCTGCTTTGATAAGTGAATCGCAGGCCATCCGACGAGGCACTGGCGGAACTCAGGTCTCCGCTGAAATCGACGATCCGAAGGGGGCAGTCTTTGGGCGCCGGCTCGACCACGCTTGACCCGGCAGCCAGCCAGACCATGGTGTCGCTGTGAACAGGCCACAGATGGCCATTGACCAGTGCGGGACCCTGCCACGGCACGCCCACGCCGTTATGCGATTCGATTACCAGCCTGGATCCACTCTGTTCCGCCTTATCCACATTGGCGGCGGCCGACGCGAGCAGCGGAAGATCGGGCGTTAGTATGGAATTCTCAAAATATAGCGCCACGCGTGAGAACGACTGCGCGGCCACATGCACCAGTTGGAACAGCTCGGTGCCGGTCTGTTGTTTCGTCGGATATACATCCTGGTAGCGCTCCACAATGTTGATGTCGATGGCCAGCCGATTCGCGTGCGGGGTGAGCGGCAGGTAGCGCGCGGCGATCTGCGGATAGCGCTGCGCGCCTAAATTCCAAACGGTAGCGGGGTCTTCTATCAGGAACGTAAAGTCGTGCTGGTCAAGCAAGGGAAGAACACGCGCTGCGTCGGCGCCGATCAGATCGTGCATCCGTGTGTCGAAGCGATCGTCCACGTGCGTGAGGACAAAGTCCAGATCTGGCTTCGATGTCCGGATGGATTCGATTTGGGCGATCCATTTCTCCTGCTGGCGGCGGGCGAGATCGGCGCGATAGTCGAGAAATGTTCGGAGACGTGCTTCGTTGGACTGCTGCGGGGTCTTCGCCGGTTGAAACAGATCGATAGGGTCGAAACCATGGAGGCCGCGAAATTCGTCGCGAACAGCCTGATTCATGGGCGTGAAGCGCGCGGGGTTCGACGCGCCCTCCAGCGACTCGAAGTACAGCTCGGCCAGGTTCACGCCATCCCAATCGAACCGGCTCACCAGTTGCTTCACTCCTTGGGAAACGGCGGCGAAACAATCGGGATTGTTCAGGTTCATCAGCTTTCGCCAGTCCAGTTGGGCATCCTGCAGGATGGCGGTTTTTTCGCGCCATTCGGGATGCTCATCCCAGAACTTCTCGCTGACGTGCGGTAATTCCAGCCACACATAAACCAGAATCGCTTTGCGATGGCAGGCTTCGATAAGCCGGCGCAGGTATTCGTCGGATTCGGGGTTCTGCTCGTAGTAGTGCCAGCCGGCCACGTGCAGCGCCCCGATACCGGCCTTGCGCCAGCGCTCGGCGAAATAATCCAGATCGACGCGCGAGCGATAAGCGCCATCGAAGAAAGCCCACAGACGCTGGCTCTGAAAAGGCGGCTGCATTCCCAGATCGTGCAAAGCCTGCAGTAAATACGGAAAGCGTTCGTATCCTTCTTTTCCGGGCGAGGCGGCAATCCACAGCACGGCTCCGCTGGCGCGATGCAAAGCCACTATGACAGGCGCGTGATCCCAGCGCTCAAAGGCGAGAACGGTCGCGTCCTTCGGCACAGTAAAGATCGGAATTTCGAGCGGCGACTCCCAAACGATGGGCAGCTTGGGCGCGTGCTGATCGACGATGCTTCGCACCACCACGCGTTGATTGGTGGGGACAATGCCCAGCGCGGTGGCCAGCTCTCCTTCGCCTTCCAGCACCACGATACCGCCTTGCTCAATGCGCTGGATCCATTGCGGTACCGATCCGGCGGCGACGGTGCGAACCACGAAAAGATTGGCCGGGCCGCCGGCGGCGCGGGTAATTCCAATGGATGAGAAAATTTGCGGCCAGGGGCCAGGGTCGTCGCCTGCAATGTGGTAGTTCAGCGTAGCGGCCGGCAGCAAGGTCGCCCACCCGATGAGAAAAAGCGCGAGCCTAGCGCGAAAAAGCATACCAGATTCCAACTCGAAGATCGAAGAAATTGGGACGGCGCGGGTTATCCAGGTTGATGGTGTATACGCCGCGCAGGAAGTTCACCGAGAAGAGCAGAGACTTCGGCAAGTCACGAAAGCGAAAACGCAAGCCTGGGCCGGTCTCCACGTAATTGGCCCAGTATTGGTGCAGCCGGTCCGCGGTGGCGTTGGCGTTCCAATAGAGCTGCGCTTGCAGGCCGCCAAACCCTTCCGCCGGCGCTAAGGTATAACCGGCCCGGTTTTGCGAATAGTAAAGCATGTCGTCTTGAAAACGGCTGACGAACACCGCGTCGTCGTTGGTTTCGGAGAAAAATCCCTGGGAGCTGTTCATAAGGTGACCAAAGCCCTTGGCGTAAGAGACGCCTCCGCGATAATCAGGAATCATGGCGCCCACGTCGGTGCGGCTGGGAAGATATTTCACCGCTTCGCCCGCTTCAAACCACCCGGTAATTCCGCGCCAGGGAAGAGTGGCCGCGCCCACTCCGAAGATGAAAGAGCTTTCTGAAAGATATTGCGGGAAGGCGTTGCCGAGTGTGGGTCCCACGGTTTCGCGAGTATCGCCGACGAACCGCACGGACAAGTACGGGCGGATGGGAAAACGGCCGAGCTTAAGCTCGGTCTTCACCTGGCCATAGCCAAACACGTCGTGCCAGCGCGTGGAGAAGAACGGAAAGATCCAAACGGTAGTCCGCAAGCGCTGAAATTCGGGAGCCAGGTTGTGATAGGCCTTCTTAGCTTCCGCGGAGACGGAAGAGTCGGAACTTTTACTCGCCAGGTTGAACCATTTCACTGCGTCGCGATCGTCGTGCAAGACGTTATAGACCCAACCGAGCTTGAGCATGGTGGAAAAATCCACCGGATCGTTTTCGTGGGCGATGGTGAGATACTTCAGCGCGTCTTTTAAATAGCCGGCCTGCATGCTTTTTTCGGCTAGCGCCTTGGCTTCGTCGGAAGTGCGTTGTGCGGAAGTCTCGCGGTGGTTCAGAGTTTGCGGTTGCTTCAGGGCAATGCGGACGCGGTCTGCCAGTTCCTCGTCGCCCCCTTTTAACACTTGATCGAGCAAGGGCTTTGCTCCCGCGAAATCCCGCCGGTTCAAGAGCAGGAATCCGAGCTGGGCCGCGGTGAGCAAATCGTTCGGGTCGGTTTTATGCAGCGCCTGGAATTCACGCTCGGCCTCATCCTCCTTGCCCATGGCGAGCAAAAGATAGGCGTACTCACGGCGCAGTTCGAAATTAGCGGGGTCCAGCACGAGCGCTTTTTCAAATTCGTAGACGTAAGGGTAACCTTCCGGCAGAAGTTGGCGGGCTTGCTCGGCAACGCGGGGAGGCCTGCCGCGCGACGCCGCTAGCAGAAGAAAATACGCGTCCTCGGTGCGGCCTAGCAGTCTCCACACCCGGCCCAGATCCAACATCAGGGAGCGCTCGCCGGGACGAAGCTTCCAGGCTATTTCATAATGCTCAGCGGCCAGATCCAGTTCGTCGCGCTGCTCGGCCAGCGTTGCCAGCTCCTGATGCGCGCTGAAGTTGCCGGGTTCCAACTCCACCGCCTTGCGCCAGCGCGCGATGCCGGCGGCAAGTGGCTGGTCGATGTTTTGAAAGGCTTGCTCGGCTGTCTCTTGAGTCTGGGGATCGGACGAAGCCTCGCCACTCTTGCGGATTCGATCGAACATGCGCCGCGCCAGCGCTTGTTGTTTGGTCTCAAAGCACAGGAACGCGTATTCCAGCGCGACGTGCTGGTCTGTGGGATCAATGCGCATCGCCTCGCCGAATTGGTCGCGCGCGGCTTCGTTCTCGCCTACCTTCAAGAGCGTGTAAGCCAGGTCTTTGCGAATCGACGCGCGTTCCGGCGCCAGCGCGATGGCCTGCCGAAAACCGCTGACCGCTTGATCGTAGTTCTTGTCGCGTAGCGCCTGGTAAGCGCGTTCCAGCGGCTGATAAGCCGGATCGCTGGTTTGGGCTGCCAGCGTGGCTAAGGCCGCCGCAAACGCGAACGTGATTCGGAACGCCATGTAGATTCTTGGACACAGGACTAGTGTCGAAGAACCTTAACTTCTCTCAGAATCTTACGATTCAAGAATGACGATAGCCATGGCCTGTACCGCCGTATGAGTGATGGACAGCGAAACGTTCCGCACTCCCAGGCTCTCCGCAAATTGGGCCGCCACGCCGTGAAATTGCAGAGTTGGCCGCCCCGAAGGCAGGTTCTTCACTTCGAAATCCCGCCAGCGTACGCCGCGCCTCCACCCCGTGCCGATGGCTTTCATTCCCGCCTCCTTGGCGGCGAATCGCGCTGCGTAGCGTTCATAACGGTTGGCCTTGCGCTCTACATATGTAATTTCGGCTGGTGTGTAAATGCGATCGATGAAGCGCCGCCCGTGACGCTCAATCGCGTTGCGAATCCGGTCCACTTCCGCAAGATCCACGCCCGTTCCAACAATCACTATTTCGTTCCAATGTATGCAGCTAGCTACTTACTCAGTTAGTCAGTAACCTGCTATTACCCGTCAACGTTCGCGGTTTTGCCTCGACAAGATCGAGTTAGTGGCTAGCGGACCGGCCAAATTGATCTTATTCTGACTTGCCGCCCGCGGATTTACGGTACTCGGCCCAACGGCGTTTCTGAGCGGCCGCGATTCTTTTCCGAGCGGCCGCGCTGAGACGGCTTGCCGGCCGCTTAGTGGCGGCACCGCCGTTTGTCGAAGCAGTATTCGTCGAACCGGGCGGACGTCCTCGACGAGCGGGCGTTTTCCCCAGGAGGGTACGTACTTCTTGAATTTGCTCGTCGATTCGCTGTTTCTGCAGCTCGAGTCCCTCAAGAGCGGCCGTCAACAGGGAAATGTTACGAATTGAGTTTACGATGCGTGGCATTGGTGCTCCTATTTGATTGGTGCTCCTATTTGGATGATACCCAACCGCGCGCCAGACTGGGATGACTCAGGTTTGTTACCTTGTTACTACTCTTCTGTTGAAGAGTGTTCCGCGAGGCTTCTGTTAGAGTCCAGTATGAAGGTCACCGGGCCCTGGTTGATCAGGTGGATTTCCATCTCGGCCTGAAAGACGCCGTTTTCCACGGTAATGTTACTTGATTTCAATCGCTGGATAAAATGTTCGTATAACGCGCGGGCTTGCTCCGGAGGCGCGGCACGATCGAAACTTGGACGCCGTCCTTTTCGGCAATCCCCATATAGCGTAAATTGAGAAACCACTAACAAAGATCCGCGTGCTTCCACTAAACTTCGATTCATGCGGCCCGCTTCGTCGGGAAATATACGAAGTTGAATCACCTTGCCGGCCAGGTAATCAGCGTCCTCTGGTTTGTCGGTTTGGGTAACCCCCAGAAGAATTACCAAACCCACTCCGATGGAGCCCACGGTTTCGCCCGCGACATCGACACGTGCACTTTTAACGCGCTGCAAGACAATCCTCATGAAGTGGCTGCAACCGGCAAAGACCAGTATGCCATTGCAGCGTTTGTCCCAGAAAACCTCAGAGGATCACCTCGCATAAACGGGCAAAACATAGGTACGCAGATCCGCTGCGCTAAGGCGATTCACTGATCTGCAACTGGATCAAAGGTCCTGATAATGGGTTAATGGTCCACCAAGGTATCTTCAAACGCCGGCGAATCCACAGTAAAATGCCGGGCGGCTTCTTCAATTTCGAGGAAGAGGGTACTAACACGCGCCTGTACGGCTTCGGGCACGGCGAACACTTGCGTTTGCGGGACGAGTTCGGCAACATTTGGCGCGGCACCGCCGAAAAGGTGGGTGAAGAATCGGTGCGCTATACGTTTCGCGATGCGAACGGCCGCACCATCACCGGTGTTTCCGATAGCTTCGGAGTTGTGCTGCGCGATGGGCGCGGCAAAACCTGGCGTGGATTCATCGACTAGCATTCGCTAGCCCATCGGGCCGCCCCCACGCGTGGAACAGCGCTTGCGCGTTACCATCGGCGGGCGTGGCTGACCAGCATTTGATTCCTCTTCCCGTGGTAATTGGGCCCACCGGTTCGGGCAAGAGCCATCTCTCTCTCTACATCGCACGCGCTCTCGGCACCGAGATCGTCAATTGCGATTCGCTGCAGGTCTATCGCGGCTTCGATATCGGAACGGCGAAG
>DATHNM010000567.1:0-4769 GCA_035486095.1 Bryobacteraceae bacterium
TCAGGAGTCCATTGCTGCACGCGGATCATCTGATTGAGAAGCGAAGCGCGGTCGGCGACGCTGCTCGCCTGCACCGTGTCGCTGGTAAGGTCTTTGATGCCGATCTGAAACCACTCGGTGAAAAGTTGCGGCATGATTTGAATTGTTATCGTCGTGTTGGCATAGCGGTCCCGCATGTCCGCCTTTCCCGCCTGCAAAATCGACACAATGGCGATCACGACCAGCCCCGCTATCCAAGGTACTCTTTTCGCGGTGTAGACATATCCCGCGGTCAGAGCGGCGATCTCTGTTATGCCGCCGATCAGAAGTAGGCTGCCGGTTTGGAGAAGCAACGTCACGCTCAGGAGAAGCAACGCCAGAAGCCATTGCACATCGGTAAAAGCCTTTTTCGCCTTTCCATATCCCATCAAATAGCATGCCAGCAGCATGGGGGCGGCGGTGATCGCCCGCAGGATTCCGAAAGCACTTCCCGCTGCACCGGCCAGGTTTGCATAAATGGCAATATAAAATATGACGCCTAAACCAAGTCCCATTATCACCAGGTAGAGCACCGCACGATTGTCCATCGTTTCATTGCCCGCCCTGATCTTCGGCCGGCGCAAAAAACCGGCCCAGGCGATCGTGGCGACTCCCAAAAACAGCGCCACGGTGAGATTGGCATTCACCACATCCGCAGGCGAATAGCCTTGCGCCTCACCCACGCCGCGGAGCGCCGGAACGCCAAAATATATCCAGTACAGCGAGGCCGTTGTCGGAAGTATGGGAATTCCCGGAGCGCCGAACTGTATCCACACGACTATAGGTGCCGCCGCCGCGAACAGCACGATCGTATAAGCCAGGAAATCCTCGAACCGCGCTGCTTCGAAATAGCCGTACCCGACGAGGAAAAGTATACCCAGGGCGACAAGCTGAAACAGCCGCAGATTGCTTGCGCGATGTGCGTGCGCGCTGTTCATGACGCGGGCTGGTTGAGGCTATGCAAAAGTGCGGTCTCCGTTTCTGCGAGATCGAACTGCCAAGCTTTGGCAGAAGCGGATATCCGCATCTCTTCAAGCCTGGGTTTGGCTTTCGTCATTTGACAGATTTTATCCCGCAGATCTCCGCGATCCCACGAAAAAATTTCCCCACACTGTTCGTCAACGAGGTCGCGCGCGCATCCGGCCCCATCGCTTACCAACACCGGGCGGCCACAGGCGAGCGCCTCATTGACCGCCAGCCCCCAAGTCTCGCGGACGGAGGGCAAAACATAGACATCGCCAAGCCGGTAGACCACCGGCATCCGGCTCTGGTTCTGGAACGGAAGAAGCTTGAAGCGGCCGGGGTTTCGCTCCGCCAAGGCTTTCATCTCCGCCTGCAATTCACCATCTCCGACTAGCACAGCCATGAGGTCATCCCTCGGCAAGGACGCTACGATTTTCATGAACTCCAGCGGACGTTTCAGGGGTTCGAACTTGCCGGCGAACAGTAACACCGTCTTATCGGGAGGGATGCCAAGTTCGACGCGCCAGCGGCGCGCCTCTTCTTCGTAGACTGCTGCCGGTTCGGCGAAGCGGGCGACGTCTATCGAATGAGGACAATAGACCAGCTTCCGACTCTCGACACCAAACGTTTCATAATAGGCGCGGTTCGCCGCTCCGGTGACCAGAAATCTTGTAGGCCAGCGATAGACTTGCTTCAGCGCATTCTTCTTGAGCCACCAGCGAGGACCAGACATCTTCTCATGCAGAAGGTGCGAATCGCCGCGAAATAGCGTGGGCAGCTTGCGGTCGTGAAACGCCTTCAGCGCCCGCAGATGCGACGCCCATGCCCAGCCTGTTATGTGAACGGCATCTGGCCGCCAATCAAGCACCCGTGGAACGAGATCGGGGTTGCGCAAGCCCCAGAAATGATGCGTGCCGGGATCGGACGAAATATTCTTCGCCAGCTCAAAATCATAACCATGTACAAGCGGGATATCCCAAGCGATGGGCACGCCAAAACCGTGATCATGGACCGCGCGCGCGCCCGCATGCCAAGTGAAGAATATCTTGACGGCGATGTCGTCGCGCCGGGCCAATCGCTGATAGAGCGGCGCGTAATATTGAATGGGATGGGACACGATGAAGGCCAGACGGAAGCGGTGATCCCGGTTTTTCTCGCGGCCGTTGTTGCCTTCCAGTTCAGGCAAAGGGCGCCGCGACTTGCTGGACGTGGCTGCGATAGGAACTCCAAGTGAATTGCTGGGCCTCCGCCCTCGCGGCTGTTCCCATCGCCGGCAACGCATCCCGATTGTCGCTCGCCCATCGCAATGCCGCGACCAGCGCTTCAATATCGCCCGGTGGAATCGCGCGCCCCGCGGTTCCGGCAGAAATACCTCCGACAGCGGCGACATCGGACGCCAGCACCGGCAGGCCGCACGCCATGGCTTCGAGCAGCGCCAAGCTCAATCCTTCGAAATAGGAAGGCATCACGAAAATATCGGCCTGACGGTACCATTCGCGTAGTTGCCTGGGCGCGCAAGGCGGATGCCAGACGACATGGCGCGGCAGATCGCGGCGCCGCTCGTCGGAAAGAAACCAGGATCCGATCAGAAGAAGCCGGGCGTCCGTGAGTTCCGCGAGCCGCCAAGCTTCCAGCAGATCGGGGGTGCCTTTTCGAATGGCGGCCTGGCCCGCGTAAATGAACGTCAAGGGCTGCGATGCGCTGCGTTCTGCGGCCGGCCGCCAGAAATCCAGACTCACGCCATAGGGCGCCTGCGCGACTTTTTTTTCGGGGTGATATTCCTTTATGGTTCTTTCCACGAAAGGACTTGGCGCAAGCACAAGGTCGGCCAGGGCCATCTCGGCCTTCTTCTGCTCGGGGCGAACGTAACGGCTGGACGAAAGACCGCCCGGGGGCAGCCAATCCAGGTATTTCTTCGCAAGAGCGGCTTCGGTCTGCTGCCAGGCGGGATAATAGCCAATCGGCATGTCATAAATGCAGGCCTTGCCTCTTCGCCGCGCTTCTTCAAACTGCAAAAGCGAGCAATCTTCGTAGGAATGAACCGCGGTAACGTTTTTGCCCCGGGCTTCCCGCGTCATGGTGCGCATCAGCCAATCATTGGCTTGATAGGACAGACGCTCACTTCCCTGCCCCAGACTGCGAAGCAGCAGACGGCGAATTTCGCCCAACCGTCCTTGGCGCTTTGGCGCGCCGTCAAGCGGCGCGAAATGCCTTCTGGCCAGACGCCGGGCCATCGACCCAAGTCCGGGAACCGCGCTGATCGCGTGCAGCGATCGCTGCGATGGCATCCACGGGACGCAGAATGCTTCAAGCCATCCGGCATCGAAATGGGCCAGCGCCGCGTGATGGGAGTTGGGGTTGCCGCCGGGATGGCCGAATAGAATCGTCATGCGGTCAGGCCGGCGTGCCGAGGCTGGTGCATTTCGCAAAGAGCTCGACGATGTTCCGGGTCATGGCCAGTGATGAATGCTCGGCAAGCACGGTTTTGCGATCGACTGCCTCGTTCGTGGCAAGCTGCTCGAGAAAATCGAGTATCAGAGCGTCTTCCTTTTTCTCTTCGTCTTCACTGATGCCAAAATGGATGACAGTTCCCAGTTCCGGATATTTCTCGAAATATCCGTTCATCTGCGAAGCCCGGTGCAGGCAAGCGAGCAAAGGCTTGCCCAGCTGGGCATAGGAAAAAAGCTTCGACGCCATGTAGGCCGGATCATCCACCCCAAGCACGAGCAGACTATCGGCGGCGGCGGCAATTGCCGTCGCCTGGGAATAAGGGACAATGCGCGGATCCTCGGCGACAAGGTCTCCGATGCCGGCGATGTCGGCTTGGTGCTGGAGTATCTTCAGGTCTCCTTCGCGCCAGCCTCCGTCCGTGCCAAAAAGTTGGAGGCGAATCCGGTTCACGAGATCAGGCTGTTGCCGGCGCAGGCGCGCCAAACCCATCGCCAGGCGGCGAAAGCTTTTTTCCATCACAACACTGCCGACCCCGACATAGCCGATCGTCAATGGCACGCCCGGCTTCTTCGAGGTCGTGACCGGTGGAAAATCGTCACCCCGCGCGCCAAAGGGAATGGTCGCGAAATTGCCCCTTTCGAACGACACTGAAGTGGGATACCGGCTCTTCAGCACCTCGAGATAATTCGCGGATACCGACACCATCCCATCGGCCTTCTGAACCGCGAAAAATTCCATGTAACGGGACAGACGATTCCCGATCCGGCCCTTCCAGACATGTTTGGTGGTTTTCAGGCCCCTGCTCTCGCGAAACCAAGGATCCTGAAAATCAAGAATATAGGGGGTGCCGAATTGGCGGCGCCAAAGCCGGCCCAAGCAGAAGAAATTAAAGGCGGTGGTGGAAATGAAGACCAGATCGTATTTTTGGCGCCTCAACGCTGTGGCTCCGGCCTGGTACATCGGCAGAAGCGCTTGCCAGCTCGCGCTCCGGATACCCAAGGCATCGAGAAATCCTCGGCCTGGAATTGACCCCGCCTCGATCACTGACGCCTCTGGCGCGAAGAAACGGGAAGCATCTGGGTCAATCCATTCCGGCCTTTGGAATGTCATCGCGGGACACAGAATGTCGAAGTCCCAGCCAAGCTCGCGCAAATGCCACGCCATCAGGCGTACGCGATGCATATTGGCGGGCATGGCCGGGCAATAGCTGCTGACAACAAGAAGGGCGCGCTTTGCGGACAAATCGGTCGCCGATTTCAGTACCGGTTGCGTCCCAGAATCAGCCGCCGCACGGAAAGAAAAGTAGAGGAAGGCAGCAATTTCCGTAGGAAGCCGCC
>DATHNM010000568.1:0-25603 GCA_035486095.1 Bryobacteraceae bacterium
ATACCACGACTGCCAGGAAGAGATTCGGCGTGATCGACGGACGCAGTGGCGTGTGCTACACGCGCACCGGCAGGCCTTTCTTCTCGGAGCCCAAGGACGAAGCGGAGTTCATCGCTCGCGTTCAAACTGCCCTATCGAAGGCCGGGTTCTGGGATGAGTTCGCTTCCGGCTGGTTTTGCCTGGATTGCGAGCTGATGCCCTGGTCGGCGAAAGCACGCGAATTGCTGCAGCGTCAGTATGCGCCGGTCGGCGCCGCAGGTGTGGCGTCACTCGTAGCTGTCGTCCACGCCCTCAAGCAAAGCCCTGCCGCTACTGGCATGGCCGAAATCTACGAACATCGTTTGGAGCGGCTGCACAAGTACCGCGAAGCTTATCGACGATATTGTTGGCCTGTTGCGGCGCTCTCAGACTACAAGTTGGCGCCATTTCATTTGCTCGCATCGGAGGGGGCAGTGCATACCGACAAGACGAATCGGTGGCACATGGAAACTCTTCACGGGCTGGCGGCAGCTGATCCCGGATTCATCGTCGCTACACCGTTCTTGGAAGTGGATGTGACCGAAGACTCCGCGGTTGAACAGGCATCTCAATGGTGGGAGTGGCTCACGGGCCAAGGAGGCGAGGGAATGGTCGTGAAGCCGCTCGACTTCGTGACGCGCGGTCCCAAGGGACTCGTTCAGCCCGCTCTCAAGTGCCGCGGCCGCGAATACCTTCGCATCATTTATGGTCCGGAGTACACGGCGGACGATCAGTTACCAAAACTCCGCTCGCGGGGGCTCTCCGGGAAACGCTCGCTAGCCGCCCGCGAGTTCGCGCTCGGTATTGAGGCCCTGGAACGATTCGTCGCCCGCGAACCTCTCCGTCGCGTCCATGAATGCGTTTTTGGCGTATTAGCGCTGGAAAGTGAACCCGTGGACCCGCGACTATAGAACGACTGCACTCGCACGGATAGATCATGCGGCTCAGTCAAGGCTGGCAGGGTTCAGCGGGCCTGTGTGAAGTCGTTTCCTTCGCGCTGCTAAGGGAGGCGTTAGATCTCCAAGACCACTGCAAGTTTGATCGGCTAAGAGTTAAGTGATTGATTTTCTGGAGCCACCCGCCGGGATCGAACCGGCGACCTGCTGATTACGAATCAGCCGCTCTACCAGCTGAGCTAGGGTGGCCCGTTTTTATCAGGATCTACGGGCGTTCAACCGCCTGATTAGCTCCCGGATTTGATTTTAGCAGATGGTCGAACCACCCGACACGCTCGACAGATCCGATTTGGTATCGTGTACCATCTCCAGCATTGCCCGCCGATCTCGCGCTGAAATCCTTTCCAGCCAGCACATCAAACAATTTGCGATAAACCTGTCTTTTGGCGACAGCCGTAAACGCGGACCGCGCGCCCAGCATTGCCGCTGAGCTTCATGATTTAAGGAAATGCTTTGGGGAACGTGGGAATACCCGTCATCGGCCCAATCATCCGCGATTCGTCCCGCCGATCGAGCGAGGCGGGCGACGCGGGCGTGGGGAGTTCCAGCATTCGCCTGCGCCCAGCTAGCCCCAGGCAGGGGTTTGCTCGCGAGTAATCGCGGTGCTAGGCTCAGTGACTATATGGCCATCGGAAACCAGTCTCCCTCGCGCCGCAACATCGTCACCGGCGCCGGCATCGGTCTGGGCGCAACCCTGCTCGCTCAACTCGCCCCGGCGGCCACTGCCGAACCTTCCTCCAAAATCTGGAGTAGCGATTATTGGGCCAAGAAGGGCGATGTCTCGCTCTACATGTTTCGAAAACGCGCCAGTGCGCCCAAGGCCGGCCAAGCGCCGCTGCCGGTGCTTTTTCTGGTGCACGGCTCGTCAGTTTCTTCGCGCCCCAGTTTCGATCTCACGGTTCCCGGCCACGGCGAATATTCCGTCATGAACACCTTCGCTCAGTTCGGGTTCGATGTGTGGACCATGGATCATGAGAACTACGGCCGTTCTAGCCGCACCGATAGCAATTCCGATATCGCCAGCGGCGTTGAGGATCTCAAAGCGGCGGTTGAAGTGGTGGCGCGCGAAACCGGCCAATCGAAGATTCACATCTTCGGCGAATCTTCCGGCGGCCTCAGAGCCGGCGCCTACGCCATGGCGCGGCCGGAGCGGGTGGATCGACTGATACTGGCCGCATTCACCTATAAAGGCGAAGGCTCGCCCACCTTGACTGAGCGAGCCAAGCAACTGGATTACTATCGCACTCACAATCGCCGCCTGCGCGATCGCGACATGATCCGCAGTATTTTTACGCGAGATAAAGCCGGCACTTCCGATACCGCGCTGGCCGAGTTTGTGGCCGATCAGGAACTGAAGTTTGGAGACCAGGTTCCCACCGGAACTTATCTCGATATGACATCGCATCTGCCGGTTGTGGATCCGGCCAAGGTGCTGTCGCCTGTGTTGCTAATTCGCGGCGAGTACGACGGGATTGCCACCGTGGCAGACCTGCTCGATTTCTATAAGCAGCTGCCCACCGGGGACCGCCAGTTCGTAATCCTGCCAGGCATGGCGCACTCTGTCGTTTCGGGCTTGAACAGGCAGCTATTTTGGCACGCAATGCGGGCCTTTATCACCATGCCGGCGCCGCCAACGCCCTCGGCATAGCCGGGCGAGCTACATCGAGCTGATCTTGATGTAGCGCTTAATGTCGGGTAGATTCACGATGACACCTGCAACAAGCGCCACCATCACCGCGTATCTGATCACTTTGCCCATAGTCATTCCAACCGTTAGATCCCTTCGGCGGGAAACGGTTTCGAGAACCGTGACTCTAACTTCATGCAGCTTGACTTACAAGGCAACGCGTTGAATCTGAACTTCGACGAGACCCCCGAGTTGATACAGGCGCAAGCGCTGCTCGCCGAGCTTTCCCGCGGCATCGCGGTGGATCCAGATCGCTACCCTTCCCGGTCCCAGCAGCGCGCCGCGGCCGTTCCAGATGGGGAAACCACTCCCGACGTGGAAGCCAGATACCGCGCGCTGGTGGAACAAATCCCCGCCGTGGTTTTCACTGCCGATCTGGATCAATGCATCGGGCAAGCCTACATCAGCCCGCATATTGAAGTCACGCTGGGATTCTCGCGCGAGGAGTGGCTGGAAGATCCCATCCGCTGGTATCAGCAAATCCATCCGGACGATAAGGAACGCTGGGCGGTGGAGGCAGCCGAGGTTTTTCTCACCGGCAAAGCCATCCGTTCCTGTTATCGCATCATCGCCCGAGACGGACACGTGGTCTGGTTTCAGTGTGAAGCCAAGGTCATGCTGCACGACGACGGCCGCCCCTGGTTTATTCACGGCATCGCATTCGACATCACGGAGCTGAAACGCACCGAAGAAGCGCTGCAAGAGGAACGCAACGTGGCATCGGCCATCCTGGATTCAGTCGGCACATTGGTGGTGGTGCTCGATCCTAGAATGCGCATCGTGCGCTTCAACCGCGTATGCGAGGAAACCACCGGCTACTCTTTCGCCGACGTGCGCAGCCGCTTTGTATGGGATCTCATGACGGTTCCCGAACAAGCCGAGCGTTTTCGCAACGCCTTAGAGGAAGTACAGAACGGACGCACCGTTCAGGACTTCGAAGTCTCCTGGGAAAGCCGCGGCGGCGAACGGCGCTTGATTTCCTGGTCCCTCACCGCCTTGCGCGGAGCCAAGGGAGCGCCGCAATACTTCATCGCCGCCGGCACCGACGTCACCGTTCGCAAGCGCCTGGAAACGGCTGTCATGGAAGTAAGCGGGCGGGAACAGCGCCGCATCGGACAGGACCTGCACGACGGCCTGGGACAGTTGCTCACCGGCATCGCATTCATGAGCAAGGTTCAAGAGCAGCGCCTGGCGGAAAAAAACGCGACGGAAGCCGCGGAAGCGTCCAAGATCGTTCGCTTGGTAAATGAAGCGATTCACAAAGCTCGCGAACTATCGCGCGGGCTGATGCCGGGTCTGGCCGAACCGAAAGGCCTGATGTCCAGTCTGGAACAGATGGCGCACGAGATTGAGGAAGTATTTGGAGTGACCTGCCGATTCTATTTGGAAACGCCACTGCTCATCCACGATGCGGCGGTGGCCAGCCATCTTTATCACATCGCGCAGGAAGCGGTGAGCAACGCGATCAAGCACGGCAAGGCCCGGCACATCGAAATTCAGCTTCGCACCCGCAGTGCTTCCGCGCTCCTGTTGGTGCGCGATGCTGGTTGTGGAATCACCCCTGGGCCACGGGAGCGCCCCGGTATGGGGCTTGACATTATGAAACACCGCGCGACAATGATTGGCGGGACTCTCGCGATCGTCTCTGACGCGAAGGGGACCACGGTAACTTGCCACTTTCCGGTGCCGGTGGAACCCTGAATTCAGGAGGAGTGATCGATGTCGATTCCCACGCCAGCCAGCACCACCAAACGCAAAATCCTCTTGGTGGACGATCATCCGATTGTGCGTGAGGGCATGGCGCTGCTCATTAACCGGGAACCCGATCTCACGGTTTGCGCCGCCGCCGAAGAGTCCAACGCGGCACTCGAGGCCATTCAAAACCTCCCTCCGGATCTGGCCATCGTCGACATTTCACTCCCCGGCCGCGACGGCCTGGAACTTCTGAAAATGATCCGTGCCAAGAATCCGCAGATGCCCGTGCTCATTCTTTCCATGCATGGCGAAACCACCTATGCCGAACGAGCTCTGCGCGCGGGCGCCAACGGCTACATCATGAAGCAGGAGGCTACCGATAAAGTGCTGGTGGCCATCCGGCGCATTCTGAATCGTGAGATCTACGTGAGTGACGAAATCGCCAATCGTTTGCTTCGCCACCTGGCGGGCGCGCGCGCTCATGACGGGCGTTCTCCATTAGACGGGCTTTCAGACCGCGAACTTGAGGTCTTCCGGCGCATGGGCGAAGGCCAGTCTACTCGTCAGATCGCCGAAGAACTGCACTTGAGTGTCAAGACCATTGAAACTCACCAGGCCCGGCTGAAAGAAAAACTCTCGCTGCACTCCTCGCGTGAGCTGGTTCAGTATGCCATCGAATGCGTCCTGGCTGAAAAGGCCCCCCATCCGTAAACGTTTCATCCTTCCAAAACGTGGATCGCCCGGTTCACATCCGCCGTAACCACACTGCCCAGTCCCAGTTTCTCGGTTCGCACGAAATGCCGGCTAACATAGGCCGTCAGCGGCGCGGGAAGCCCTATCACTCGCAGCTGCACCGCAACATAATTACCCTCATCGGTGAGCGCCATCACTTCCCCGCGCAGGTGATTCGGTTGTTCCGCTAATTCAGCCGGAACCAGCACAACTTCATCCGGATGAATCATCACATGAATCCCGCCGCCCGCAAATCCGGATTCGGCAACAATAGGCCCAGCCACCACCCGCCGTCCCGCCGCAGTTTCGGCAACCTCCGCCTTGTACAAATTGACTGCGCCAAAAAAAGCGGCCGCAAAAACAGTGGGAGGACGCCGCAACAATTCGTCCGCCGTTCCCAGCGCATCCAAACGCCCTTCCTTAATCAAGGCAATAGGCCCATCCATTTGCCGGGCCTCAGAAAGATCGTGAGTAACGTGCAGCACGGTCAGCTTTTTTGCCGCGTGCAACAACTTCAGCTCGCCGCGTAATCGCGCCGCCGTACCCCGATCCAGCGCGCTCAGCGGTTCATCCAGAAGAAGCACGCGCGGCTCGGTCACCAGCGCTCTGCCAATCGCCACGCGCTGCTTCTCTCCGCCGCTCAACGTATAAGGATAGCGATGCAGCAGGTGATCTATACCGAGCAACTCGGCAATCTCACTAACCCGCCGTCGCGTATCCCCGGCATCCCGATTCCCATAGCGCAATCCGAACCCGAGATTGCGCGCCACATCCAAATGCGGGAATAACAGGTAATCCTGATAAACCATCCCGATGCCGCGCTGCTCCGGCGGCAGCGCCGTAACCTCTCGCTCGCCCACGAAAATCCGCCCCACATCGGGCTGATGTACTCCCAGCAGAAGTTCCAGGAGCAGCGTCTTGCCCGCGCCCGTGGGCCCCACGATCACCAGGTAATCGCCTTCGTTCACCCGCAGCGTTACGTCCTGAATCGCGAATTCCGGCCACACCCGGCTTACGCCCTCAAGTCTGATCAATATTCGGCTCGCTTCAGCGTGGCAACCGCTCTGAGGCTGACAAAGATGGCCAGAGCCACCAGCAACAACAGCGTCGAAAGCGGCTTGGTGTAGGTGTATCCGAAAAAGTTGTACCACTCAAACAGCAGCGTGTTGATGGTTTTCGGGTAATAGGCGATGATGGCCACCGAACCGAATTCGCTGATGGCGCGCGCCCAGGTCATGATGGCGCCCGACAGCAACGCGCGCTTGGTCAGTGGAATAGTCACGTGAAAAAACGCCTGCAGCCAGCTCGCGCCCAGGCTGCGCGCCACATGTTCCATTCGTGGATCCACTTTCAAGAATCCGTCCCGGCAGTGATTCACCACGAAAGGAACGCCCACGAAAAGCATCGCCAGCACGATGCCCCAATAACTGTCGCTCAGCAGCACGTTGAAGTGCGCCTTCAGTGGCGCGCCCAGAATGCCGCCACGCCCGAAGATAAACAGCAGCGCAATGCCGGCAATGGTGTGCGGAATCACCACCGGCATGTCGACAATCCCTTCCACCACGGATTTTCCGGCAAACTGCTCGCGCGCGAGTACGTAACCCAGTGGAATCCCGAACAGGAGTGAAACGCAGGTGGCAATCAATGCCGCACTCAGCGTGATGGCCAAAGCGCTTTGCACCGCCGGATCCAGCGCCGTCGTCACCACGCGCGATGGTTCGGTTGTAAACAGCAGGTTCAGAATCGGCAGAATAATAAAAAAAATCAACAGGCCGCCAGACACGGAAAGAACCGCCAGGGGCGCCAGTGGCAGCCTCTTCGATTTCCGGTCTTTCACCGCCCAAAGTATGCTAACCGCCAGCACCGCCGCGGCAATCACATACCGGCCGATGAGAAGAAAGACAACCACAAAAGGAATGAAGACCAGTAGCCAGGATACGGCCGAAACTCCGCCCTGCCTGGCTCCTTCGCCGCGCGCTGCTAACTGTCCGGCCGGCGCGTTCACTGCCCTTGCTTCAGAAGTGGGCGCAAACTTTCGGGCGCCTTCGAAAGATCGTTGGTTTCAGCCGGATTCAACGGAGTGATGTGAACCCCTTGCAGAGCGGCCTGCCCCACCGGGCCGAGAAAGATTTGCAGATAATCGGCCGCCGCTTGTTTGTTGGGCGCATTCAACGGGATGGTCAAACCGTTCGCTTTCGCGCCCAAAATCACGCTGATCTTCCGCTCCGGCTTGTCGCTAAACAAGTTGATGCTCACGCGATTGTACAGGTCATGCACCATGGACAAATCGGAGAGATTCACCTGCGCCGGTAGCTTCACGGTCTTGATACCCGCTGGCCCTTCCCCAATCACCGATCCCATGTATCCGAACGCATAATCGATATCGCCCGCCAGAATCATCGGATACAAGGTTTCCGGGTCCGGCCGGATAAGCACTCGGGCTGACTTCGGATTCAGATTCTCGGGACAATCCACGGTATAGCGGCCGCCCGCTTCCGTCGCTGTGATTGCGGTGTTATCGCCAATCAGATTCTTGAAAATGCTGTTGTCCTTGTAATAAATGTTCGACAACATGATCTGCCCCAGCGAGAAATACCCGTCGGGGCCGGCGTTCGGATCGGCAATGCCCCACTTCACATCCGGCCGCTGCAGGATCTTGTACCAGTTGTCACCGTTAATTTCATTGGCGTACTTCGAGTTGGCCGCATACGCGATGGTCATCTCATCGTGCGCGTAGCGGATCCAGGAATCGGCGTACTTGGGAAACATCACCGGCGGGATGATCGAATAATCGTCGGTGTACACAATGTCGGCCAGTTTTCCCAGGTCGGTTACTTTGCGCATGTTGGGCAAAGCGTCGTCCTTTTCGCGCAGCACTTTGACATCCGGGTACTTTTGCTGGAACACCTTCTCGGCCGCTTCAATGGCGGGAGTGGGCGAGCCGTGATGGAAAATAACAAGGGTCTTGGGTTCTGGCTGTGCCGCAGGTTTGGAGCACCCGGCGAATAATGCGAAAAGGCCTGCTAGTACTAGTGTTACCGAACAGCGAAAACTCATAGGACCCTTCTTCGAAAATGTGGTTTCAAAGCGGCCGCTCGTACCATGGCCACTATATCCTGAATGTATTACCATACCAGTTTCATATGAGTCCCCGTCTCCAAAAAGCGCCCGTGGAGAGCACGCCGGCCAAGCCATCCGTGCCCAACGGCGGACCACATAAAGCCCCGGTAAATCGCTCCGAAAAGCTGCTGGAAGCCATGGGTTTGCGCCGCAGCATCGTGGGCATTCTGTGTATGGCGGTGCTGGTGGGCATGGGCGAAAGAATGTCCGAGCGCTTCCTGCCCATCTATCTGGTCGCCCTGGGCAGCGGGATGCTTTGGCCCGGATTTCTCAACGCCATTAACAACCTGGTCTCGGCCCTGTACTCATTCCCGGGCGGCTGGCTGGCGGAGCGTATCGGACCCAAACGATCCTTGCTCGTGTTCAATCTCATGGCCATCGCCGGGTTCGCGCTGGTCGCCGCGATACCCAAATGGCAAGCCGTGGTGGCCGGTTCATTTCTCTTTCTCTCCTGGTCCGCCATTTCCCTGCCCGGCACTATGGGGCTGGTCTCCAAAGCTCTGCCCAAGGCAAAACATGTCATGGGCGTCACCATGCATTCGCTCGTCAGACGCTTTCCCATGGCGCTGGGACCCATTGTGGGCGGCATCTTTATCGATCGGTACGGCCCCATCAACGGCGTACGCCTGGCCTTTGGCGCGGCCATTCTCATGGCATCCGTCGCCTTGGTGGCGCAGCAGATTCTGATTGAGGATGACAAGAAATCCGCCACACCCCTGGAGTTGGAAAACAACCCGCTGAAGCTGGTGAAGGGCTTCGCTCCCGCCCTTCGAAATCTGCTGGTTTCCGACATCCTGATCCGTTTCTGCGAACAAATCCCCTACGCGTACGTGGTGCTGTGGTGCATGGCCAGCGTGCCCGGACAAACCACCGCCCGCATCACCGCCACTCAGTTCGGCGAGCTCACCGGCATTGAAATGCTAACCGCCGTGCTGTGCTACATCCCGGTGGCCCGGCTTGCAGACAGGGCCGGCAAAAAGCCGTTCGTCGTCATTACCTTTATCAACTTCGCTTGTTTCCCGCTGGTGCTCTACTTCTGCCATTCCTTTACGGCCCTCATCATCGCTTTCATTGTGCGCGGCTTGAAGGAATTTGGCGAACCCACGCGCAAGGCGCTGATTATGCATTTGGCGCCGGAAGATCGCAAAGCCGCGGCTTTCGGCGCTTACTATCTGTGTCGCGACACCATCGTCTGCCTGTCGGCCTTCGCCGGCGCATTCCTGTGGAAAGCCGGCCCCGAAGCCAATTTCATGACGGCTTTCGCCTTTGGGGTGATCGGCGCAATCTGGTTTGCCGCCAAGGGCCGCGACGACATCGGGCAGCCCCTTCAAACCTCCGCCGTCAGAACCTGATCTTCGCCGCCAGTTGCACCAGCCGCGGCGCATCCGCGCTCACCACCTGGCCGAACGCATCGCTGGTGATCTCGCCGTTCACCGCCGCCGGGCCGAAGAACTGCGCATGATTAAAGGTGTTGAACGTCTCCACGCGGATCTGCAGCGCCCTGGATTCGCCAAATCGAATATCCTTTGATAACGCGATATCGAAGTTCTCGATGCCAGGTCCATAGAACAGCCGGTGCGGCGCCGTGCCGGGCGTTCCCAGCGCGGGCACGCTGAATAACGAAGTATTGAAATATGGCTGGCCGTTCCGCGGATTGTGGTTGATGTCCAGCGGACCGCCGATCATATCCGGCAGATCGGCGCCATAAGAATTCACACCGTTGGGCTGCGTGCCGAGCAATGAAGTGTCCCCCGCATTGGTGAACGTAACCGGGAAGCCCGTCGAGAACCGCGTGATGCCGGACAAGATCCATCCCTGCGTCAGGTTGTTGCGCGCCTGGAATAACTGATCGAAAGGCAGCTCGTAACGATAGCTGGCCACGAAATTATGTTTCAGGTCGAAAGCCGACGGAGCATAAGTGGCGCCGTAGTTATAAGGATTCAGCTGCTCCGAAATGCTGGAAGAGTTGTCCAGCGATTTGCTGTAGGTGTAGCCCGCCGATAATTCCAGCCGCCGGGTAGTATGCCGCACACTAAGCTGCAGCGCGTTGTAGTTCGAGTTGCCGATGGTGGTCAGCCAGTCCACGCTGCCGAAGTTTGATCCCAAGACCTGCCGCGTTCCGTTGATCACTTGCCCGCTGGGCGTAGTGAAAACATTGGACTCGCCAAAAGGTCCGCAGGTGGGGCTTCCCGGCGCCACTTCGCTCACCTGGCTTAGGCTCACGCACAGCGCCGGATTGCCCGGATTGGCTTCCACCAGCGTCAGCAGATGGTGGCTCTCACTGCCCACATAACTGGCCGTTACCAAGGTGCTGGTGCCAAACTGCCGCTGAATGGAAAGCGTGTACTGGTTGGTGTACGGAGTGACGCCGTCCGGCTTATAGCCCGGCAGACCGGATATCGGAAGAAAAGGCGCCCAATTGACGGTCGTGTTCGGATTCTGGGCTGAGGCGTTCAGAGCCGGAAAGTGGATGGGAAAGCGCTGCAGGTTATCCACGCCGGTGGAAGCCGTCACAAAGGGATCGGCAAACAGCGGCGGCGCCGGGCTGGAGTAAGTGCTGCCATAAGGCGGATCGCCCGCCATCACGCCTGCCGATACTCCTTCGATAGCCGAGAAGAAACGCCCGAATCCAACCCGGATGCTGGTCTTATCGGAATCGCCGAACAGCCAGCGCTTCAGGCCGCTGTCGCCGCCCGGCGCCCAAGCCAGCCCCAGGCGTGGAGAGAAATCGTTCCAGCGCACCGGCGCCAGCGCACGCGACACTCCTGGATCGCCTGGAAAAACCAAACCGGTTGGCGCGCCCGGATACACCACCGATTGCTCACCCGGAATCAGCGTCTGAATCTGGTTGTATTTCTCGTACCAGGGCATGATTACGTCCCAGCGCAGACCGAAATTGAAGGTCAGGCGAGGACGCACCCGCCAGCTGTCCTGTACGAACAGCGATCCATAATGATTCCGCATATAAAATGGCTGCGCGTCGCCCTGCTTATAAAAGCTGGGCACGCCGATCAGAAAATCCGCGAAATCGCTGCCCGTCTCCGAACCGAAGAACGAAAAGGTCCCGTTCGATTGCACATCCGCCGCCGCGTTCACCTGGCTAAACATCAATTCGCCGCCAAACATCAGCGTGTGTGCGCCGATGACATGCGAGAAACTATCGCGGTATTCAAACGTGTTGTCGATCTGGTTCAGACCGGTAATGGTGGATCCAATGATGAAGTCGTTAAAAATCACATTCTCCACACCCACGATGTTGGGCCGCTGCGGAAGGATGCTGGGCTGGCCGGTGGGCGTCACGAAGCCCTGCGACGTCAGGCTGGTTCCCACGGTTCCCTGCGGAGTGCCCACATCGTTCACCGCGCGCACGTAGGAAAAGTGAAACTCGTTGACGCTGTTCGATCCGAAACTGGTGGTCAGGCCGATGGTGGCCAGTTGCGAACGGCCCTGATTCAACGCGCCAAAGCCTGGGACATTGGCCCCGCCCTGCAATGTGGGATAAGGATTCACCTGCGTGTAGTTATCGGCGAAATAATAGCCCGTAATGGTCCCGAAGCGCGTGCTGGCATCCACTCGCATGGCGCCCTTGTCGTCCCTCAGCGTCTCATCCACCGCGGAAGTCGAGAAATTGTTGTTGGGCAGATTTGGGGAAGGAATGTATTGAAGCAGTTTCTGTGCCGGCCCCGACCATACTTGCTGTGGAATAATCGCGCCGGGAAACACGCACTGCGAGGAGCTGCCACAGCCGGGCGTGTAGTACGGCTCGCCCGGCGAGACCGCGTATCCCAATTTGCCGCTGAGCTGATTGGCCCAATACGGCCCCGACACCGTTCCGGTGAGTTGACTGGTCGCGTCAGAAAAGTTCCCCGTGCGGTTCAGTAGCGATGGCACGGTAATCAGACCCGTGTCGGCGCCTTCGGTCAGCAGGGTCGCCTGGTAATCGGCATAAAAGAACAGCCTGTTCTTCAGGATTGGTCCGCCGAACCCGGCGCCCGCCTGGTTCTGCTGATAGACCGCCCGTTCCGGCGAAAAGAAGTTGCGCGCGTCAAAGTCGGTGTTGCGCAGGAATTCGAAGGCCGACCCGTGAAAGGCATTCGTTCCCGATTTCGTGATGACGTTGATCCGGCCGCCGGCGTAGTTGCCATATTGCGCGTCGAAGTTGCCGGTGAGCACACGAAACTCCGCGATCGAATCAAGATTGGGGATGATGGCCGCGCCCATGGTGAAGCGTTCCACTACGTCGGAATCGTTGACTGTGAAGCCATTGGCATATTCACGCTGCCCGTTGATGGACATCGTTCCGGGATTGAGATCGCCCGAAGGCGCTAGAATGGCCGCACCCGCCGCCTGAATGGAACTGCCGGTAATCGTGGTGGTAGGAGCCACGCCCGGCTGCAAAGCCAGCAGATCGGTGAAGCTGCGCCCATTCAGAGGCACCGAAACAATCTTGCTGCCGCTCACCACTTCGCCCAGTTGGGTATTTACCGTGTCCACGCGTTCGGCCGCCGCGGTGACCGTAACATTTTCGCGCTGGTCGCCCAGCGCCAGCCGCGCATCCACGCGGAGTTTGCCGTCGGCGTCCACCACCAGATTGATCTGTCGATAAGTGCTGAAGGATTTGGCCTCTACTTCAATTTGGTAGGTGCCCACTTCCAACTCGGGGAAAGAATAAACGCCGATCGAATTGGTGGCAATGGTCTGGCGAACGTTTGTGGCCGTGTTGATGGCCGTTACGCTCGCGCCCGCGACAGCTAATCCGTTCGGATCGGTCACGGTTCCGGATATGCTTCCGCCCAGCCCCGCCCAAACCAGCTGAAAACTCCCCAGCGTAAGCAACAATAGTGCCGCTGACCACCAAATGGCCGTCCGTCTCATGAAGCTCCCCCTCCAATATCGAACTTTGAGCCGCTAACTTTAACCAGAAGTTAGTGCTCTCCGGCCTGATCGGCGCGCGCAGAAACTTGGCTGAATCCCTCTACCCTGAACAATCAGATTACGGTTAACCCAGTCTTTTGTCAACAATTTGTGCGGATTTTGTCATGCAAATACCGATCTTGGGTTCCAGTACTCCCTGGCCCCGCGATCTACCCGCGTGCGCCTGCGGGTGACTTTGGCTGTACAATATTGCCGTGGTGGCCCAATGAAGCTGTTGATCGTGGAAGACGAAGTAAAGACAGCCAATTTCCTGAAACGGGGCCTCAGCGAAGCGGGTTTCTTAGTCAGCGTGGCGGCAGACGGCGCCGAAGGCAAACTGCTGATTGAAACCGGCGCTTTCGACCTCATCGTCCTCGATATTATGCTGCCGGTGGTGGACGGCTGGCATATTCTCACCTGGTTGCGCAGCATTGGGCTGCAAACACCAGTCTTGATCCTCACCGCCCGGGACGAGGTCGCCGACCGGGTTCGCGGCCTGGAACTCGGAGCCGACGACTACCTGGTGAAGCCCTTCGCCTTCTCGGAGCTTCTGGCGCGCGTGCGGACCATTCTGCGCCGGCCGCCGGTGCGCGAAGCCACCACGCTGCGGGTAGCCGATTTAGAAATTGACGTTGCCGGCCACAAAGCTACCCGGGCTGGTCAGCGGCTGGACCTGACGGCGCGGGAATTTACCCTCTTGTCGCTGCTGGCCCGCCGCGCCGGAGAAGTGCTGACGCGAACCCTGATTGCCGAATCCGTGTGGGCCATCAACTTCGACGGCGATACCAATGTGGTTGACGTAAACGTACGGCGCCTGCGCGGCAAGGTGGACGATCCTTTTCCGCGGAAGCTGCTGCGCACCGTCCGGGGAGTGGGATATGTTCTCGAAAACCCCGAACGGAACTAACCCGCGCACAGGCGTCTGGGGCGGCACGTCTTTGGCGGTGCTGCTCACCGCCTGGTACACCACGGCATCGTTCGTTGTGGTTGCGGTGGCCACCGGTTCGCTGTATTTCGTCTTGGCTAACAACCTGAGACAGATCTCTGAACAGGCTCTGATGGACGAACTGGATGTGTGCCGCGCCCTGGTGCGGGAGCGCGGCGGGGATTCACACGCGCTGCACGAAGAAGTGGAGATCGATTCCGCCGTCCGCCGGTACCAGAAATTCTACGTCCGCGTGCTCGATCCGAATGGCGTGGCATTGTCCACCACGCCGGGCATGAATCGGGATTTGAGTTCCTCCCGCATTATGGAGGAATGGTCGCGCCACCGGGGAATTTTCTGGATCGATTCGCCCAGCGGCGAAACATATCGGGCCATCGTGGCCGCGGTGCCGCGCGATCCGGCGGGAAAAGAAGTCTGGACCGTCCAGGCAGCGGTGGACCTCACGCAGGAACAGATCATTTTAGGGCAGCAGCGCATCTGGGTGTGGACTGTTCTGACAGCGGCGCTGATCTTCTGCCCCGCCGTGGGCTTCGTCATTGCCCGCCGAGGCACCCGGCCCTTGCGGGAAGTGGCCGAAACCGCCCGCCACATCGGCTCCAGCACATTGAACGAGCGCATTCACGCCGAGGGTTATCCGGTGGAGGTGCGCGTTCTGGCAACCGCTTTCAACGCCATGCTGGAGCGGCTGGAAGAATCTTTCGCGCGCCTGTCCCGCTTCTCGGCCGACATCGCTCATGAGCTGCGAACCCCGGTGAACAACATTCGCGGCGAAACCGAGGTGGCCTTGGCGCGCGCACGTACTCCGGAGGAATACATCGAGGTGCTGGGTTCTTGCCTGGAGGAATCCGTGCGGCTCTCTGAGCTGGTGGAATCGCTGTTGTTCCTGGCGCGTTCGGAAAGCCCGGGCGATCATTTGAAGCGAACCCCCGAACATCTGGGCCGGCTGCTGACCGACCTGTGCGACTATTACGAGGCCACCGCCGCCGAAATGGGCGTTACACTGGCGGCCAGCGCGGATCCCGACATCGTGGCCGAAGTGGACCGCGCATTATTGCAGCGCGCCCTCGGAAATCTGGTGTCGAACGCTTTAGCGCATTGTTCGGCCGGCAGCGGGATCTGGCTCAGCGCGCAGCGTGACGACGGAAGAATTCGCTTTGAGATTCGCGACACCGGATCGGGAATCTCGGTGGACGCTCTGCCGCGCGTGTTCGACCGCTTCTATCGCGCGGACCGTGCCCGTTCCCGCGATTCCGGAGGCGCCGGCCTGGGTCTGGCCATCGTGAAGCAGATCGTGGTGCTGCATGGCGGCGATGTGCAGATTGCAAGCGAACCCGGCCGCGGCACCACCGTCTCGGTTGTTCTGCCGGGCGCCTAGCGCGCCGGATTGGGCAGCGCGCAAGCGCTTTGCAGGCCCAGATCGCAGGCCTGTTGGAAACGCTGGCGCGCCAGCGCTTCCACCTTCAATCCCAGTTTTCCGTCCTGATAAAACTGACCGGCCTCCATGCAACTGGCGGCGTTGCGGCCCGTACAGCCCTTCTCGAAATTCTCGATTGCCAGACTGGGATTTACCGCCGTCCCTTGACCGTTTAAATAGCTGACGCCCAGGCGCCCGCATCCCCGCCACCATCCACTGTCGCAAGACTTCTGGAACAATTCGAAAGCCGAAACCGGATTCTGGGGCACACCGGCGCCGCCGCTAAACAGCGACCCCAAAATGAAGCAACTGGCGCCATCTCCGCGGTCGCAAGCCGACCCCAGGACGTTGCTTCCGCCCTTTTTCATGAATGCAATCAAACTGCCGCAGGCTTCCTGAACACCCAGATCGCACGCCCGGCCGAACGTCACGCCGGCCTGCGCCTCATCGCGCGCCGAATACTTGCCTTCATCCAATATTTTTCCCAGCTGCAGACAATCCGTGGCCGAATCGCCCTGGCAGCGCCCCTTCAACATATTGACCCAGGTAGCGCAGGAACTGGAACGGCCCTGCTGGCAGGCATGCGCCCAGAACGCGGGATTGGAACCGGGGTGGTCTTTGCCTTTTACCAGGAAACCGCTGGCGGTCATGGTGGTGAACAATCCCACCCAAACACCCATCCAGGCGAAATTCACCAGCTTTGGTTTTTGCCTCAGCGCCGCGGTCAGAGATCCGAACTTGGACGCCACAAAATCGCTAAACCGGTCCAGCGCGCGAACCGACAAATTCAGCGGCGGAACAATCAACAGCTTGTCGTAAAATTCCGGAGCGCCAATTAACTTCAGGCCGCTGTAGGCGGCGAACACCGCGGCTCCATACATGGCGCCGAAGAGAATCTTTCCCAGGTCCCTGCGCGGAGAGGTCGCCGGATCGGTGGTGAGCAAATGCAAACCCAGAAACACCGCCACTGGAATATTGGAATCGATGAACTGGTAATCGCCGGTCATGCCGGTGTACCAGAGCCCCAGGCCATAGAGCGCGGCGGCGGCCGACAGGGTCACCAGCGTCACGCGAAACAACGACTGAACCACCAGCCCCAGCAGAAAAATTTCGAGATAGATGTGCGGGGGCCGGTGGAACGTGGTGGCGATGTCCACTCCCCAACTGATGTCGGTGCCATGCGTGGCAATCAGGGCGATGGAAAAAATGCAAAGTGAAAAAGCCGATGGATTGAAAATATGAGTGAGCTTGCCCTCGCGCTTCCACTTCACAAATTCCTTGCCCAGCACACCGGTTGCGATCAGCAGGAACTGCAGATAGAACCAATCGTCCTTGAACCACAGAAACAGGTTGGTGCTCATCACGATGGGAATGGGTCCGAAACCCGCCACCCAGTTGTCGCGGCGCGCCCAACACAGCAGCATGTCCAGCGCATAGGCGAAGACAATCTGCGCCGCAATTAGCGACACATCGTGGTACACCTCGCGCCAATACCAGCCCCAGTACACGTAGACCGAGGTGTGCATTACGAACTGCACATAGTGCACCGGCCGGGGAACGAATTCGTAAGTCAGAGTCCGGCCGCTGCGGATCACCTGGCGGTAAAGCAGCACGAAGAAAACCAGCAGCGCGCCCACCGCGCCAGCGAACGCTTCCAAAAGATGCGGGCTGGAATTGATGCGATCCAGAAGGCAGAAGCAGGCCAGCAGAGCGATTGGCACCAGCACCGTCCACAAAGGGCCAACGCCGCTTGAGGCAGCGGCCGCGCGTCCTACTTTGGATGGCTTACTGGGTTGCTTACCCGGTTGCTTAACTGCTGTTCTCTGCGCCACGTCAGGTCCCGAATCTGTAGGATGATCTGTACTATTGTATGGCCAGCGGAGCCGGTTTCACGGTCCACACAAAGCCCACGTCATAGAGGGTCCGCGACTTCGGCAGAATGGTTCCCACTTCGCCCAGCATATAGATCATCCGCACCGGGAACTTGGTCTCAGGCGCGGGATTGGCCAATGCCATCCCCATCAGGCGCAGCATCTGAGCGGGATTCAAGTCCATCCCATTGACCTTCAGCAGCGGCGGGACGCTGTTTCGCGGCAGGCCGATGGATGTTTCCTCGTGCAAGGGAGCGTCGATGTCCGCGCACAAAGTCTCAATGTCCCCGGCGGTGATCTCACCCTCATTCGGACCGTGGCCGGTTACCAGGCGAAACGGGCCATGCACCTTCACCGATTTAACCGATTCCGGCAACTTGCCGGTCTTGTGATATTCCGCCAGCTCGTCCGTTAATACCTGGAACACTTCGGCCAGCGAAAGATAATGGCCATCCACCAGCAGATAGTCGAAAGGATGGGTGTCGTTGCCCAGTTTATTGATGGCGTCCGTGATCTGGGTGCGCAGGCTGGCGGTGGTCACCGTAAAGCCCGCGCTCGGTCCAGCCATCTTCGCCAGATCGCCGCTGGAGGTAAAACGGCTGCCGGCATTATTGCGGAAGAAATCGTCACCCAGCCATTTCATGAGCGCGTCTTCCTTCGACCATGCGGCGTTCACTTCGTCGGCGGAGCGCAGCACATCGGCCGGCAATTGCGGCTCCTGCGGATGATCATACGCGTATTTCAGCGCCGCGTTGGACGCGCTCCGTGCGAATTCCGGTTTCAAATAGTCATCTGCCGAGCCAAGCTCCACTTGCACCAATTGAACCGTGGTGCGGTTGGCTTTTTCGAGAATGCTCTTGAGGATCTCCACGCCTTCCTGCGCTTTGACCGCACGCACCGGGGGGGCGGTTTCAGAAACCCGCAGAACATAGTCCTGCCAATAGAGTTCCGGCGCCGTATCCGGGATGGGTGCCATCAGCCTGCCGAAATGCGTGATCTCGCCGGTGAAACCAGGCAACTGCGCCGGGTTGGTGGCGGGAACGCCGAACATGATCGCGCTGGTGTTGTATTTAGCCAGCATTTGAAGCGTTTCCGTATCGCCGCCCGCCTCCCGGAAAACGCCCACGCGGGGCCCGAATTCGGCAGCCGACGGAAGGGGCGTCCCGGGAGCAATCGGAGTCCGCTTCACCTTGGGCGCGGGGCGATATGTTTCCAGCGCCAGTTCCAATCCTCGAATGGTCGCGGCCTTTCCGAAAACATCCTGCATCTCCTTCAGTCCGCCGCTTCCGCTAGCCGGTGCGCCGGTAAGCGGATCGCGCGCTTCGGCGAGAAACTGTTCCGCAATGCCCTGGCGCGCCTTCCAACGATCCTCCACCGACTGTTGGAGCGATAGCCGGAGGGTGGGGCGAACATCATAGGTGGGTTCATCGGTGCCGTCATAGCCTGGTTCGATTACCCCGCGGCCAATATAATCCTTCACGAAATCAACAATGTGCGTCTTTCCGTTGCGTTCCTCCAGAGCCTTACTCACCGCTCCAGTAAACAGAACCGTGGCGGACGCATGCGCTTCCGGATGCGACTTGCGGAACTGCTCCAAGGCCGGCAGAATATGCCGCAGCCGCTCTTCGGTCATGTCCAGATGCACTTGATCGGTCACTTTGGCATAGAGAAAGACATAAACCGGCTGTTGCAGGGGTGCGCCAGCCAGCATTGCGCACAGTAACAAGCCGATCACAGCCAAGGCATAGGAAAGGTATTTCATGGGATGAGTGCGCTTCATATTTTCCGCTCCGGTGGCAGAGGCCACAGCAGTTTCATCGTCTTCTGACGGTGTGAACTTCAATGCGCGCCGAGCCCGCTCAACCTGGAGGCTCAAAACGAGCAAGGAGGCTCAAAACAAGCAAGGCCCCAAAGCAGCTTGCGCTGCACTGGGGCCCTGATTTACTTCGTTAGTAACACTAAACCACTACGGTACCAAACTACGGGATCGCGACAGCCGCCTGGTTGGACTGGCAGATCTCGGTGGAGCCTTGCAGCGGCTGCACCACATAGTAGTAAGTGGTGTTGGGCAGCAGGCCGTCGTTACCATCGCGATAGCCCGTCAAGCCCGTGGTACCCACTTGCGTGTAAGGTCCACCGGACGCCGAACTGCGCAAGATGGAGTAACCGGTGGCATTGGTCTGAGCGGTCCATGACAGAGTGACTTGCGCCCCGCCCGGTCCAGAGGCATTGCCTCGCCCCGCCAAGTTATTGACGCAGGAGACAAACACCGTCTTGTTGAGCATGATGATAGACCAGGCCGTCTCATAGTAGAACTGGTAGCTATCGTAGTTATTGCCCCACCAGTGGCCATCGTACACGCCATCTGCCGGAGTCAACTGCAGATTCACCAGCGTTTGCGCAACGCCGTCGCAGGGATCCGTACCACCATTGGCGGTGGATACGGCGCCATACCAATCCAACTCGTTCTTCGGAACGCCGGTGCCCGGGTTCCCCGGGAAGACGTTCGGCGTCGAAGTTCTCAGAAACTGAATGGGCGACAACACGCCGTTGGGATTATGCAACAACATGGATTTGGTGAACGAGAACAAACCATAGCTATAAGCCCGCGGAGCGTTGGTGGCGCCGCCGCTGATGGCGTTGCAGAAGTTATCCGCGTAATACGTCTCAACCGCGTTGAAACGCTGGTCCGGATCGGTGGTGGCATCCCCGAAAGCCGTATTCTTCGTGCGCCCAATACCATCCAGCGCCATCTGAACCATGCCGGAGGGGGTGGTTGCGAAGCTGCTCCACGGATTGGAGTAATAGAGCGATCCGCGATATCCGAAAGCGCCGTAGTCGTCACCGGCGGCATAGGGGTCCGTGCCGGTCGGGACGGGCTGCTGCACATCCTGGCTGTTCGTAACCCAGACGTTATTGAAGTCCTTGACCACTTTCGGCGTTGTGACGCCAAATCCGCGGTCGGCTCCGATCAGACCGATGGCAGCCCATTGCGATGTTGAATTGTCATCGCCTTCTTGGCAATCGTATAACCAGCCGCCGCCCGAATCTGAGCCGCCGTAGCCTCGGTAGTAGCTACTGAATCCAGATGCGGGATTGCCGAGATCGTAATCCCATTCGTATTGGCAGGCGCCATACCAGTCGGCCATGTCCTGCACGATGCTCTTATAAGTCTGTCCCAAAATACCTGGCAGAGCGCCGCTGGGCCCGCTTCCGGTAGGAGCCTTGGCGGTGGGGTTGGCGCTGGCAACCAACGCGTCGATAAACGGCCCGGTGGTGTAGATGTACTCGCCCGAATTGTCGTTGGAGTAGATCATCTGGCCGTTGGTGTTGGAATCGAATGTGTAATTGCAGGGCGGCGAGGTGCAAGATGTCGCGCCGGCATTGTAGAAGATCTGCGTTCCCGGCCCACAGTAGGGGTACGTGCCGGGGGTCTGGCCAGTTACCGGCATTCCGTTGCTGCAGCTGTAATTCACCACAGCCGGGTTGTATTGATAAGTTTGGCTGACATTGGCTTCGTCAGCGAGGAAGAAGAACATGCGCGCCAGGCCGCGCGACACATCATCCGTATATGGGTCAGCAGTGGGCCCGTTGCCCAGGTGTCCGCTCACTTCGAAAGCCTGGACATTGGCGGCGTTGATCGAGCCGTAACCCAGGCAATCCCATGACTCGCCATTCACCGGAGTACAGCTGTTGTCCCAGCCGCCCCACTGCACGGTGTTCGATCCAACGGTGGTTGAACTGCGCCACATGGTCTGGTGCATGTACCAGAGACCAAGATCGATGGCCACATTCACGCGCGCCGCCAGGGTGTTCTTCTGCTGCGTCACGTAATAGTGCGCCGAACCCGTCGCGGAATTGGTGGTGTCGGTAACCGTCACCGTGGCCGTCCAAGCCGTGCCAACCGCGGCGGCCGGATAGGTATGGACAGTTGAGATGTCATACGCCGAATGCGGGCTGGTTATCGGGAACGTGACATTGGGACTTCCGTCGCCGAAAACCCACGTTACTGAAAAGGTATCGCTGGACCCTACCGCGCTCGGCACCGTGGCCTGCAGGGTGACCGGAATTTCGGTACCGCCCATGGTGATGTAAGCCGAATGCGGTGTCAGAGGACTGGTCGCAATCCACGGCACTGTCAGAACGGTGAGACTGGCTGCATACGCAGATGGATGAACCAGTACGGCTGCCGCTAACAGCGTTAGGATAATGAACGGAAATCGCTTTCTCATATGAACTCTCTTCTCCTCCTACTTTGCTAAAGGCTCCGGCCCTAAACGGCTGCAGTCCGGCGGCGCCAAACCAGAAACACCAGTACACCGGCGAACGCCAGCATAGGAATCAACGAACCGGGTTCGGGAACTGGTGAACAATCCACGGTGCAGGTGTTGGCTGTGAGGGTGGCGGTGTAATAATAATCGATCTCGCTGAGATTGATGCCGTCTACCGGAGCGATCTGCTCCAGAAAGAAGCCGCTGGTTGGCTTGGTGGTGGACTGGGTGAAACTCAAGGTGTCCGTGCCGGTTGAGACGGTGAAGTTGTAAGCCAGCGCGCCGGAAGCAAAATCGTTGCAAGTGGGCGAACCAGAGCAAAGAACGTCATAGGCATCGGAGTTACCGGGAAGGTAGTTGGTGTCTGCCAGGGAGCCGGCCGTGGTGTTGGCCACGATGCTGCCTGCTCCGGCGGCCAAACCGCCAAAGTTGGGATCGAAGCCATTTACGTAGTCATAATCCGGCGTGTCAATCTGCCAGCTTTCGCCTGCGCCGAGCGAACCACCCGTGGCGCCGTATTCGTCGTATCCCGACAACGGGTTCAACTCTTCAAACAGCCAGAGGCCGACATTGTAAGTGCCTGCGCCGAACGTAAGACTCACGGTCCCCAGTCCGGTACCACCGAAGGTGGTATCCAGAGTGTCGGTGGTGACGTTGCCGGGAAGACTTCCGGTAACATCGCAGGTTGCACCGGTACCGCTGTCGCAGTAAGTGGTGCCGTTCACATTTAACATGAAATCAACGACATCCGCGAACATGGCGGGGGCCATGCCGAGAACACCTAAAAGTGCGCATAATAACAGACGCTTCATAAAAAACTCCTCCTCCTCGATCCGAACAATGCCTCAACCTCGGGGAGACCCCGGAGGTTAGCCATTAAGCATTGTCAGGAGTTTATCGTGGGGCCGAAATAAGGTCAAGGGTCTAACGCGCTGATAGCTCAAGGAAAAGTACTAGTAGATACTGACGCGAGGTAAGGTGTCGGGCGTTTTTATGTCTAGGTGCTTAGATATCACCTTAGTACCGTGGGGGAGATTACCCCAACGACCGAAGCCACTTACTTTGCGGCCCGGATAACTGACGTGTCAGATCCGTCGATAGCGGCTGTCAAGGCCAACGCAGCCCAGGATGTGCCCCAGTTACTGATCCATTGGTCGTGACCGTAAGGAAACCCGCCTTCGAAAAACGCCTGGATGCGCGGCGAGTGGCTGGCGACAAACCAGGATCCGTCGGCCCGCTGGGTTTTCAGCAAGTATTGGATTCCACGCTTCCAGGCCGCGTTGGAGGGCCGTGCCTGTTCCGTCTCGGCAAGCGCAAAAAGCGACTCGCCGGTGGCATAGGCATCGGTTGCGAGGCCTTGGTGCTGCATCCAACCGCCGTCGGGCTGCTGTCCAGAAAGAATCGATTTTGCCAGCGGTTTCAATGCGTTTGATCCTGCGCCGGCCCAATAGAGTCCGATTAATTGCATGTTCCGGTCTTCGGCTGTCACCGGTTTCGCCGCCTGCAGCCAGCGCCGGGCGTTGGCGACGCGCACCGCCATTTCCGGTCCGCGCCCCGGGGGAGCAAAGAACTTCAGCGCCCGGATGCACACCGCAGTCCGGAAAATATCGCCTTCTTCCGCCGGTGGCCGGGCGGCAGCACCCACGTGCCACGAACCATCGGACCGCTGCGCCGCCGCAATGTTGGCCAGCATCCCATCCGTTAGCCGATCTCCGGGATGATTATTCGCCGCCAGGCCCATCAGCGGATAAGCCAATTGCTCCATTGCGCCGGCGGCGTCCATGCGTTCCAGCAGCGGCTCTGAAGGATAGACCGCTTGGAGCATTTTCACCCGCTCGGCAGACGCCTTTTCATCCACTTGCAGGCCCTTGGCGCGCGCATGCCCCACCACCAGGTCCGTCATGCTCTGGGCATGGCAGGACACGCAGCCGCTGGCGGCAAAGAACGTCCAGCTGGATTTCTCAATCAGCCCCAGCGTCTTTTGGACCGCCGGTTTGAGGTCCGGCTTCTCAGCAAGCGGGGGGAGGGTGGAAGGGTGTGCTGCCGCGACGTCGACTTTTAATAAATTCGAAGCCACTGGAAGCGCCGCCTTGCGCGCCCAATCGACGGCCGAATCCCCGATCTTGCTCTGCGCGGCGGCGTCCGCGCCGTGCTCCAGCAACATCTTTATGACGGCCGCATCCTGATGGTCCGCTGCCACAGCCAGCATCAGCGGCGTCATGCCCCGAACATCCCGCGCATTTACATCCGAACCGGCGTCCAGCAGGTTCCCGATCATTTCCGGCGGGCCGAAGGGAGCCGACATGAGCAGAGCCGTCAACGACCCAAACTCGGATGCTCCGTTCCTCACCGGCAGCCCCATTACCGGCCTGCTGGCGGCCTTCGCATTGGCGCCCTTGGCGAGCAACATTTGTACCGCCTGCGTGTTTCCGTTCCAGCCGGCCGCCATCATGAGCGGAGAAATCCCCGGCAGGTCGGCGGCGTTCACGTCCACGCCTGCGTCTATGAATATGCGGATGGTTTCGGTATCGTTGCCGAGCGTGGCGGCACGCAGGGGAGTGGTCTTCAGAAAATCCACAGCTTTCAGATCCGCGCCTTTATCGATCAGCAGCTTCACGATGTCAGCCGAAGGATCGCTCATGGCCGCTACCAGCAGGGCCGTCCGCCGGCGTTTAGTGGCCAGATTCACGTTGGCGCCATGCTCGGTCAGCAGACGGACCTTCGCCAGATCGGTGGCCGCCCAAATCAGCGCCGTCGCCCCGGATTGGCTTTGGGCGTCCACGCCGGCACCATGGTTCAGCAGCAACTGCATGGCGTCGAGCGAACCCACATAGGCCGCGTACATCAGCGGCGTCTCCGCATGACGGTCACGCGTGTTCACGTCGGCCCCGCCGCGAAGCAGATTTTCCAGCCGCGCCAGATCGTTATTGCGAATGGCGCTATAAAATTCGTCGCTGAGGTTGGAAGGCGCCGACGACGCTGCAGCGGCACATACCAGCACCCCGCAGAGCAAAAGAATCGGCCGGTTCATAAAGTTATCCCTAATTCTAAAGCATCCATCGGACGATCCTGGGCATGAGACTATAGGTCTCAGGAGGCAATTTGGCCCGGTTTTTATTGCTGGCGGCTCTTACAATCGGCGTTACTTTATCGGCCCAGGAAGTTCCGGCGCCTTGGAGCGATGGTTCCATTGCGGGCTACCGGCTTCCGCTGGCGGGTCTGGGACATGCGCCCAAAATGATCTCCGGAAGCGCTTACTACGCGCTGCCTGAAGTGAATCTGAAAACCTATCCGGTTTATACGCCCGACAAAGAACCCAAGGGCTATATTGAATGGCTCGAGTCGCGCGAGCCGGAGCCGATGGTCGATCCGAGCAAGCTGCACTCGCGCCAAGAGTGGATTGCGGCCGGCCGGGAAGTGTTCTATGGACGCGAGCTTCCGCGCTTCAGCGGCAGCGAAGACAATCTGAAGCTGATTCGCGATCCGCGCGTGATTGAAGCGTACAAACTCCAGATCACCAAAGACGGCGTGTTGCTGGGGCTGCGCTATCTGGTCCGCGAAAAAGGCAAGGTGGAACTGGGAACCGACACCTGCGCCATGTGCCATACGAGAGTTCAACCGGATGGCTCGGTGACCGAAGGTCCCGCCAACATCCACACTCCGTTCGGGCCGCTGATGGGCGATCTGACGCGGCGCTACGCGGGCTTCGGCGAGCAGTTTTTGGAAGAACGCCGGCGGCGTCAGATGCGCGAGGACTATCGGGTTCCGTTCCTCCATCCCGATCCGAATCTTGCGTCCGCCGATTTACCCGCTGAAGAGATCGCGCGCCTGTACGATCAGAATCCGCTGGGAGTGCATGCCCGCACCAATACCAGCCTGCTGTATCCGGTCAAGATTGCGAATCTGATCGGTATCGGGGACATGAAGTTTTTCGACCGCACCGGTACAGCCAGGAACCGCGGCATTGCGGACCTGATGC